>JBBTCX010000026.1:0-11127 GCA_038043045.1 Planctomycetota bacterium | reverse complement strand
GGTCATCGACCCGACATCCCTCGCCCTTCCTGTTGCTGTCCCATTCGCCCTTCTCCATTCCAAACTCACTTTTTTCACGTCCGAAACCCGCAAGAGCGACGCTCAGTCCGCGCGGATGCTTTTCCGTTGGGGCCACTGGTCTTGAACCCGACTCTAACGACTAATATTGTAGCCCACCGCTTCCGCCGCCGGAGACGATTTCGTTCGCCCCCATGTCCACGACAAACTGGAGCTTACGCGCCAGAAGATTCAGAGCTGTCGGCAGAAGTTCTGTTAGGTTCCCATCCCAATCCAGATCTCCGACATCGGCCGGCAAAGCGGAGTTTTGACCCACGTTGATGCAGGGTGATGTGGATTGTATCGAGTAGTTCGCGGTAGCGGGGGAAACAAACAACGGATCAGCGTTGATGTTCCCTGTTCCGGTGAATCCGCCCATCAGGTCGGTGTAGGCCACCGTGGAGACAGCGATTGCCCCGTTGGCGATCTCGTTTCCGCCTTGTGCGGCCAAGTCATTCCAAAGAATGGAGTTGCGAATCACTGCATGACCCTCGATGTCATGGATCGCTCCTCCGATTCCCACCGTGCCTTGATTACCGGTCATGGTACAATGGGCAAAGATCGGCGAACCAATGCGAACGGCGATGACACCTCCCTCACCGGCTTTGTTCCCATGAAAAAGGCAATTGGTAAACGTGGGGGACGGACCATCCAGCCAGATCGCCCCGGCCCCGAGTGTGGCGACCTGCGAATTCTCGCCGTTGTTGCGAAAGATGCAGTTGATGAACTGCGGTGACCCGGTTCCGCGGAGCGATGCGGCACCACCCCACCATGCGGCACTGTTGTTCTGAAATGTACATCGAACAAAGCGTGCGTCGGAGTTGACCGCACTAAGCCCTCCGCCACCATCAAAAGAACTATCGTGTCCGTTTTGAATTGTGAAACCGCGTAACACGGTGGAACTGTTATTGCCGGAACTCGTCACGGCACGGACGCCTGCCCCATCGATCGTTGTGACGTTGAGATCGGGGTCGCTTTGAGAAGCCAAGGTCTCGGTTCCGGCGAATCCGCCGTACACTTTCACGCCGCCGACCAGACTCAACGGCCCGTAGACGCCCGCCGCCGCCCAAACTTGATCGCCAGAAGTCGCTTGGGCGAGTGCGGTCGCTAGGTAGCAAGCGTTTGCCCAACTGCTGCAATTCGCCGCGCCGGTTGGCGTGGCCTTCACGTATTTCGTCGCCGCCGACGCCGCTGAGATTCCCATCATGCAAACCGCCATAACCGCGGTCACGGTTTTCAATTGTTTCATTTGAGCCTCTCTTTTGAATCTGAACAATTCGTCCAGTACAAGCCTTTCATTCTGATGAATCTGCAATCCTCTTTTGACATCCGCCGTTCATGGACAATGACTGGGTCCTGCGTAGGGATACGATTTCCCCTGGAACGAACTCACCACGGCGGCAACGTCCAAAAACGAGACATTCCCTACCGGATTGGGGATGTTGGGCCCCATCTGCGCAAAGGCATTGATCGGCGCGCCGGGAGCATCTTTGAAGTTATTGACAACAGCAGCAACATCTTGAAAATTGGGCTGATTCGTGCCTCCCGAAACATGGAAAGGTGCAACCACGTCTCCCCATTTGCCCGTGGCGATCGTCAGGGGCGCCGAATAGTGCGATTCAATGTTCAGCCCTTCCGCACAACTGATGTCAATGACTTGCACTTCATATATCGAGCTGGGAATGATCTCTGCACCGTACACGTGTACCGGTCCGACCGTGCTCCAATCCATAAAGTGCGGCGTGCATTTCAGCGGGGCGTAGGTCGACGGGAAATTGTTTTCCACATGCTGCACCGGCGGACCGACCCAGCGATATTCTCCTTCAAATGCCGAGAAATCCGGCAGTGTTCCCTGCGGGGGTGGATTCGGGTCATAGAGGTTCACGAGCTTTACGCGGATGGCCTGATTGCGGCACGCTTCTCCCGCAGAGATCGTGATAAATCGAGATTTGGGAAGTGTCGGATCCGGCGCTGATGCGGCGGCAGCCACGAGAACTTCGCAAACGTCGTCCGTCCCATTGCCGTTGCGATCGCCTTCACAGCGACTCGATGGGCCTTGAGGTATGCCGTTCAGAGATTGGCAATGAGCGACGGTCAAGTTGTGGCACGCACCAGCCAGGCAACATGCCTGCGCTTCCAGGCACGGGTTGGCTTGATTAGGGTCGCTCGGTGTGCCATTGCACGCACCTGCGCCGTAGAATGTGCTAGACGGTTCGCACTGCGCAAGCTCGATCGGAAAGTCAGGTAATCCGTCATAACAACTGCCGTCACTGTGGCAGCAAGCACCTGTATTACAGGTATTCGAAAGGCAGAACACTGTGGCGGTGCTGCGATTCGGCGGCGCTTGGAAATATCCTCCCGCAGCGTCGCAATCCAACCGCGTTCCAAGGATGCAATTGTTGTCGACGCAGCAAGCTGCCTGAGGACAGGCCTGGACTGTGATGTGCGCTTGATAGCTCCCACGTTGTGTGGGATTTGCCGCGTAGATCGGGAAATAGTAAGTGCCGGGCGGCAACGGCCCGAATTCGGCGGCTGGATTCCCGTCGGAACAACTGGAGTTCCCGAACCCCTGTTGTGGCGAATTCGCGCTGATCGGGCAGCCGCAAGGACAATCAAAAAGCTGGCTCCACATATTCTGCATCGGTGGATCGGTCGTGCAAAAATCAATATACATCATGGCACACTCGTTGATCTGAAACGCCTCCCACCACCCCGGATCCGGTTGGGAACCTTGGAAGGGGAGAGCTTCACAACCGTCCGGTCCAGTGGCAGCCGTGGTATCGCCCGCGAGCGTGACCACCACGGAGTCGCCGACCATATCAGGAACGTCGATGGCGTGAACGATGGCCGTGCTGCATTCATTGCCACCGGAATCGCAGGCATCGCCCATTCCGTCCAGGTCTGTGTCCGCTTGATTCTGGTTTTTAACTGTAGGGCAATTGTCTAGCGGGCACGTGTTGACGAGAAATCCCGGATCGCCGTATCCATCGGCGTCGGAGTCGGTGCACGGATCACAAGCGTCAGGAATTCCATCGGTATCCGCATCCGGGTCGCACTCATCCGAAAAACCGTTATTGTTGCAATCGTTCTCCAACGGTTGACCCGAAGCGCCTCGTACGTACGCCGCGAAGTGCCGTGCAAAGTTGCCGCGGATTCGCTGCTCGAACGGTCTAGGCCAAAAGATCACAAGGTTGCTAAGACTTTTAAACTCCGGCGGCGTATCCAGCGAAAGCGGAAAGTGAATACGTCGGCCAAGTTCGTGGGAAGCCTTCAATGTGTGATCCTCGTGCCAATCGTAGCAGGTGGGGAACCCCAACTGGTCCGGGCAGCGAACATACGCCGAACCGAGGGATACCCAAGGCGTGATCGGTGGTGGATCGGGAAATTCGTCGCAATCAATGGTTTGGTTTAGGTCTCCGACGGCTCTACGGCGGCAATTGCAGAGCGTCGACTCCATCGCACAGAAAAGTGGAAGGTCGTAGATGGGCTTGCTGAGTGTTTCGTTCGGGGCAAGGGCCTCGTCAAAATTATAGAGCGGATCGCCGCATCGGTTGTACCGATCGATTAACACTCCTGGAAAAAAGGGTGCCAGATCCACCGTTGAGCCGCATTTCCGTCGCTTAAAGACTAGGTCCAGGATCGCGTCGTGCTTACGAGTAATGGCGGTTTCCCATTCTGTCTGGGTCGGGTCGCAGCAGGAAGAGCTCGCGCAGCTCGCGTCGCCCGAGACGCAGTATCCATAGTCACAAGTCTGGCCCGATCCGCAGCAGCTTGCGTCGCACTCGTTGACACTTGTCAAGCTCCTATTTCCCTCCGTGAAGAAACGCTCGCTCTCAATCACCAACAGATCCACCTCGATTGCAGGCCCTGGATGACAATCAAACGCGAAGGTAAAGGTTTCCCAACCGGGTACGGAATAAACACTTGAACCCGAACAGGTCGGCTGCGTACAAGTCGCGCGACAACCGTTGTAGGCTGCTAGCCATTGGGTTAAGGCACTCATACGGTCGTGCAGGAAGCCCAACTCAGTGCAATGCTCGTCTCCCGCACCGCATTCAGAAAGCTCGGCATCAGGATCGTTTGTAGGCCAAGTCTTGGCGGAAGTGCCGCAGTGAGCGGGGAACGCATGTATCCACGGCCGCATGAACACCGCAAGTTTTGCCGGCCAGCTTGAGGCGGGCACGGCGTCGTTGACCTCGGCGATCAAGTCAAAAATAAGTTCGAGGTTAAGTCTGGGATCGTTAGATGCGGAAATGTTGAGCACCGTGTTCACATAGACCGGCGCGTCGCGGGCGATTCGGATATACTCTTTGAGGGTGTCTCGGAGAATAGAATCGGACCGGGCCTGGACAAGAAAAGACTGGCCCCAGTACTCCGCGCCGTGCGGCTTGTTGAGTTGCGGAAGCGCGCGAAGGCGTTCAAGGTCTTGCCCCGCTTCGGAAGCACACATAGCGGGATCGACAAGACCCGTGGTGTCACCAGAGAGGGTCGATACAATGAGCTCGTCGCTGGTCGTGCTTGGATCGTTCGGCGTCAATACTCCGGTTACCCGGTCCCGGTAATCGCTTCGAACGGCGACGATACGGTAGTCCCGGCCGGGGTAGATTTCGCATCCGCTGACCCAGATGGCGGATTCGGTCCAGATTCGATATTCCGGCAGGTCGCGTAGTTCCGCGACAGGAACACCTCCACACGACTTTTGCTTTGGATAACCCACGTACTTGACCTGACCGCTTCCATCCTCGAGGGTCACGCGATAAGCAACATAGATTGGATTGGGCGTGCTCCCCCCCGTCCATTGTCGCGGGTCAAAGGCAATAAGCCGAGGCATTTGAAAACCCGCTGCCTGTGGGGAACTCGGCTGAGTCAATCCTGAACACACGGCGGCCTCGCATACATCGTTGATCGGAGCGGAACAAGCCGACGGTGTGCAAACGCCCGGAGTATAGTCCGAGCAGTGGGGACATTCTGCATATGCCGCCGTGGCGGAGTCGGGCGTGCAAGGGAACTTGCTATCTCGACAACACCCTGCGCGGACCTCCTGCGTTGCCCCTGCGCAAGAAAGCATGACGGCCAAGAAAACTACCCCATAGTCGCTTTTTTGATACATGTGGGTCCTTTCGAAACGATGACTGCAAACGCGAAACAATCTTCCATGCACGGCAACGAGGACAAAGTGATTCATGCCCTCGCGTATGTCGTGAAGGCGGACAAACACGGCGAGCGCACAACCGACAAGGAACTTTTTTGCTCTCACGTGCATGACTCCTCTGGCAATTGACCTCTCCAACTCGCGCATCATGTAAAAGCGAAATATCCGCTCTCGGTTTCCCTGGCTTGATAGCGAAGCCTCGATTCCTTCATGCGCGGACCACTCGACTTCCGTGCTATTGGTTGTTCCTACATGCGAGTGAATTTTTCGGGTGTTTTTGAACAAAACTGGTCGGGAAAATGAGCGCGGTGAGCGTTCAAAGTCTATGGAGCTCATGGCAACGAGCGCTGAGTTGGCTGGCGATCCCGCTCTTTTTCATGGAATTATTCGTTCCGACACGAAAGTGCGATGCTAGAATAACGAAAGGAAGGCTTCATTGGGCTCGCTTCGGAATGTGATCGTCAGGAGTAGTGGATGTCTATACCTTGGGCCCCTGATCTAGTTCTAGCCGACGCCGCCGAAAGCTCCACAACCCCAAAACCGCAAATCCAACATCTGGTGCAAAGCGTCCTTTCCCGCCACGAGAACGCTTCCACCAACCTTCACCGCAGGCTGGTCGAGGTGTTTCAACGGTTTTGGAGCACTCGGTGCACTGACAATCCAGAATTGGCGGAAAGGCTGACCGCCGATACCGTCACCGAAGTCATGCAAGCCCTCGTTTCCGGTCGATACGATCCCACGCGTGCCAGCTTTCTGACATTTGCCTATGCCGTAGCCCGGCGAGTCGGACTTCGATATGGGGAATGGAAAGCTCGCCGTCGGGAAGTGGAGTTGTCCAACTTCTCGGATTCAGAAATCGACGACATGCGTACCCAAGTCCCCGACTTGGAATTGGCAGAAATGATTGACGCCATGCGATCCTGCTTGCAAGCGGATGCAAGCGCGGCTCTATCGCCGGATGAGCGATACATCATCCTCGGATTGGTCCACGGCAAGACCATCGCTCAACTCTCCACGAATCTTGCCATGTCGCTGGACTCGGTTCATCGCCGAAAAATCCGTGCTCTTGAGAAACTGCGAAAATGCATGGTCAAGAAAGGATTCCCATGACGGTACGCGGGAATCGAAAATCGAGGGTAGTTGCCGGGATAATGGGTATACTTGCAAGTGTCGGGGACAGCCGATTGTTGGAAAAACAGGATGGATGAACGTCAAATCACGGGCTTAGTTCGGGCCGCGATGGAGGTCGACGAGCTGGAAGCGGCGGATTCCGGCCAGCCGACGTCGGATCTCCATCCGTCGAGGCATCGGTCTTCTCGAAAATGGTGGGCCATGTGGACCACGGTCGGCGCCGTTGCAGCACTCGTTGCCCTAGTCATTTCACGTCCTGAATCGCCGCCGTCGATCGTCAGCGCCAAAATCGACTGGGAACCCGTGCGAAGCGCGGACGCCGGTCTCGTCCTTACCGTCAAATGCGACAAACCGGCGCACCTCTCCGTCATCGCCATCGATGAACGCAACGAACGTTGGTTGCTACGGGCCGACAAAACGTCCGATTCATATGATCGTTACATCCTGGACGAGGTCCAATTCACGCTTCATCGCTTTCCCCGCCCGGACAGTCCACAGAGTGGAGCCCCAATTCGCAACGTTTTTTTGGTGGCGTTATCCAAGCCCGCATCTGCCGAGTTGCTGCTTCAAATCATTCCAGATCCGATTGTTTCGGCGAACTCCAATGGGGACGAAATCCTCGACAAGTTAAGCGCGATCGAGCAAGAGCTGCAGCGGCGTTTTCGCTGTTCGGTCTGGCGACTTGATGTCCCTCCATAAACTTCACTCGGGTTCGCCCACCAAGACGCACGACGCCCAGTAATAGGGATGACTCAGGGTGTCCGATTCTTTCGGCTGTCGCAGTTCAAGGGCCGATTCCGCAAGACCCCCGCGCGACGCAACGAATTCTGCGTCATGGGCTCCACGACTCCGCAACCACAGCTTGGCTTCATGCAGTGCATGGACTTTCGGCATTCGGCTCCCTGGACGAAACCGACCGCGAGGTTCGGAGTAATCGCCCAAGAGATTCTCATAGAATCGCTGCATCAAGAGCCGCGTGGCAGTCTCGTCCACCTGCCAGAGACTGGCAACAACCGATCTCGCGCCCGCATAGAGAAACCCGCTTGACAATGTCATCCAATTGTTGTCGCCAAAACTGCGCCCGCAGTTCGTCTCGCACGCCGAAAGCGTGACCAAATCGCACCCCTTCAGCGTTCCCCTCCAGTGATCCAGCAATCGCTCCAGCGTCAAAAATCCGGATTGCTGATCGCTGGAAATCCCCGGCCAGGTGAGCGCGAGCCCGACGTCGAAAGGCCGCGCTGAGGATCCTGCAAACCCATGAGTGGCCATATGAATCAACTGTTTTCCTGGCGCGTTTTTCTCTAGTTGAGTGAGCGAGGCTTGACCGCGCATCAACACCGTCGCGGACCCGCTCACCCGATGGATGATGTCCGCAACCTTCATGGCTTCGGTGGCGGTTTCCGGCAAGGGACGAAGGGTCCCTCCCAAAAACCTAAGCTCATCCACCCGACTGGAGATAGGGTTGGCCGAATCCCACGCCGAATCCGCGCGGCTGTCGGTTGCAGATGAGGAGGCATCCTCTTCTTGCATTCCCTCGAATACCGGATCCGCCAGAACCAAAGCGGTCAGTGGATGGGCGTTCACTATTGTTGGTCCAACGGTTCCACGCCTGCGGTGAAGAACGAACAAACTTGCGGACTCAGCATATACGACCGGAGGAAATGCCCCTTTCGCGAACGGCTCCCCTTCATCAACAGCGACCGGCGCGGTTTCCGCGGCAAACAACATTTCGATCGGGAGTTCCCGAAGGATGCCGTCGGGAACAACGATCAACACCGATGCTTCCATCGCGGCCTTTGCCACGGGTTCCGGCAACAATTCGCGACGTAACTCTGCCAAAGCTTCGAATCGCTCCTTCCTCTCGTTTACGGCACCCACGGAAACCGTTCCCTCCAACACCTTCATTTTGGGACCATGCAACCGCTTGTTGTTGTTCTCCGTTTTGACCAACAGGTAGCTTTCTACCACACCCTCTCCGGCTGCTGAAACAACAAATAGGATTACATCCAGATAGCTCCATCGATAAATCAGCAGCAACTCACCGGGTCGCATGACGCTACGAATATCTTGAAGGTCTGCCGATTTTACGTCTTTCCAAGCCGCCGTCTCATGCGCCAAAACGTCAGCTTCGGCGAAACGCAATTCCTCTCGCTTTCGGGTCAATTCCGAAAGCCGTCGCGGGAACTGTTCTCGACGCGCAGGAACGGTCAGATCGGCTCGACGCAAATCTTGGGCCATCGCATCCTCAAATGCGGCAACAGCCTGCTCCGCTTGCTTCTTACGCTGTTTGGTCTCCTCAAGACCTCTCGAACCTTCGAACTTCGTCGAACTCGATTGGGCAGACTCGTCGTCATGAGGATTGAAAAGCAAATCCAACCTCGTACGCGATCGGCCTTGCTCATGGACTTTGATCGCCTCTTCGAGGCGCCCTTGCGAAGCCAATGCACGCGACAGTGCGTCGGAATAATCGTGCATTCGGTTGGAAAAGGAAAAGACAGCCCGCGCTCTCGATCCGCCGAGTACTTGGGAGCGATGGAACTCGGTGATCGCAAGGGCTTCTCGAAGAAGTGGCTCCGCCGATTCCCAGTCTTCGCGCGTACGATATACGTAGGATAGACTATGAAGCGCATCCGCCACTCTCAGATCGTAATCGCCGTAGGTGGACCGAAAGACCCGAATAGCGTGGTGAAACAAATCGATGGCCTCATCCGTTCGGCCCACCCGGCGAAGCAACTGGCCCATGTCGCGCATGCATCCAGCCACATGCGGATGGTTATCGCCGAGCGCCTCTCGATACAGACAAAGTGCCTCATCAAAAGTCGGCCCGGCCATGGCGTAGTCTTCGCGAATTCGAAGGATGAGCGCCAAAAAATTGAGGTCGTGTGCAATCAAGGGATGCTTGGGATCAAGTTTCCTTCGACGAATATCCAATGCTCGCCGGATGAAAGCCTCCGATTTTTCATAATTCCTAGTTCGTATCAAACACGCGGCGTAAGGGATGAGAACCTCTGCGGTGGCCAGACTGTCTTCTCCCCGTTGGGATCGCGTGATGTCCATTGCCTCCTGAAGCAGGAGTTCCTCCGCAGTGTAATCCCCCTTGATCCACAAGACCCGTCCAAGTTGCGTCATCGCCTTCGCCGCCGGAAGACTCGAACCCAACGCGTTTTCACGGTAACTCGCCAAGGCATTTCGCAGCATCCGCTCTGCACCCGGAAGATCACCCTTCTCCAACATCAGCGACCCCATGAGAGTCACGCTCGACGCAGTTTCCGGATGCGATTTGCCCAGTAGGGCCTCGCGGATCGAAAGTGCTTTATCCAGAAGTAACTCAGCTTCTTCGAACTTCGCCAATGTTTGCCGAAGTTCACCGAGCGATGCGAGCACCGCTGCGGTTTCAACGCTTTCGACGCCAAACAGTTGTTGGGAAAGCTCGACAGCTTCGCGCAAGGAAGATTCGGCTTCGTCGTAGTGGGCGATCCGTAGGCAAACTCGCCCCTTGGCATGCAAAGCCTCGACTAACAGGTTGGGTTCCGCATCAGCGGTTTGCTGATACAGAGCGATGGCGTTTTCCAAAAGTTCTCGAGCTTGTTGAAACTCTTCGTGTTCGATCAACTGTTCCGCAGAAGAAACGAGCGTATCGGCCAACTGACTTCGAGCATCGGTATATGACACAAGGCTAAAAAGCACTGCGATGGCGGTACAAAAGCAAGTTACCCGCGCATGCCGTGGTTCACCGTGGCAACAAATCGTTCGTCCGACAGGACCCAAGGCAAGCTCCCGTTCTGTATTTTCAACCTGAGTATTATACCCCGACGCCTAGATCGAAAATGGCGCTAAGTTCGCTAGATTGATTGTACCCCCAACTTCCGACAACTTATAAGGAATTGCACCCACACTTGAACTGCCGCGCTCAATTGGGAGCAACAGCTTACAAGAACTCCAAAGTTGGGTCCTCCTTCCGGCATTGGGCGGAGTTGACCGCAACCAACCGCATCATCATTGCAAGTGCCACAGGCGGTCACACTGCGGCGCAGGTTTTCGGCGGTTGCACGACGAGCACGGATACGTCGGTAGCAATGAGCAGGTCCGTCGTTAGGTCGGCCAACATCGTCGAGATCGTCAAGAGACGTTCATTCCCCCGATGCACGATCCGGGCCACCGTCTGGAATTCGACTTCGGTCACATCCACGTGGATTTCCCGGGAGGCCGCCGACAAATCCCGGTGTCCCACGCGGTTCGGTCGTATTCGAATTGTCCATTCGCAACGGCCATGCCGACCAAACGCACCGAGGCGTTTCTTTGCGGCTATCGTTACGGCGTTTGCGTTCCTTGGCTACGAAGCAAATGAACCCGCCACGACAACTCCATTTTTCCCGGGGAGGGAACGCTTCACCAAGTTGCACGGGAATTTCTTGACAGGTCCTTGAACGGGCGCTCGTCTACTCTATTTGATCAAGTTCGCAGAAAAGAAGTTCGGTTGGATCGGAGGATGATCTCATGCAAAACTTAGCCCTTGCAATTCTCGGTTTGCTGATTCCATTAGGGATTTCCCAGTCTGCTCCACAGGGTGGTGGTGCGACGGGGAAGAAAGTGGCGCTAACCGCCGTAATAATAGGCACTTACAAGCAGCCAGGCAACAGGAGTCAACTGCACCGCGAAGGACTCGAACCTTCGACCCGCTGATTAAGAGTCAGCTGCCACCAAGTGAATTCCACGAGAATAACCCGGTTTTGTCAACTGCCCCCAGCATTTTCCCCAGCAGTCAGACTTTGATCCCCGTTATTGAT
>JBBTCX010000025.1:0-16123 GCA_038043045.1 Planctomycetota bacterium | reverse complement strand
AAAAGCATGGCCAGTTGTACGCCGCGAAGGGATCGTGGAACGTTGATTTGTTCGTCAATATCGGCGGCGGTGCAACCGGCATGGTGAATTTCGTCGTAACTCGCGGTGCTAAAGGCGAGACGACCGTCGGCCAGCACCTTGGTATTGTCATACACGACGCGAAGCAATTCGAATTCGCTTTGGGTCTGGCTGCGACAGAGGCGTTCGCCGAGATCGCCGACTTCGGCGCCGAATTCGACGAGGTCCGCGCAGGCTCGCAATGCGGCGGCGTTGGTGGTCGGCAATGAAAATCCGAGCGTGTCGGTTTGAATTCCGGCGTATAGAAGCGAGGCTGTCGTCGGTGTGATCGGCCAATCCAATGCACGCAGAAGGTAGTAGACAAGTTCGCACGCGCTGCCGGCGGTTTCGACGACCCAGTTCAAGTCGCCGAATCGCGTGTTGGTGGCGTGGTGATCGATGTTGATGAGCGGTCGTCCGGCGGACCAGTCGGTGTCTTTCAGCGCGGAACCGACGTTGCACCGGCCTTTCTTGGCCGTGTCCAAGGCGACAAAACCATCGGCGGTTTGAAAATCCTGCGAAGTAGCGACTGAAAGCCCGGCCATTTGATGGAGAAACAATAGGCGCTGGGACAACGACCCTTCTGGTAGGGATACCTTGATTTTCGCGCCGGCCATGGACCAAGCCGTGGCCAGTCCGAACATAGACCCCAGCGCGTCGGAATCCGGGACAACATGGGCCACCACCACGGGATGGCGCAACGTCTTAAGCTTGGCGACGACGTCGACGGGTACGACAGGATTCCCGCTCGTCTGTCTATTCACTGCCACTGACTTGGCACTCACAAAAACGCCTACGCTCCGCGCATGGAATCGATGAGAATGTCCGCGACTTCGGGTCGGGTGAATTCCACCGGTGGGCGTTCGCCCTTTAGGAGCATCTCCCGCACTTTCGTTCCGGACAAGCTGATCTGGTCTCCTTCGATTGCCGGGAAAGTCTTACCGCTGACCATGCCGCCTTGTTTTTTCGACCAGGCCGTGTGCTCAAACTTCAACGGGGTGATGTGTAGACTGCCCGACGGCAAGGAGTCGAAAATCTCCTGTGCGGCGTAGGTTCCGTAATACGTTCCGACGCCGGCGTGATCCCGACCGACGATCAAGTGGCTGCACCCGTAGTTTTGCCGCATGATGGCATGAAGAATCGCCTCCCGCGGTCCCGCATAGCGCATGGCCGCCGGCATCACCGCGAGCATGGTGTGGTCATGATGATAATAATTCTTGATAAGAACTTCGTAGCATTTCATTCGCACTTCGGCGGGAATATCGCCTTCCTTGGTCGCGCCCATCAGGGGATGAATCAACAAACCGTCGACGATTTCCTGAGCGCATTTCGTGATGTATTCATGGGCACGGTGGATCGGGTTGCGGGTTTGAAACGCGACGACGGTCTTCCATTCTCGTTTTTGGAACGCCGCCCGTGTCTGAGCGGGCGTCAACCGATGGGCCGTAAACATGGGGTCATGACGCGGGGTGACGGCGTCGATCGGACCGGCCAAACAGACATCGCCTTCGTCGTACACCACCTTCACGCCGGGGTGTGCGGCATCTTCGGTGCCGAACGCTTTGGCGGCTTGTTTCTTCTTGTCCTGAGTGAATTTTTCGCTGACCGTCAAATATCCAAGCAAGCGCTTGGCATCATCGAGCAGGGCTACTTTGTCGCCAACCGTGACTTGGTCAGCGATCTGTTTCGCGACGGCGCAGGTGATCGGTATGGGCCAAAGCGCTCCGTCGGCGAGCTTCATCTCGTCGCAGATTCGATGGTAGTCCTTTTCGCCGACGAAACCCGTCAGCGGACTCATCGCTCCGGATGCAATCATTTCAAAGTCGCATTGCTGCCGCTCGGTTAACTGGATGGGAAGGGCAGGCGTTTTGGTTTCCTTCGTCCCAGATCGATCCACCAACTTTCCGCCGTGCGGCGGTACAAGATTTCCCCAAGTCATTTCGGTTTCCTATTCTAATAAACCACAAAAAAGGAATAGCCGCCTGCTCCCAAATTACAGGCGTTCAAGCCTCATTCCCCGATATCGAAACCAAAGAGTAGAGGGTTGTCACCCATCATGCAACCCTGTGAAATTCAAATGTCTACCAGCCTGTTTTAGTGTTTCGCAGGTACCACAATCATGGTCATTCGCTTTCCGTCCATCAAGGGGGGACGCTCCAGCTTGGCAGTCTCGCCCAATTCTTCAACTATGCCATTGAATATCTCCGTGGCGAGGTCCTTATGGGCGCGTTCCCGGCCTTTAAACAACATCGTGAACTGAACCTTGTGGCCACTGGCAAGAAACTCTCTCGCATGGTTGACCTTGATCGACCGATCATGGGTGTCGGTCTTGGGTCGAAGTCGGATTTCTTTGAGTTCGACCACATGGGACGAAGAAGCCACTTTTTGTCGCTTTTTCCGCTCATACTTAAACTTGCCGAAATCCATGATCCGGCAAACCGGCGGTCTTTCGGTGGGCGACACTTCGACCAGATCGAGACCGTTTTCTCTGGCCATCGACATCGCCTCCCCCGTCGGGATGACGCCCAACATTTGCTGGTTGTGGTCAATGACTCGAATGGGGGATATGCGGATTTGTTCGTTGATGCGTAAAGCCTTGGTGATGTTGCCTTCCTTTCATTCGGGGCCATTCTTCTCGTCCCTTCCGTTCTGCCCCTATTTAACGGAAGGGCGACGCCACGCCGGCGCCTCTCCATTCAAGTCGCCGACACGCGGCGGCGACCTTTGGTTTCAATCTCCGTTCGACAACCGGCTAAGAACTGGTCGACCGTCATGTTCCCCAGCGATTGCCCATCCCGATCGTTGACGTTGACCATTCGCTCGGCCGCCTCTTTCTCACCCGTCACGAGAATGTAGTTGATCTTCGCCGATCGCAGCCGGTGCTTTTTCGGTCCGATCTTCTCGCTACTGGTATCCAGTTCCACACGGAGGCCGCCCGCTCTTACCGTTGAGTATACCTCGCGGGCGTATTCATCGCTCTTTTCGCTTATCGTAGCCACCGCCACCTGAACCGGCGACAGCCATAATGGAAAAGCCCCGGCAAAATGCTCAATCAGAATAGCCACAAACCGTTCCATCGCCCCAAACGGGGCGCGATGGATCATGATCGGCGTATGCGGGGCGTTGTCCGGGCCGATGTAGGTCAACCCAAAACGCTCCGGCTGATTGTAATCGACCTGAACGGTTCCGAGTTGCCAGCTTCTCCCAATACAGTCCTTGACCAGGAAATCGATTTTCGGCCCGTAGAAAGCAGCCTCGCCGATCGCTTCCGTGTAGGAAATGCCGCTGGCTTTGCCAGCCGATCGAATCGCCTCCTCGGCTTTGGCCCAGTTCTCAGCCGAACCGACGTATTTGTTGCTGGTCGGATCACGAAGGCTCAATCGCACACGGTAATCGTGAAGTCCGAGCGTTTCCAGCACGCTACGAGTCAAGCTCACCGTTGCGAGGAGTTCGTCGTGCAGCTGCTCGGAAGTGCAAAACAAATGGGCGTCGTCTTGAGTGAAACCGCGTACGCGAGTCATCCCGCCGATTTCACCGCTTTGTTCGAATCGATAAACCGTTCCATATTCCGCCAGACGCACCGGCAAGTCCCGATAACTTCTCGGCTTGGAGGCATAGATCTGAATATGGTGCGGACAGTTCATGGGCCTCAATAGATAACCGGGCTCCGCGAACAAGGCCTGTTGCAAGGCCTCGGTTAATGCATCGAAAATTGCGGCGTCTTCTACGCCCGCAATTTTACCCCAGGTTTCTTCAATACCGGTGACAAAACGGCGAACGACTTTTTCTTGCTTTGGCTGTTCTCCCGCCGGTTGCTCCTTGACTCGGCGGGCAAGCTGCAAGGCACTTTGAATGGCTTTGCCTCGCTCGGTCTCAAACATGGCCGGGTATTGCGAATCTTCGTAATAGGGATAATGCCCGCTGGTCCGATACATCCCAAGGTGGCCGATGTGCGGTGTGAACACCAATTCATATCCGAGCTTGTGCATCTCGCCGGTGAGATAGGTCTGCAACTCGTTTCTGATCACGGCCCCGTGCGGAAGCCACAACACCAACCCGCTGCCGACGCGATCATTGATGGCAAAAAGTCCCAGCTCTTTTCCTAGAACCCGATGATCTCTGCGTTTGGCTTCCTCGACCCGCTCCAAATACTGCTTGAGCGAGTCCTTCTTGAAGAAGGCGGTTCCATAGACGCGCTGCAAGGGTTGATCGTTTATATCGCCGCGATAATGCGATCGACTGACCTGACGAATCTTGAAGGCTTTGATGACACCCGTCGATGGAATGTGCGGCCCTCGGCAAAGGTCTTCAAAGTGCTTACCGGGCTGATCGCCGGTCACATAGAAACTAAGCGTGTCACCTTCCGCCCGATCCGCATTGTCGATCTTGTAACGGTTTCCCTCATCCCGAAGTTTTCCGAAGGCGGCTTCACGGGTCATTTCGTACCGACAGAATGGCCGGTTTTCCTTGACGATCCGCTGCATCTCCTCCTCGATGGATGCAAAATGATCCGGAGTCAGCGAATTCGGCAGATCGATGTCATAATAGAACCCGTCTTCCAACGGCGGACCGTAAACCAGTTTCGTTTCAGGAAAGAGCTTGCATATGGCCTCGGCCATCACGTGCGCACAGCTATGACGCAAAACGGAAAGACTCTCTACGTCGTCGTCGTTACCGGTGAGAATGCGCAGTTCGCAATCACCGGGTAAACTTCGCTTGAGATCAATGATCTGAGTGTGACCGTTAAGGGTGTACTTTCCGGCGATAGCCGCCCTAGCCAAACCTTCCCCAATCGAAGCGGCTACATCGGCGGTGGATGCACCGTCGTTGATTTGTAAAACCTTGCCGTCCGGGAGCGTGACTTTCAAACTCAGTCTCAATACCAAAACAATCAAGCGGTTTACAGTCTTCTGCGCGCCGCCCCCGTAGATCGCCCAACGTTCCGATGGCGATTCGTGGTTACTGTTGCGTGCGCGTCATACGACTCTAAACCGCTTGCTTAATTACAAGTTCGTTTTGAAGGATACATTCGCACCGGGATTTAACCCCAGCCCGAACGACTCATCTCCCCATTCTAACATATCGGCGTTCGGTGTCAATAATCCAGTAGCTCCTACGGCGTCGAAAAGTTCACCTGACGGGCGTCACGCTCGTCGACCTTTCGGGCATCCGTGGAGGCCGAGGACGACGAATAAACGATCGACCCGACCGGAACCAAATAGATTTCCACCCGTCGATTCTGGGCGTTGCCGGATTCTGAACCGTTGTCCGCGACCGGTCGAAACTCGCTGCAACCCATGACCGAAACTCGGCTGGCCGAATATCCAAACTTCTGGAGGTAACCGGAAACTTCTATGGCTCTATGGGCGGACAAATGCCAGTTGGTCGGGTGATTGGCTTTGGTCTCCGGCCTGGAAATGGGCCGGTTGTCCGTATGCCCGACCACCACGACCTCAAAATCCGCCGCAGCCTGGGATTTCAGAATCTCCGAAAAGCTCTTGAGCGTCTCGATGGATGTGCCTTTCACTTCATCGCTACCTAGCGGAAATATGAGGTCCGCCTTCCACTTGATCGATCCCCGTGCGGCGTCATATTCGATCTCAGCCGGGTGTTCGCCGGCGAAACGCTTCAGCGCGGAATCCAAGGGCGCGGGGAGCTTCGGCCCTTCGATCGTGATCGCGCCCAAAGGTCGCCCAGCCATTTCCGAGAGACCTTTCGCCGCGGCATTGGTCACGTTCTCCATTAACTCGTTCTGTTGCCGGTAATTGGCGATCAACTGGTCCTTAGTGGTGAGTTCTCCTTCGATGGATTTCACTCGCGACCGCAATGTATCATTCACATTCCGCTCGTCGAACAAATCCTGCGATAACTTCTCTTTGTCGGCGATGACTTGCCGATTGGCCGCCTCCACCCGCCTGTAGTTATCTAACGACACGCATGCCCCGCTCGATATCACCCCGAGCAGCCCGATTCCAAAGACCCTTGTCCAAGCAACGCCCTGCATCACACGCCTCCTACGCCACTAGCCCGAAAAAACGTCGCACACCTTCCTCGTCCACGAGAACCGCGCGTCGTTCATGTGTTCACTGATCAGTGCCCTCTAAAGGTCACGAAACCACGTTCAGCGTAACGCCCATTGTGCCGATTCGCTGGAATTGAAAAAACCTCTTTTCAGACGCGGCCACCGCGCCGATTTCCTAGCATTAGCCCGCGCGCTTTTTGCAAAAGAAATAGGTCAGGCCTACCGCCAAACCCGCCGCCGCCACGGCGACTCCGGAAAATATTGCCAAATTCGTGTATATCGTATTTAACAGCGAAGGCATCACCCCGCGCACCATGGCCGCTCCGGCAAGTCCGGCGACCCACAACACCATCACGGCAACAACCATCCCGGCCGTCAAACCGGTCGACCACGGGTCGGATTCATATTCCACGACACGAGTCACAACACGTCGCGAGGCCCCCGCGACGACCGGTGCGGCCCGAAGGGTTTCGACCGCTTCCTCCGATTCCTCTTCCGCGGGAATAGCGTCGTCAAGTCCCGCGCGGGTATCTTCCCCCATCTCGGATGAAGTACCCTTACCGCCTTCGTCGCCGGTATAGATTTCTTCGAGAAGCTCGGCCCCCAGCGAAGTATCATCGCTCTCTCGACTGAGGTCCAGAATACCAGAACCACTCCCGCCGCCTTCAAGACCCAATCCGGCCACATCAGTTACCGCAGTCTGGGCCAAGGGGTCGACATGTTCGTCGAGTTCGTCATCATCGAACACGTTTAATCCAACGGACGGAACGACGGTGCCTTCTTTTGCTTTCTTTGCGGCGGTCGTTGCACCGAATCGAGTTTCTTCCGAATCCGCTTCTTCGAGCATCACGATATCCGACCCGGAAGACGCGAGTTCAATTCCCGAATCTTCCACGGCCTCTAGGACGATTTCTCCGCTCGAAGACGCCGCGGAACTGGGTTTGGGTTGCGGCGGCGCCGATTTGGGTGGACCGCCCGCCGCAGCCGCGAGTTTTACGGCCAGCGTGTCGACGTCTTGAACTTTGTAGTTGACCTTGCCCGCATCACGAAATTCTCGCAACGTTCCCGCGCGTACCAAGTCCTTGAGGTCGCCCTCGCCTTTACCGAGTCGCGCCGCAGCTTCCTGCGATGAATAGAACATCTTGGCCATTTGAAGACGTCTCGCTAATTCCTACTTGCCAAAGTCCACGAACGCCCAACTAGGGCATCTGACTTTCCGCAGCCTGCTTGCGGTACTCCCTTTGATCTTCCAGCATTTGCTCCACGGCATCGGGAGGGAGATCGCAAGAGTTATGGTTTTCCAGGTAGCGATCATATCGCCACGTTCGCGCAGCCGCCAGACGTAGGCAACTCTTCTGCGGAAGGTACTCATACGCCCAAAGGGTCATCGAATCCATGTCTACCATGAAAACGCCGTAGTTGGTCTTGGAAAGTTGCCCGGTAAAGGCGAAAACTCCCCTTGATCCCGCGCTGGCCACGGGTTGAGCGAATGCAGCGGGCAACAAATCCGCCGAACGCTCTGGCAAGAACTGGCCGATCGCCATTGTCACCAACGAGCCTGCTACAGCCCAAATGATAGGGTGCGGAGACCGACGAACCCCACTACATCTTGTGTCGATTGGCGATGGTTCCATTGAACAAAGCCCCAGCCTACACCCCGCCAATTCCAGCTTTGGAACCGCTGATCCTCTGATACTTTGATGCAACCGTCAGGGTACCGCAGCACGACGTGCATCCGCCAACTTCCGCCGAATTATAGCTTCACGTCGGCGGCAAACAACTGAAATGATCCCCTTCCACGAAATGTTTGAAAAATGCAATCGGCATTGCAAGGCCGGACTTTCAACCACCATCGGATGGGGAGCACTCAAGCCCCTTTTACATAGATCCCGGCCGCATTGATGACCATGATTTTCCCGTCGGGCGTTTTTTGAAGGACGTTCCCACGAAGGATCACCGTTTTTAGGGGTTCAATCCCACCGAAGCCCTTCAAGGCATTCTTCACTGGTTTCCCGTCCGACCCGACGACCTGAATCGTCACGGTATGGGCAATCAGCGTTTCGGGCGTGTCGCAACAATAATCCCATGGCGTCGGGCAAGCATCCATCGAGTTTTCATTGCAAGGTTTGAGCTTAGCGTCGGCGATGGTCATCACCGCCCGTCCCTCGACAAACGGGTCCTTTCGACCGCCCACTCGACCTCGAATGACCACCTCGTCGCCCTCCTTGGCCGACTGTTTCGTGTCCAGAATGTCCTTAGCGCCCGCCGGTTCTTCCTTGAGCAACAAACCGGCTGGCCAAGCGTCGGACGCCGCTGCTGGAGCCTTGGCTTGCGAGCTTGAATGAGAAGTTGCGGGCTTGGGAGCATCCTCTTTCTTCTCGCAACCGCAGAATCCCAGAAAACCAATACCCACCGATAGGACCATAATCCAATTTGCTCGATTCACCTGAAACTCCATCCTCATCATTCCTCGTTTCATCGATTCACACGGCCTTCAATGCCGACGAAACCGGCATTCGTAAACACCGCCATGCAGGCGGCAACGTCCCCACTATCGCCAACAATAATCCCGCTCCCAACCCTACAAATATGACGTTTGAATCCACCACGAGACCAAACGCTCCCATCGAGAATCGAACCGCCAGTCCATCCAACAAGAAAATCCCAATCGCGCAGGCCACCAATCCTCCGCAAGCCGTCGCCAACATCGATTCCTGCAACAGGCTAATCACCACCGCACGGCGCGGATACCCTATCGCCTGCAACGTTCCGAACTCCCGCACGCGCATCGCAAAGGCCGCATACATCGTGTTCAACCAGCCGAGGAAACCTCCCAAGCTGATCAACACCGCCGTGGTCCACACCATCGTCCGCACCGGTTGAAAAAACGCCGCCAGCTTTCCGTAATACTCCGACTCCCTCATGGCCGTGAGTTCCAAATCAAGTCGCTGTTTGCAGAACGTATCCACGTCTTCGAAGGCGGCTTGATCCAAGGTAGCCACGACGCCTGATAAATTGTCCCTCTTGGCTGCTATCTGCAGATCGCGCAACGGACACCAAATCTCCGCATCCATCACTGTATTCGGGGCGGAAAACCGCCCGGTGATCGTCCACGCCCGATTGTCGAATCGAAGCGTTCCCCCGATCGCCAATTCCTCGTCGCTGACGCCCATTTTCGCCGCGGCCAATCGCCCGACCATCATTTCATCTCGACCGGCCAATGGCGCGCGACCCTCCACAATTCGAACGCTGGGATGAACCAGAAAAGCTTGATGCGTAACTCCCCGCAGCACAACCACAAGCTCTTTCTCCGAATCCCGACTCGCCTGCAACGAGGTCTGTAAATGGACTTCCGGCGATACGTAGTGAACGCCAAGCCGCGATCGGATGCCCGGAACGCTCGCCAGCAGAAGACTTCCGACGTTCGCGTCGATCTCACTTCGCTCAACGCTTTCTTCGCTTCCTGCTCCCATCAAGACCACGTTGGCCCCTTGGGCGCTTGTGGTCAAGCTCTTCTCCATTCCTCGTACGAACGCCCCACACGCCAACGCCAACCCCACCACCAACGCGCTGCCCGACACCGTCAGCGAAAACCGCAACGGCGACCGTCCGACATTGCGAATTCCATATTCCCACGGTAATAATCGCATCGCTGTTCGCCTATCAACTCAAGGTCAAATCGCCCGAAAACACGCCACGATCTCGCGCCGCGCCGCCTGCCACGCGGGAAACAGCCCCGCCACAACACCGAGAATCGACGATGCCAACAACCCAATCCACACCACCGTCGGATCGGTGCTCATCTGAATACTCAAACCCTCAGACGAAATCGCAAATGCTCCCCACCACGTAACTCCATACGCTCCCATCGCTCCGATGAGACCGCCGACGATGCCCAACAACAATCCCTCGGCCACAATCAATCTAGCAATCAACTTCGGCGTAAATCCCAGCGTCTGCATGACGGCATGTTCCCGAATGCGATCTTGAACCGCCAATACAATGGCATTGCCCACGAGCGCCATCACAGCCGCCAGACATCCCCACGCCAACCACTTCGTGAATCCGACGATCTCGATAACATCCTTGGCTGCCCGAGCCACAAACGATTTCTCAGGACTCGTTCGAGTCGGTTCCGGATCGTCTTTGAATTCCTCGTCGATCGCTTTCGCTACCTCCTCCAATTGCTTTGGGTCATCGACTTTCACATTGAATTGCGTCACGATCCCCAGCTTGCGATTCCCGGTTGCCTGCTGCAAGAACGGCAGGTCCACATATCCGACGTTGCGATCCTGCGCTTCCTCCGACTCGACGATTCCCGAGACGTAAACCGTTACCCCTGCCCCATCGAACCGATCACCGACCTTCAACCCACGTCGCCGCGCAAAGACTTCGCCAAGCAATACGGCATCGCTTCGCTGTGACCAATCCGACGCGTTCCCTTGGATCATCCGCATCCTCGGAACCTGCTCGGCCACGAACTGATCTTTCGGCACGCCCCGAAAGGTTATGACATCTAGACTCGTGCGACAGTTATTCACCACGATCCGCATCGGCATCGCACCCTTCACGCCCGGAATCTTCTTGATCCGATCGAGGTAGTACTCCGGTAACCGACTCGTGAATGGGCAATATCGATTGGCCCGATACACGACCAGGGTAGTGTCAGCCGCTGTCAGTTGCGTCGCCTCAGCCGCTCCTTGTTGCACCGCCTGAACCGCGCAAAACAAGAACACCGCCAATCCCACCCCGCCCAACGTCAACGCCGTCCGCGTCCGATGCCTCGCCAGTTGCTTCAACACAAACGGAATCAGTTTCATTGGAATCATATCTTCCTATCCCTATCCGACCGCAACCGCAGCCGCATCAACCAACTTTCCCTTTTCCAAGTGCACGGTGCGTTTCGCATAGTGCGCCGTCTTCGGATCATGGGTCACCACGATCAACGTCTTGCGCAACTCCAAGTTCAACCGCCGCAACAGTTCCATCACCGCCGTCGCCGCCGTCGAATCCAAGTCTCCCGTCGGCTCATCGGCCACAATGATTTTGGGATCCGCGACAATCGCCCGCGCAATCGCCACCCGCTGTTCCTGTCCACCGCTCAACTGTCGCGGATAGTGATCATGCCGATCCGAAAGCCCAACAAGCTCCAATGCCGCGCACACCTTATCTTGTCGCTCTCGTCTCGACAGCGAATGCAGCAACAGCGGTAACTCCACATTCTCATACGCCGTCAACACCGGCACGAGGTTGTAGAGCTGGAAGATGTAACCAATATACTCCGACCGCCACGCCGCCAACTGCGACCGCGACATCCGTCCGATTTCCCGACCATCGACGCGAAGTGTACCCGCCGTCGGTCGATCGATCCCCGCGATGAGGTTCAGAAGGGTCGTCTTTCCGCTTCCCGACGGTCCCATCAACGCAACGAAATCGCCCTCCTCAACATCAAGATCAAGTTCCTGAAGCGGCGTGATCGTCACCGTTCCCTTTTGAAATGATCGTGTCAGGTCGCGGCATTCAATGAGCGCCATCGTCGTGATCTCCCATGAATCCACCACCCACTCCCGCCTCGCCCACGATGCGAATTCGCTCACCGTCGCGCAGACTCCCCGGATCAGCCACGATCAACCGATCGCCCGGATGCAAACCTTCCACCACTTCCACCCAACCATCAACTTTTGTGCCGCCCAATGACACTTTACGTGCGATCGCCACGTGATTCTCTTGATCCGCGATCCATGCCAGCGCCTGTTGCCCTTCCATTTTCAGGAGATTGGCGGGAGCAAAGACCCGCTCCGTCGTCGATCCCGGTTGATCGGCCACGACCTTCAGAAACCTCGCCCGCGCCAACATCTCCGGTTTCAACTCCGGCGCTGGATCCGTGAGCGCCACCTTGACCTGCACCGTATTCTTCTGAATGTCAGCCTCTTGCACCAACCGCGAAACCGTTCCCGCAAACACCCGATCCGGCAACACATCCACCTTCACTTCCGCGGCCTGTCCAACTCCCACCTTCGCCGCATCCGCCAGCGGAATGTCCACCCGAACCTGCAACCGCCTCGGATCATATAATCGAATCGCTTGCGCCGATCGCTGCTCGTTCATCTCCAGTGATAATTTCGATCCTGGCTCAACCAGCCGCGTCAAGACAATTCCGCCCACCGGCGCCCGAACCTCCATCCGCGACAACTGCAACTCCGCCTCCGCCAGCATCGTTTTCGCTCGACTCAATTCCGCGACCGACCGCGCGACGCCCGCACGACCTTCCTCCAAGGCCCGAATCTCCGGAATTCGCAGCCTAAAACTCTCACGAGCGGCCTCCCATTCCGCTTCCAACTGCCGTATGCGAGCTTTCAAAATCGGCTCTCGCCCCCGCACCGCGGTAAGATTCGCTTCTTGGGCTTGATGTTGCTGCTTGGCTCGAATCAATTCGATGTTCGCGGCGGATTGCTCCTTGTGCACCTGCGATACCCGCTCGTATTCCGCACTCAACTCCTCCACCAACGCAGCCTGGGCCGCGATCTCCGCCGGCAATCGCGCCAACTCCGCCCGATTCATCGCCACCATGGCATCGGCTGTCTCGACGCTCCGTTGTCGCTCGATGGGATGTTCCCAATCTTGTTGAGCGGCCTGTAACCCCGCGTTGGCCGATCGCAACTCGGCCTCTCGCTGCGCCACCTCCGCCCGCGCCCGATCCAGTGCCAAACGCGCGTCATCGTCAACCATCCTGGTCACGACCTGACCGGCTTCGACTCGCTCTCCCTCCAACACCAGCACCTCGCTGACCACGCCATCCGCCAGCGCCGACACCGCGACCGCAAACGGCGCGGCCTCGATCCATCCCGGCGCCTGCACCACGGCACTGCTGCTCATTCCGCCGCCTTCTCTGACGATCACCGGAACCACTCGAACCGGTTTTCCCTGCCAAATAGCATCTCGCGCCGCAAAGGCAAACAACGAACCAAAACAAACCAACACCGCACCGGGCAACGCCACGCGTGTTCCCCATTGAAACCGCTTTTCCGGAATCAACACCCGCTGGGGCGAAGCCCCATTTCCATTTGTTTCCTGAACCGTCCGGCGAGACAATACGCCGAGATTTTTGCCCATCTCGTCCATACGCTCCACCCATCCTCTCATCCTGTGTTGGGTAGGTCGGGCTAGGCCCGACGCATGCGAGCCGCGGGCATTAGCCCGTGCGGCCTCCTAGCTCATTCTGAGTGGCTCATGCCCATCAGAACCGCAAGCGCGTTCACGCAACCCAATCGACCTTTTGAATCAGCAAAATGATCCGCGCCCGGTTGACCCCATTTTTTGCCAAGAGCATGGGTACGAGACGTACGCAATCGGCGCGTGCAATCGAGCAGCGCATCTCGCGCGCGGACCTACGCGAACAATATGTTTTTATACTTTGGGAGGATGGAAGATGGACTCCACCGACGAAGAATTCGGCGGCAGAAGCGCTGAAAACGGCAGCAAAACGGGCTGAGGTTCGTCCCACGAATAGGCCACCGAAACCGGAAGATAATTCACTTGATTACAAGCGGGCGCAAGACATGACGTACACTTCTTTGGGCACTTCGTGTGTGTAGAGGATTCCGGCTTGACGGGCTTTGAACCACAACATCCCCCATGCGCTTTCGGAGCGGAATTGGCGATGCGGCCCGAAAACGCGGGCTTCTTGCAGCAACCGCAACCGCACTTGTCGCAACAGTTGGAAAGACCGGTCAACGACGCACTGGTCTGAGGCAACCCCGGCAAAATCATGGGCATAAGCAAAACGGCCACTCCCGCAGGCAAATGCCGCGCTATGACTCGTCTCACTTTCTTGAAAACGCCCATCACCATTCGCATCGTTTGCTCAATCAACCGAGACTCGATAGTCCACGTCCCGCCACCTCCATGTCGTAACTACGAAGCTCTCCGCTTGAGTATACTCGAAAAAGACCCGGCCAGGGTGGCTAACGTCTTCTGTTACGGGACCGTGACGGCCGAAAACCAATAAGGCAATCCTGCAAACAGCGTATCGCGCGACTACGCAACCGACTTTAGCTTGACAATGCGCTGCATCGCCAAAATCGCCCGATCGATTCCCGCCACGTCAACGTCCAAATGAGTGACCGCGCGAATTCGCCGATCGCCTTCCGGCAACATCCAAACGCCCTGCTCACGCAACCGATGGCATACAGTATCCGCCGGTCCGATCGCGTCATCCACTCGGAAGAACACCATATTCGTTTCGACCGACGCCACATCAATCGTCACATGCGGCAGATTCGCCAACCCATGTGCCAACCGCTTGGCATTGGCATGATCTTCCGCCAGCCGATCGATATGATGATCCAAAGCATAGATCGCCGCAGCCGCCAGAATTCCCGCTTGTCGCATGGCCCCGCCGAACATCTTGCGGAACCGATGCACCCGCCGAATCGTCTCTTTCGTTCCTGCCACCGCCGACCCCACCGGCGCGCCCAGTCCCTTCGAAAAACAAATCGACACGGTGTCAAAATGCTTCGCATAATCCGCTGCGCGAGTCCCGCTCGCCACGACCGCATTCATTAACCGCGCCCCATCAAGGTGCATCTTCAACCCGAACTCATCCGCGACTTTGCGAATTTCCGCCATCCTGCCCACCGGCCAAATCGTGCCTCCGCCGCGATTCTGCGTATTTTCGACCACGATCAACGCCGATCTCGGATAATGCGAATCCGGTCGCCGCACCGCCGCCCGAACGTCATCGGCCGTGAACAACCCGCGCTCGCCATCCAACAACCGCAACGAACATCCCGATAGCGCCGCCGGCCCACCAGACTCGTAATGATAAATGTGGCTCTCGCGATGCGCGATGATTTCGCACCCATGCTCCGTCTGACTGCGAATCGCCGTCTGATTCCCCATCGATCCCGAAGGCACTAGAATCGCTGCTTCCTTCCCGAGCAATTCCGCCACCCGGTCCTGCAACCGATTCACCGTCGGGTCATCACCAAAAACATCGTCCCCGACCTCCGCCTCCGCGATCGCACGCCGCATCGCATCCGTCGGTTTCGTAACCGTATCACTTCGAAGATCAACAATTCCTGTCATGCCCGTACCGCTTGCTAACTCTCCTCCATCGTATGCCGAATGAACGACTCGACCTGAAGCACATTAGAACCGGCCAACTTTACGACGTTCAACAAATCCGACATCGTCGACACTTCCTCAACCTGTTCATCCACGAACCACTTGAGAAAACTCCGCGTCGTGTAATCCTTCTCCGACTCTGCATGGGTCACCAGATCATGGATTCGCTTGGTGATATCCAGCTCCCCATCCATAGCGGCCTGAACAATCGCCGCAAGGCTCGGATAGTCCGCCGGCGGTTTTTGAATCGCGTCGAGAACCACCGTCCCCCCAACCTCCAACACGAACTTCAATATCTTCCTCGCGTGTTCCAGTTCTTCATCATGCTGCATGAAAAACCGCTTGGACAACGCCTTTAACCCCATCCGGTCCAGCACGCACGCCATTGCCAAATACTTATGCGCGGCATACATCTCCGCCGCGATCTGCTCATTCAATCGGCCATTCATAGCCGCAGAAATCATCATAGGTCTCGCCCACCTTTCCAATAGGAGATCCTCGTATTATTGGGCAATCCTACGACCCACCGGATCGTCCGTCAACGAAACATTACCTTCTTCGCGGCGAATGGTGCAGATTTCCTTTGACCTCACACTACGGCGCTATTTCTTGTCGTGGCCATGTTTGAGGCGTGAGGAATTGGCGTTCTCCTAGTGTAGTGTTTCAGACAGATTGCGTATTATCCGAGCCGCGCCCGTGAGGAAGCGGAATGGATCGGACGGCATCGGACCGCTCCCTGATGGTCGCGGCTCGGTTTGGATAAGGGCTGCCAATTCTGAGTCACCTACCAGAGTACCCATACATTATTATAACACCATGCTTTGGGATGCTAAAGAAATATCGAGTTTTTTATAGTCGGGGGTTAGGAGCCCGTGGTGAAAGTCTCTTGACAGCCGTGGTATAGTCATCGTGGGTCTG
>JBBTCX010000024.1:0-5095 GCA_038043045.1 Planctomycetota bacterium | reverse complement strand
AGGGTTGCGAGCGACGATTGAATGCATGGGCCCGCGTTTCGTGATCGGGGTCGGCAACTTCGCGGAAAAACGTGCCCGCGAGGCACTCACGAGTCTTAATGTCACGATCGGACGCGTGCCTCATCCCAGCCCGGCGAGTCCAATGGCGAATCGAGGTTGGGCCGAGCAAATGACGGCGCAGCTTCGCGCGATGGGGATGAACCTGCCGGTGAAGCCTAATTCGGACAATTTGGCGGTAGCGGCGTGTTCAACCAAGGGGTCGAGAACGCGTCGGCGCGGTTAAACAAATCAATAATGCGAAGGGCGTCGGCAGGATGAGCGCCGCCGTTGCGATCGACATCCAAACTCAAAAGACCCCAAGGACAAGAGGTTTGGATTGTCACCGGACTTTGGTCGAGCAGGCAGGCGAACAAAGAGAATACGTCCGCCGTACTGGAATTGCCCTGGCCATTCACATTTCCGGGGTGAGAGCGAAACGAAGCGGATTGAGCGGGTGAGCCGGACGACGTGTATGTGATTTTGGTCGTGGCCCCCGGAGAAAGCGGATGAACGAGAAGGATGGTGTAAATGTGGTTATCCACAAAATCGACGAGGACGTTGGTGATCCCGTTTGGATTTCCGGCGGGCAATGGTGCTTCGCAAAGGCTCCAACAACCGCGATCAATTCCGATGGGGCCGCGGACTGTGATGCGATCGATGCCTTGAGGTAAGGCGGAGTTAGTGATCGGGTGTGGCTGCCGGGCGTCAACGGCGCCGGCGAGTGGTGAAAGCCACGTGAGTTCACCCTGCGGACAAGAGGGGCCGCATTCTTCGACGGCTCGGCCTACGCAAAGAGTATCCCATCCGAATAAGCAGCAGTCGGGATCGGCGCTGCAGACCAAGTTGCAACACAGTTCGTCTTCGCAACCGAGCCCAGCATGGACCGACGTGCAGCTTCCTACTCCAGGGCAAAAGGTCGATCCGCATTGCTGGGACGCGGCTTGGACGCAAGAGGCCGACCACGCGCTTTGACAACACGAGGGCAGTTGATCGCAAACCGCGGAGCAACAGGATTCGAGATCACAACCCGGATCCGGGTGTTCTGAAAAACAATTGCCGCCGGAACCGCATGGGCCGGAGGTGCAAAGATCTCGGGCGGTGTTTACGCACGTGCTATCCCAATCCAGCTCGCAACAGAGCGGTTCGTCGCCGCAAACGAGATTGCAGCAATTGGCGTCGTCGCAACCGGGTGTGCCGTGATTGCTGAAACAGCTTCCCACGCCTGGGCAGGTCGAGGTGTCGCAAAACAACTTGGCTTCGTTTACGCAAAGACTGTCCCACTCAAACACGCAGCAGTCGGGATCGTCGCTACATACGCGGGCGCAACAGTCCGTGTTGTTACAACCCGGGTTAGGATGGGGAATGAAGCAGTCGCCGAACCCTGAGCAGAAGCCGGCGGTTTGCGCAAATGCAAAGCCGTACATCGTCTGGAGCAAGAAAAAAACGGAAACTCCGAACCTGTAAGAAAACCGGGGTAACATTCTTTCGCCTCCTAAATGGCCTGATCGTACCAACGTCGATCTCAGCGTACCAGTTTTTTCGCTCGGGAGAAAGCGAAAATCCCGGGCATTTGGTTGCGGTGAACGGTGCGTCCGGGTAGGAATAGGGATCGTTTATTGAAAGGAGAGAGTGGGTATGCGTTCGAATCGTTTGATGGGTTTGGTCCTGGGTTTTGGAATTTGCGGCGTTTTTCCAATCGCGAGGGTCCATGCCGCACCGATGGACTTCGATTTTAAGGACCCCAAGAGTGTCAACAGCATTGTCTTCGTGTTGGATTCGTTGATCGAGCCGATTGTGGGGCTGGCTTCGGGTACGTCGGGCACGGTTTCGTTTGATCCGGAACAACCGAAATCGTTGAAGGGAACATTGACGATTGACGCGGCCAGCTTGCATACCGCGAACAAAGGTATGAAGGACACGCTGCACAACTCGGAATGGTTGGACGTCAAGAAACACCCAAAGATTGAGTTCAAAATCAAAGAGGTCAAGGAGTCGAAAAAAGAAAAGGACACCTTTGAGCTTCAGGTCGTTGGGGACATGACCTGTCGCGGAGTGACGAAGGCGATCACGGTACCCGTGAAGGTCAACTATCTACCGGGAAAGCTCTCCAACCGACAACGTGGGACAGAGGGCGACTTGTTGATCCTGCGAAGCGATTTTTCAATTACTCGGAAAGACTTCGGCATCAAACCCGACATGGGGCCTGACGTGGTGGCCGAGGAGATTCAGATCAAGGTGTCGATCGCCGGGGGTAGCCCGAAAAAGTAAGGCTCATCCGAGAAACGTATGGAGTCGTAGTCATGGCGGATCAACCCAGAATTTTGGCGTTTGCAGGAAGTCTCCGGGCGGACTCGTATAACAAGAAGCTCGTCAAAATCGCTGCCCATGGGGCGCGAATCGCCGGAGCGGAGGTGACTAGCATGGACCTCCGCGACTATCCGATGCCGGTGTTTGACGAAGATGTGGAGGCCAAGGAAGGGCTGCATCCAAACGCACGGAAACTGAAAGACCTGTTTCTTTCGCATCATGGATTGCTGATTGCTTCGCCGGAGTACAACAGCTCGGTCTCAGCCGTGTTGAAAAATGCCATCGACTGGGTATCTCGACCCTCTCCGGGAGAGTCGCCTTTGCAGTGTTTCGCGGAAAAGGTCGCGGTCATCATGGCCGCTTCACCGGGGGCGCTCGGCGGGTTGAGAGGCCTGGTCACGCTTCGTTCCATCCTCGGAAACATCAAGGTCATCGTGCTGCCGGACCAACTGGCCATCGTTAAATCCCACGAGGCCTTCAACGCGGACGGATCGTTGAAAGATACCAAGCAACAGGCGGCGGTTGAGCAACTTGGTGCGAAACTGACCGGCGTATTGAAGCGAATTCATTCTTCGTAGTCTGTAGACGTTTGGAAAGAGCATGGACCACTACGAAATCTGGTGCAATCTGGCGGATTCGCACAAGGACCTGGAGTTCGCGCAGGCCGTTGCGGATTACTTGGGGTTCTTGAAAGACCGCGGGCGGATTGCCGGATATCGCATGACCCGACGTAAATTTGGTTTCGGACCGCCGGAGCTTGGCGAGTTTCACATTACGATTGACGCGGAAAATCTCACGCAGTTGGATCAAGCCTTCGACGCCGCCGCGCGCCGAACCGGCGAGGTTGAAAAGCTCCACGCCCGGGTCTATTCACTGGCGAAGGATTTCCGATCGGGCCTCTTTCGAGATTTTCCCGATCCGCAACGCGGCAAACCGCTGACATAGCGGTCTCCAAAACAGTCGGGCCCGCCAAGAGGCGAGCCCGACGTGCTTATTGAATGTTCTTTTGTGACGCGTTCTACTTTGCGCGTGTATAGGTCATCTCGATCACCTTGTAGTCATCGCTCGCGTGGAGGTCGTAGATGGTGAACACGTGCTTATCGGCATCGACGATCTTCGTTTGATATTTCACCGTACGGCCATAGACCTTGAGCATGGGTTCATCCATTTGGCCGTAAAACGTGAATGCGTTGCCATCCTCCGACCGCGACCCGGTCATGGTCAATAGGGTCGTGCCCATGTTGCTCGCCCAGCACTGGGTATACATGTTGCGATCGTTGTCAAAACCCATAAGCCCCATGCCATTGTATGGCATTCCCATCAACTGGCCTTTGTGCTCTTCCATGAGAAATCGCTTGTCGAGCACCCATTTGACTTCGGAAACCCCTGGTGATTCCATGGGCGGCGATCCCGGTCCGGCCATCCACATTTTGGTGACCGTGTTCCATTTTCCAATGAAGCCCTCAAGATGTTTGTGTCCTTCACCGGGTTGCATGGATTTCATCCAGTCGGCCATGGCTTTGGCCATGTCCGCCGCGCCGGGTGGTTCAGCTTTTTCTCCCGTAGGCTTTTCCGCCGCCGGTTTGTCTTTTGGTTTATCCTGTTCAGAAAACAGAAACGTTGAGCCAGCCAAGGCGACGGCAAGTGTCACTAACCACTTCATCATTCTCTCTCCGGTCTAAGTAGAAACGCAAAAGCGAGCCGCGAGCTTCAGCCCGCGCGGTGCAGTATATCCCGAAGTTCTCGCAATTCGATTGGGTAACCCATTTTGCGTTCCTACGTAGTTCCGGATATTACGGTGCTGAAGCTGAAACAACAAGTGGCGGAAGCGGTTCATGTTCATCCATAACAGTCGAGGCGATCTGTTCGCGGCGTTTGAGCATTTCCACCAGCGTACCATCATCCAAAGTGGCCGTCGCGAATTCATATCGCTCCGCACATCGCGGATCGGACGCGAAATCATACACCGCGTACCCAGTCCAACGGAAGATCTTGTCCGGGGATGTATACAACGGCGTCTTGGATCGACCGGACGACATGTGGATCATCAAGTCCGGATCGCGTTCGTAGATGTAATTGGTGTGATATCGAGCATGGCCATGAGCGCCGCCGGAATACACTTGCCCCTGTTGGGCGACGACCGCATCGGTCAATCCCAACATGTCGATCGTCGTTCGCTTACCGAAGTAACCCATCGCGCCGGGTACCGGCGTGGCGATGACTACGTCCTCCGGGGTTTCCCGATCAATCCACCGTCCCACCTTGCACCACGCTTGTGCCAACTTCATGTCACCTCGATAACCCCGTGACGTCGCCCGATAGGTCAAGACATTCGTCCCCACCACGGCGATCAATAGCGCTACTTGAACGATGCGTTTTTTCTGTGGCGAAAGATGTTCGGCCACAGTAGAGATGCACCATCCGGCCGAGAGGAAAATTGCGGTCAATATGGGCAGAAAAAATCGCAGTCCCGGCAAATTATCGCCACCGACGTATAGGATGTAGGCGACGTAAATCGCAATCCAACCGAGCAAGACACCGGAGCCGCGAAAGGGAAATGACGGACCGCGACGCTTGATTCGCCAAGCAGCGAACAGACACACCGCGGTCACACCAAGCAGCGGCCAACCCGCGCGGAATCCTCTTCCCATGTATTCGACGCCGTTTCGCATTCGATGGGCAAAGTCAAAGGCCACTTTGGCATAGGCGGTGTTCGGAACCCACGAACCATAATACAACCAGCGGATCA
>JBBTCX010000023.1:0-12696 GCA_038043045.1 Planctomycetota bacterium | reverse complement strand
TGCATACTGCGGGAAACCCGAAAAGCGTTTTTATTTCCCCCCCCCCCCAATAAAAAACTCGGGGCGAGAAAGAGGTTGAACTCCTCCGCACCCCGAACAAAAAATCAGAATACTTCGCCGCCGATTACGGCGCAGCCACAATGTTGATCGTATCGCTGGCTTCGGCCAACATACCCGCCGCACTGAATATCTGCACCGTGATCCGAATCGTGTTCCCTGATCCCGAATTCACGGTCAGTGTGCTATTGAACTGATTGATGTCCAAATCCACGCCCGCTGGCAACGGATCGTCGGAGAAATACAGCGTGAGAAAGTCAGCAGGTGCACCACCCACGGCCGTGAATGGCAGCATTTCGAGCGGCGCATCCTCCTCGATCGTCGCCGGCAGATTGAACGTCAGGTTGGCCACTTGAACTTGAACCGCAAGCGTCCCGGTTTTCGCTCCAGTTGAACATGTCGCCGGAATATTCACGCTGAAATTCAAAGTCGTCGTGGTCGTAACGATCGGGGCAGTGAACGTGGCCCTCCCATCGCCCAAATGCGTCAACGCCACTGTGGCGGTGCCCGTCTGTGTCCACACCGCGGCGGCTTCACAATCATTGGGAAGGTCTTGATCGAGGCTGAGGGTCACCATTCCCGTGGGTTGAGCGGCCCCGCTGCTCTTGGTCGCCACGGTTTGCGGCCCGGTATTTGTGTTGGTGTTCGTGTTGGTGTTGGTGTTTCCACCCGGAGGAGTCCCACCGCTGTTGGTGTTGGTATTGCTGTTCGTGTTCACGTTCGAATTCGAATTCGTTTGATTGTCGTTTTGATTATCCGTGGTGTTGTCGTTGGTGTTGTCCGCGCCGTTATCATTACCGGTTGAGGTATTGTCATTGCCTGTGGATCCGTTGTCGTTTCCACCTACGTCGACGTTATCGTTTCCATTGCCACTGGGCGCGTTGTCGTTCTCATTGCCCGTGCCGTCGGTCGTATTGTCGTTACCGACCGTGTTGTCGTTGGTCGTCGAATTGTCATTCCCCACAACGTCACCATTGTCATTCACGGCGGCGTTATCATTGCTATTGGGGTCAACCGTCACGGTACAGCCATTGGGCTGATTCCCACAACCGATGAACACGCAAAGTGCGAAAGCAAAAAGCCCCGCCACGACTCGAACAAACAATTCACGATTCCCGAACCCATTGACCTTCATGGCATTTCCTCAAAAGTTCTCTAAACCGGATTCCTTGGTGCCCCACCTAGTGGTTCCGCCGCATGGCGGAGAACCCTATGGAGAACACTTCCCCCCAACTCTTGGCGCCCCAACCTGGGGCGCCATCCGCGCTGACAACGAATCATAGCGCGCTCTTCCTTCCGAGAAAAGAATCGGCTGTCCAATTCAATTGCTTGTGTCCTATCCGTTCTAACCTTGTCGAACCCACGCTGAAAAGGTCTTTCTAGACCATTCAGAGGCCTATCTGATTCTCACTAGAGATTATCGGTCGTCAAAGGCGTAAGGCTTGTGTGCCATTTCCATTCGCACTCAAAACGCCTCACACCTTCTTGGCGTTTATGTTCTTCTGTTAGGAGATCGCCGTTTCACGGCGGACAGGGGTCTGCACAAACCGGATTTCCAGCAAAGGCTTCCAGCATCGAGATGAGATCGTCGACCCCGACTTTTCCATCATTCGCGGGCGCGCAAGGATAAAGGTCAGCGCCGGTACAATCCGCAAGGTTGGCAAAACCCAACAGCAGGCAGAGCAAGTCATCAAGATCGACGACCCCGTCACCTATCGGCGGCGGCAAGAGGTCGGCAAAAAGAACGACCGCCGGAACCCCCGGCATGCACAATCCTTGTGAACAAAAATCCCCGGTCGTGCAAAGCTGTCCGTCCTCGCAAGCTTCGGAGTTATTGAAGTAGAGACAACCGCCGGCATCGCAAGAATCGGTCGTACAAGGATCGGTATCATCGCACGCTGCGGGCGCGCAAAACGCAGGAGCCACGGAATCGGCCGTGATGTCAACCGGCGTACCTGGTTTAAACAGCCCGATCGTCAACGTGGCCGTCGCCGGCGAAACATTTGCGTCAAACCAAAAATTGTAAAGCGTTCCCCAACGAAGGGCGTTGGCATTGGAATTTACGGCATGCGGTATCGTCGCCCAGGTGATGGAATCCGCGACGACGCTCGCGATCCAATCCGTACCGTCGAACGGCTCACCACTGTGATAGTCCACATCGCGAAATCCGGTGTTGCGAACGACCGTTCCCGCGGTAAGCGGAACCGAAAACGATCCCGCCGCACGATCCGAGGTGTAATTCTGCAAGGCGTATTCGTAATGATGGAATCCGTCGCCCAAGTCCGTGGCTTTGCCCGCAAGGATCATCATCCCGTCATGCTCCACAAAGATGTCCGTTTCTACCACGGAAGGGTCGTTGTTCTGCCAGGCACGGATGGCCGGTTGTTCACGCTGGGTGGAACCGGATGCTTGGATGTAATAATCGTTCAGATCCGCGTTTTTCGCGATGAATGTCTGGCAATGGGATGCGTTGTTTAAGCCATTTCCGGCAGCGGTATCATCTTTGGTGATGTATTGAGCTTCGACGAAATACATCGCGCCGGCATTCAGACTTGGAGCAATCTCAGCCTTTCGAACCTGAAGTCGCCGGCTGATATCCGTGTCTTCTTCGGCAGGAGCGGCGAATGGATAAGGAAACACCCCCGTATATGGATTCACCTGCCACTTCGGACCCAGAAATTCCTGATAGCCGTTTGTAAATCCGTCATACGGATCGGAACATCCGACATCCAATTGCTGTCCCCCCGGGCCCGTGCACCCGCAACCGCATCCGTTCAACGCCGCCGCCGCGAAACCATGCTTCAACCAGCTCTGGCCAATATGCTCAAACCGCCCGTTTTTCAGCCGAAACAGGTTTTGTCCAATGACCGGATGACGGTTCGAAGCCCCGATCCAATCCAGAGATTGGCTTCCAATGTTGCACGCATCGGTTCCAAACGCAAACGCGTCAATGTCACCCGAAGGAACAATGTACGAATACGCACCGAGAATCGTTCCCACGATCACATCGGGACCGACCAATGGATCGCCGGGATTCCAACAATCCGTCCCAAACGTCCCACCTCGTATTGAACCATGCGTTCGCGCGCTTGTGCCGGAGTGTTGATTCGTACTGCTGGTTTCAATCTCCGCCTCCGTGGTTGGTTCCGACCCCGCCGCCTCCCTTTGAATAACGGGTGCCAACATCGCTGTAATGAGAATGGCAAGAACTGTGCAACCATATCGTACCATGAAAGCCCTCCTCCGCGGTTCCAGTCCGTCGATCAACTCGCCGTATCCCAAATCCTATCACAAACGATCCCTATTGGACAGCCTTATGGCGGGCTCATTTGTCATAGCAGAGTCCTTTTATTCGACCATTTGTTGTACGCGAGTCGCCGCAAGTCGACCCGTCTCCGCCGCGCCGTTCATGAATCCCTGAAATTCCGAACTGCAATGCTCACCGGCGAAGAGAATTCGATTCACCGGCTCGAATTCCACGCCCGCGACGGTCGTCCACTGACCCGGCTTGTAGCAGGCATAACTCCCCAATGACCACGGATGACTAGGCCAATGAAAACGATGGGACGGACCATCGTGGGACGCGGAGATCCCCGGATAGACGTTATTCAAACCAGGCAACAACAATCGTACTTGGTCCTGGGCAGTGCCACGAACTGACTCCAATCCAGTTCGCCCACCCAAAAAGAAAGTGACGCCGCCCGCCTCAACACCCTGCAACTGCATATTGTCCCATGCGCATTGAAAGGCGTCGTCGGTGTAGACCATGCCGCGAAAACCCTGGTCTCGCCACACCGCCCGTTTGCAACCGGCCAACACTTTCGCATTCGTTCCGTAACCCAGCTCGAAAACCGCTTTTCGTTTCACCGGCGGCAATTCCATTCGCCAATCGATTCCGCGTAAGACCGAAAACGGTACAGCCAAAATGACGAAGTCGGCCCCGACTTCTTCCGCGCCGTCAGGTCCGGCGAAGGAGAGAAGCGGTTTTCCGCCGCGCTCACCGATTGCCTCAAGACGGTATTCCAGCCGTATTTGCGGTTCGACCCTCTCGGCCAACGCGACGATCAATTGCCCGTTACCGCCGCGAATCTTGAACCGCTCATCGCTTTCGCCGAACAAATGGAATTCATTCTCCTGGGTCTCCGTTCCAATCAGAAAAAGCATATTCAACGCCGATTGCTCTCCGGCATCCAATCCGTATTCTGTAACGTACGCGACTTCGAGCAACTCTTTCGCCACGCCGGGCGCGCCGATCTTGAGCAAATAGTCCGCAAGCGCCGTTCGATCCAACTGAACCGCCAGATCCGAATGTTGACGGTAGTTCACCTCGTCGCCGACGGCGGCCAAGTCCACTTCCATTTGAGCGGCCAGCGGTCGAAACTCACGAACGATTTCGCCCATGGACCAATGTCGCCCTTGAAAGAAAAACGTCTCCGATTTAAGAGCCCTTTCACTCGGACCATCCATGTCCATCAATTCCAGTCCGAATTCCTTGACCAGCCCAAGAACATCCTCGTGATTGCTGTCGATGAATTCACCGCCGAGTTCCGTGACCACACCCGAATGCAGCAGATTCGCGGCTGAAAAAATCCGCCCGCCGACTCTGGCCGAACCTTCATACACGACGGCATTGATTCCCAATTTTTTGAGATGCTGCGCCGCGTTCAATCCGGCCAATCCGGCGCCGACAATGGCGACACTCGGTTGATTCCTCATGCCGCGCTTGCGCAAGGTCGCGCAGCCGGAAAGTATACCGCTGGCAAATGTCGTGGCGCCGGTGACCGCCAAACTTCGAAGAAATCGTCGGCGAGTCCATTCTTTTGCCCTCTGCTCAGTGGCGATGTCAACCAACTCATCCACCGGCGGCGCACCGTTATGATTCGACCGGCGGGCGAGCCTCATCGCACTTCGAAGCGCCGCGAAAATCGGCGTGCGAGTCTGATGATGTCGCGGTTTCACGTTCATTCTCCCTTACCGATAAAACGATTCATAAACATAAAGCTGCCACGTTCGATCGGCCATGATGTCTTCCGTATGCTTATTTCGCACACCCTCTCGACCTGAGGCGCTAAGCTTGTTTCGAAGTTCCTCGTCATCCATCAATCGACCGATCGCGCCTGAGAGAGCGCGGGAATTAGAAGCATCGAAGAGTAGACCTCCGCCGGTATCTCCAACGAGTTCGGGAAATGAACCGTGGTTCGGCTGCACGACCGGAACTCCGGCGGCCATCGCTTCCAAAACGTAAAGTCCCTTGGCTTCGTGATAGACGGTCGGAACGGAAAACACATCCAAACTCCGAAGAAACTCCAGCTTTCCCGCTCGATTCGTCTCACCCAAACATTCAAATCTGTCGAGGCAATGTCCTTGCCGCAGTCGATTCTCAACTTCCCGTAAATACGGTCGATCCACCGGTGAAAGATACCCCGCCGCTCGCAGCCGAACATCCCGGCCTTCGGCGCGCAATTGAATAAACGCCTCGGCCAACACGTGCAAACCCTTCTCACGACAAATTCGGGCGAAGTAGCCGATGGTAAACGGACCGGTTGATTTCTTGCGCGGAACGGGAACATCCGCAAGGTGAATACCCATCGGTACATATTCAATCGAATCCGCGGGCAACTTGAAGTGCTTGGCGGCATGTGTTGCGTAATAGCGGGTTGGCGACACAAACGCATCGATGGTTGAAGACAACTTCTCGATCAAATCCCCCGACTGCGAGCGGAAGGGTTCCGGAAGGGCATCCAAAAAAATGTCCTCACCGGCCAGCGTACACAACACCGGCGCGGAGAATCTTCTCTTCAACGTGGGTGCGATTCCCGAAAACATCAGGGTCGGTAGATGAATCAACGAGGGTTGGATTTCGTACAAAGCGTCGATCAACTTGCCCAGTTCTTTTCCAAGAGGGCCTTGCTCACCTTGAAGTACGGAAACGGTCAGGGAGCCGAGATCTTCGGGTCGAGTCTTGGCGGCCAATCGACCGGCACCTCGCAACAACCAAGGAGCGTTTAGGAGCGCGTCCATCCATCGCGGCAGGCGACGGAACAATGCGAAGCGGTTCTGAAGAAAGACATTGATCCCGCCGAAGTGAACTGGGCCCGGGTTGTCCTCGGAGTCCTCGGTGCGAAGCGGCGTGTAAAGCGGAAAAATTCGAACGTCGCGACCTTTTCGGATAAGTGTGGCCGCCAGGCGACTATCACGGAGACAACTTCCGCAATACATCCCACCGGCACCGGCAATCAGATAGGCTATCCGCATGGCCACTGACCCTCTAAAACTCAGACAAACCATTCCACAATCTCGTGGCTCGACTGTATGCTGAACCCTTCAGACCGCCTATCCCTAGTCGCGGGCGTACATACTCCCTGACGAAGTCGACCGCGAAGGGCTTATAGACAAGAACCTACATTTGGGGGTTTCCAAAGGCGATTCGGGTGGTACAATCCCAACCCTGAAGTTTGGGCGTCTTTAAAAGCAGGGCCTTCAAGGAGCAGTTTTCATGACAACCTACGTTTCGCGGACGATCACGAACAACACCGGTACACGGTTTTCTTTTTTTCAGCACACTGCGTTGCTGACAACCCTTTGCATGGCGCTTGCGGCTTCCGCAGCGCGCGCGGAGGTGACGTATGCAGTGGCGAATCAAGACCCACAAGCGGAAAGCGCGTTTAGTCTGAACTTCGGCGTTTTTGGCGGTGTATCCAGCGCCACGATCACCCAAACGAATTTTCTTCTTGAATTGGATACGTTGGGCGGAGCCAAGCTGGTGGACTACCATCAGTCCGTTGAGCCATTAACATTGCCCGGTGGATTTGACACGGGGCCGATTCGGGTCGAGGTCACTAAAAACACGGGCGGCACGTATGACGAAACAACAGGGGAGTTTACGAGCAACGACGTGTATGCGATTTATTTTGAGGGCGACCTTAGCGCGTTTGGACTTGAATCGCCGGTGCATCTCCCCGGCGATTCGTCGGGCATCGTGACCTTCGATGGTGAACAAACCGGTTCCGTGCAAATGGAATGGCGAGGCGAAAGTGCGTTGCCCAATCCGTTTGATCCAGGGACGTATTTCGATTTTACATATGCTTGTCATGTGGAATCGTTGTTTGCCGTACCAAGCGCGGGCGATGTAGACGGCGATACTGATGTCGACCTTAAGGATGTCGCCTCCTTCATGAACTGCTTGTCGGGCCAGGTTGGATTCTCTACCCCACGTTGCGTATTAGCGGATGCGGACAATAGCGGTACTGTGGAGATGGATGATTTTTCGGCGATCTCCGAAAACCTCTCGGGCCCCGGTCTCGAACAGTAAGTTGAAAAAAGCCTGGAAGGAAAGTTGAAGGACGAGTTCATCTCCGGGCGGCGTCATGGCCTTTTTCGATGCGAAAGAAGAGTGCCTAGACCGAGACGAACTAGCGCGACTTCAACGCAATAAACTCAGGAGCCTCTGGAACTCCATCGTGCGGGCTACGGATCGCCGCTCCGAAGCATCCTTTTATCAACGAAAGTTTGCCGGCATTTCGTTTGATCCGTTACGAGACCCCCCGGCTGCCCTGCCTTTCACCACAAAGATAGAAATTCAAGCGGACCAGCAACGTTTCCAGCCTTACGGTAGTAATCTAACCCTTGATCTTTCACGATATACTCGTTTTCACCAAACGTCTGGAACGACGGGGACTCCGGTTCGATGGTTGGACACGCCGGAGAGCTGGGAATGGGTGAAAAGTGTTGGACCATCGTTTACCGAGGGGCCGGGTTGCGGAAGTTGGATCGGTTGATGTTCCCGTTTTCTTTTGGGCCGTTTCTTGGTTTTTGGGCGGCGTTTGAAGCCGGTTGTTCGCTGGGGAATCTTTGCCTTCCCGCTGGAGGGATGACCACATCGGCGCGCTTGGGGTACTTGTTCGAAAACGAGATCACGGTCGTGTGTTGCACGCCGACCTATGCTTTGCACGTAGCGGAAACGGCCAACAGTCATGGAATTCCATTGGCCAAGTCGACGGTTCGTTTGTTGATCGTAGCGGGAGAGCCGGGCGGGAATATTCCAACCGTTCGGGGGCAGATCGAGAAAGTGTGGGGAGCACGGGTCATCGATCATTCGGGTATGACGGAGATCGGGCCTTGGGGGTTTGAGTGTGAGGAAAACCCCGGCGGGTTACACATCATCGAAAGCGAGTTCATTGCGGAAGTGATTGACCCTGCAACCGGGGCCACCTTGCCGGATGGGGAGCAAGGCGAACTCGTCCTGACCAATCTCGGTCGACTGGGGAGTCCGTTGATTCGGTATCGAACTGGAGACATTGTCCAGTTACGCCGCGAGCGCTGCGCATGCGGAAGGCATTTTGCATGGGCCGAAGGCGGAATCATCGGACGAATCGACGACATGCTCATCATCAAGGGAAACAACGTGTTTCCCAGCGTGATTGAGGCCATTGTGCGAGAGTTCCAGGAAATATCGGAGTTTCAACTCCGAGTTTTCAACCAAAACGGGTTGAATGAACTTCAGGTCGACATTGAACCGGGGCCGGAAGCGGAAGAGAACCTGAAGTCTCGACTGGCCGACCGAGTCGCTTCGAGAATCCGCGATGTACTGCACTTTCGACCGGAAGTGACCGTGGTGAACGCGGGAACTCTACCACGCTTTGACATGAAAGCGAGGCGCGTGGCGCGCGATCAACCCCCTCCTGCGCATTAAGCCCTTTGGAACCACCGGAACACGAGCAGCGACAGCTTATTCGTCGTCGTCCTCTACATCGTCTTCGTCGTCGTCAAAATCGTCATCGTCATCGTCTAAGGCGCCATCGTCGTCGTCTTCGTCGTCCTCATCATCGAACGCCGCTTCGTCATCATCTTCAAAGTCATCGCCCACCATCCACGTCGACTCCAAAGAATAGGGAAACGGACTCGAAAACGAGGACAAGGGACGTTCCAAAAGAGACGCTTCCGCCCCCCCGGTCAAGCACTGGTTCGATTGCATTAGCATGGTGACTCCATCCCATTCACACCAAAGTTCGTCATTCTTCTTCCACATCGGTTAATACCCCATGTTCCTCAGGACGCACTCTTTCCGGGGCCGTAATCCCCGATCCAACTACCCAACGCATTCCTTTCGGCAATACTTACCCTCTGTCTTGGAACCGCGGGGAGTCTAGTGCGGGGATCATCCGCGTCAAGGGGTGTTTTTTCGAATTTTTTGGCCGTCCAACCCAAGGGAAAATGGTCAAAAAAAGAGCTGAGAACGCCTTCATCCGATGCCCTCTGCCCTCGGTTCACCGCAATCATCCACCAATTGCGGTTTAAACCATGTGATCCACGACCGCTTGACCGAACTCGCTACAACTCAATTGCTTGCATTCCATCCCCTCTTCCTTCATCAGACGAGCGAAATCGTAGGTAACCTGGCGAGCAGCAATAGCACCTTCCATTCCGCGAAGTATGAGGTCGGCGGCTTCGGTCCATCCCATGTATCGGAACATCATCTCACCGGAAAGGATCAGGCTTCCGGGGTTTACGACGTCCTTGTTGGCGTATTTCGGTGCGGTGCCGTGTGTGGCTTCGAAAACTGCGTGACCGGTTTCGTAATTGATGTTTCCGCCGGGAGCAATTCCGATCCCCCCGACTTGAGCGGCCAAAGCGTCGGAAAGATAATCGCCGTTGAGATTCAACGTAGCCATCACGTCGAATTCTTTCGGGCGGGTCAATACCTGCTGGAAGGCGTTATCGGCAATGATGTCTTTGACAATGAGCTTACCGGATTCGGCGGCGATGTTCTGTTCGGCGTTGGCGGCTTCTTCGCCTTTGGATTTCTTTGTCTTCTCCCATTGGGCTCCCGTATAGGTCTTGTCTCCGAACTTTTGTTCGCAAAGTTCATAGCCCCAATCGCGGAAAGCGCCCTCCGTGTACTTCATGATATTACCTTTGTGCACGAGGGTGACACTCTTGCGTTTGAATTGCAGAGCATATCGAAGGGCCGCGGCGATGAGTCGCTTGCTGCCTTCGCTACTCACCGGCTTCACGCCGATTCCACTGGTGGCGGGAAAGCGAATCTGCTTGACCCCCATGGCTTCTTGAAGGAACGCGATGACTTTCTTGGCTTCGGGAGATTGCGCCTTCCATTCAATACCCGCGTAAATGTCCTCCGTGTTCTCGCGGAAGATGACCATGTCGACGCGCTCCGGGTGCTTCACGGGCGTAGGAATGCCCTTAAAATATCGCACGGGACGAAGACACGTATATAAGTCGAGCTTCTGGCGCAAGGCTACATTCAACGATCGCAACTCTCCGGTACCCGGCCCGACCGTCCCCGCCCCGATGGGTGTGGTCAAAGGTCCTTTGATCCCGACGCGGTAGGTGTCGAACGCCTTCAAGGTGTCTTCGGGCAACCAGCTCCCGTATTTGTGGAAAGACTTTTCTCCGGCGAAAACTTCAAACCAAATCGCTTTTCGTTTTCGAGCGTAGGCCTTTTCCACCGCCGCATCGAAAACGCGGCAGGCCGCTCGCCAGATGTCCGGGCCGGTACCATCCCCTTCAATGAATGGAATGATCGGTTGGTCCGGAACACTCAGCGCGGCGCCCGGCATGGTGATGGCCGATCCCACGGTCGGTGCTTTTAAGTGTTGAAACATTTTCGCTCCCTATGAATGGTCAGTCAGGCCAGTCCGTGGTCAGGTCATGTCCTCAGACTCACCCCCTACCCGTGCAACAACGTCATCACTTCGCCGCGTGTTCGAGCATCCGTGCGGCACAAACCCCGGACAGCCGAGGTCACCATGATGCTCCCGGCCTTTTTTATCCCCCGGCACGTCATGCAAGCATGAGTCGCTTGTATAACGACAGCCACGCCCTTCGCCTCCAGTTTTTCCATCAGTAGATCGGCAATCTGTGACGTAAGTCGCTCTTGTACTTGAGGTCGATGGGCAAATTCATCGACTACCCGCGCAAGCTTGGAAATCCCCACCACCTGACCCGCCGGAAGATACGCCACATGCGCTTTTCCCTCAAACGGCAGGAGATGATGCTCACAAACGGAGTTGAAGGGAATATCCCTTAGAACAACCAACTCGTCATAGGTTTCCGTGAAAGCCGTGGTCAGATGCCTCGCCGGGTCCAGATTCAAACCGCTAAAGAGCTCCTCATACATCCGGGCCACTCGTTCCGGCGTCCGGCGGAGCCCTTCGCGGTCGGGGTTCTCCCCCACCGCCACAAGAATTTCCCGAACGGCTTTGGCGATTCGATCCTGGTCCATCACGGTCATAGGATAGGCCGACGAATGAGGCTCGCAAGGGACATGAAGTTAAGGCCGATTTCGACGTACGGCCGGTTCCATGACGAGCAAGTACATGGAAGTCAAAACTCCCGTTCCGTCATTTGACGTAAAGGACCCGGCCCCATCCACGCGGATCAGTTTTCCCGCGTCGCCCGAACTACCCAAATCGCTGGGGTTGATTTCCGCGCAATAGGTCAACGACCCATCAAACGAAATGGAGCAATTGCCGGGTGCACCGAGACTTTCCGAGTTGTCGTCGCCTTCCAAATCGAGATTGATGCGCAGACGTTGACCGTCCCAGGTCAGGTCTCCGTCGGGAGTATCATCCACGCAACCGAAAACGTCGTCGCCGTTGAGACCGGTGAGAACCGACGCACGGTCCGTCGAACGTCCCACACCCGCAATCACCACCACGCCGCCGATGGATGCCGGGTCTTCCACAAACGGCAATGCCAAAGGGTGGATGCTCACGATTCCCCAATCGCCTTCGCCGACCAACGTCAAGGGAACATCCTCGCAACGGGGAAATTGCAAGAGTATCAAATCCGTTGGTTCGGCCTCATCTCGACCGACGGTGAGGGTTCCACTTGTTTCCTCAAGATCACATTGTTGAAGGGTATCGAGAGGCACGCCGGGTTCCACGCCGCAAGCGTCCACGCGTGCTGACACCCCTATGGCACAAGATCGACCGCTCGAAGTGAACGCACCGTCCAATGCAATGCGACCCTCTTCAAAAGACGCGGCAATCGGCGATTCCAACCCAAGGCAGCCATCCCCTTGGTCGTCCAAAATCGAAAGGACCTCGACGTAGGCCCCGAAGCCAAACATGATGACGTTTTGCGAACCCAACGACCAAACATCCGTCGCCGAAAACAACCCCGGCAACTCCGTTCCAGGAGAAACAACCGGGTCTTGATTCACGAACATACCCGAATCGTCGCCCAAATCGATCGATCCACCTGTTCCCGCCTGCCCGCAACCACCTTGAGCCATCAGAACAAACGCCCATGCCCCGACCATCATCACAACCGGTGTCATCAACCGCCTCATGTGTCTTCCCCCATGATTCTGCCCGATGTCTTGTCGACGGTAGAGTAACACCAAGGATTGCATCGGACCAGTGTGCCCAAAACTCTCCATGCTCCGACTCTGCGTTTTCGAACCGATGACCTTGACTTCGGAGTATTTGGTCACAGACAATACACATGGGCTCGGAGGAATGGGAGAAAGAAGTCATGGTTCATGTACAGCGAGTTCTTGTTTCAGTCATGTTGTTTGTACTTGCACTGCCGCTTTGCGCACAAACGATGGACGTTCCTGCTTCGTAACTCTTCAGCCGTCTGCGGTTCGGCCGGCGCGAAAATGTTAAAATAGGG
>JBBTCX010000022.1:0-1442 GCA_038043045.1 Planctomycetota bacterium | reverse complement strand
GATCGCGGTGATGACGTTTTTGTTGTACACGCGCGACGTTTCGCGCACGCCGACGCCTTTTCCCAAGGAGCAATTGTTTATCACCTTGCCGATCGTGGTATATGGGATTTTTCGTTTTGCGATGGTGACGGAGTTGGGGTTGTATAGCGGGCCAACGGAGATTGTGCTGCGCGATAGGCCATTGCTCTTGGCGATTTTGATCTGGGCGATCGCGGCCTTGGTGATTGCGTATCAAGGTGTGCTGTTCGGGCCGGAGGGGTTGATCGGGATGCTAAAGAAAACGGGAGTAACATGAACACCTCCGGATTGACGCCGATCTTTTTGCTCCAATCCCGCAGACTTGTTAGAGTTTTTGAGAATCGTGGCTGCAATTGACTTTTCGAGATTGGCCGCTCCGGATGGGAATGGCCAGGTCTTGGTTGTACCAACGCCGAAGGAATGCGTTGAGGCGGTTCGAAACAACAGCGAACGGCTGAACAGTCACCCGCATGTCATCGCCGGACGATCGCTTGGTGAATGGCGGCGGCGACTTCGTCGTTCGATTTGGGGAAGAAACGATTTCCTTGTCATTGGGACCGGTCATCAGCCGGGATTTATCCATCCTGGTGTTTGGGCGAAATCGGTGGTCGCTTCGCGACTGGCGAAAGCGTTGGGAGCAACCGCCGCGCATTTGGTGGTGGATAGTGATTCGCCCAAAGAAACCGGGTTGAAAATTCCCATCGACGGAGAAGAATCCTTTCGACTCGAATCCGTGCCGGTGTTGTCAGCCTCCGCACATGCGTACGAGCAGATTTCGCCGCTGGACGATCGACGAATGGATGAGTTGCAGCGCGCGTTATGCGGCGTGTTGGGGGATCGTTTCGATCGAACCCAACTGGAATTGTATGTGGGGGCCATGAGGGAATGTTGGGGGCCAAGGAACGTGGTCGATCAACTCGTTGCCGGTGTTCGAGCGATCGATCACCTCTACGATGTTGAGCTCACCGATCTGCGAATGAGTCGCTCGTGGTGGACGCCCTTGCTTTCGCATGTGTTGATCCATGCGGGTGAATTCTTCCAAGTGTATAATCGGGCTTTGGAAAACTATCGGCGAATGAATCGAGTTCGTGGGCGAGGCAGACCGTTCCCCGATCTCGCGCGGAGGGATGACATGCTCGAGCTTCCGGCTTGGGTGTTTCAAGGGGAGTCTCCACGTCGCCGCCTGTATGCTAGAGTGACATCGAATGGCACTTCTCTTTGGGCTGACCATGAATTCATTCGGGAAGTGAGTGAACGGACGTTGCTCGAATGGGCCGACGATGAATCGTCCCCAGCGAGCTTGTACGGTTGGTCGTTTCGTCCCCGGGCGGTGTTGCTTACGATGTGGGCGAGGCTGATGTTGTGCGACTTTTTCATTCACGGCATCGGCGGAAACGTAACATCCTGGGGGAAACTCCACCTGT
>JBBTCX010000021.1:0-2480 GCA_038043045.1 Planctomycetota bacterium | reverse complement strand
AGCGGGTCGGCGAACACGTTGCCACGAATGACCATTTTCAAACGCTACCAGTACCGAGTTAGCGACGACTTGCGAAACGCTGCGACACAGTTCTTCAAAGCGGGCGACGCAACTCGAACGCGCAACATTCAGCTTGGAAGGCTTACCGGCGTCGGTTGTAAGTGACGAAGCGGCAACGAGTTACGATTCAGGGGATTCGAGCTTGGCGTCCCACTTGGCGGATTGCGCGCAGAACGACCCTGAATTGCAGGCTGTCATATCCGCGTGGCCGGGGCTGCCGGAAGCGGTTCGGGCGCGGATCGTCGGGTTGGTCGAGGGAGCAGAAATGCGGATATTAGCGGACGTTTGACGTATTTTTATTGGTCCGATAAGGTTGTTGCCTATCACGGAAGTTCAAGCGTAAAGGTCTGTCATTAAAGGAGTTAGACTAATTCGTGGCGCAATTGCAAACTCACAGTGGTGCTTTAAGGCGGGAGGAAGTTCGGCGCGTTACATTCGAGGGCCGGTGACAGATGGTGACACTATGGAGAAGTCGAGGAGGTCGAGGGCGAGGTCGGGGTGGAGGTCGAAGGCGTCGCAGCCGCTGGCGCAGGTGTCACGGTCTGACCCTTCGAAGCAGTTTTGGAAGGCGGCGAGGTCGAGGAGGTCCACATCGCCGTCGTCGTCGATGTCACCGGTGAGGTTTCGACAACTATATTTGGTCAGGATGGGATTATATCCGCCGGAGTTGGGTGGGATGCGCCAATCCTCGGCACAGGTTTGATCGAGGTCCACTTCATAACTCTGACTTCGAATGTAATAGACAGTTCCGTCGGAATCGACGGTCATAGGAGAGTTCCCCCGCACGTTGGGAGTCGAATCGAACCAACGAACAAGCCCTTCGGGTGAAAGACGCACAAGAAGAGAGCAACCTGTCGGTGGTACATCACCGCAGGCGTAATTCAATTCTCCGAGCGTGTGATCCAGATTTACGCGATCATAGATTTCCCCGGCGAAAACGATGTCACCGTTTCGGGGATCGACGGAGACGTAGATATCATTTTGCTCAGGCCGTCCGTTTCCCAGAACGTAAGTCCAGGCGTAGGAGCCGTCCGTATTTAGCTTGGTGATATAGAAATCGCCGAAGTTTGGGTTGAGCGAAGAATCACTTGTGCGAAAGTCCGCGCCATCGGTCGGGTCAAAATCGACCGTTCCGGCAAACCCGCCGGCCAGGACTATGGAGCCGTCGGGCGAAACAGCCATCGCGCCGATGGGAGAGTCGTCTTGGTAGTCGCGAGTCCAGGCATAGCCACCGTCGGGGTAAAACTTGCTGACAAAGGATTTCGTGAAACCGGGGGGATCGTTGGCCTGGTGAATGTCGACGCCGGGGCCTGGGTCGAAGTCGACGGTGAAACGGAATCTACCAAACAAGTAGATGTTGTCGGCGACATCGACCGCGACATCGAGACCATCGTCGTAACCTGTGCTTCCGATCTGACGGTACCAAAGATGCTCGCCGTCAGAAGTCAGTTTTGCTAGCGCAATATCACCGGGACCACCAACCAGCACTATGTTCCCGTTAGTATCAACAGCAATACCATGAACATTGAAGAGCGCGGCATAATCTGGAAACGTGCGCGTCCAAATGTATGAACCGTCTGGGTGCAGTTTGGTCAGGAAAGCGTCGTAAATAAACCGCGAAGTTTTTTCATCCACGCCGGGTCCCGGATCGAAGTCGACGGATTCTTGGAAAGCACCGCCGATAAAGACGTTGTCCTCGGCATTGACAGCAACAGCGTTGGCGTGAATTTGGCCGACGGAAGGGTGGGTCCAGGCTGGGGATAGGTCGGGAGTGAGTTTGGAGACACCAATTTGGAAATCGTGATAATGGTTAAATAAGAAATTCCCTTGTTTGTCCACCACGATTCCTGATTCATTTCCGGGCAGCGGACGGGTCCAGTCGTACTTAACGGCGGGGCAGGTGGGTTGGGCAAACGCAGCGGCGTGAAGAAGCATGAAAGTCGTAAACGTAAAACATTTCATGTTCACCACTCTATATAACACCGCTCGCAGGATTTCGGCGGGTGGAAAAATAAAAAATATTTTTTCATTTTTCTTTCGAACCTTGCATCCGTGACCGTCGTAGTATAGCGTGTGGACATCCCAGTTTCCACCGTTGCCCAAAAACATTTTCGGCAAGGTGGAAAGTATCGTAAGTCAAGGTTCAAAAGTCGAGGAGAATTGCACATGAGAGAGGCACGTATTTTTCGAGTAGGCTTACACGGTTTGTTGATCAGCGCTTCGTTTTTCTATTCCACGGTTGCGGCGTCGACGATTCGCTACGTTGATGCGAACTTGACCACGGGCACGGAAGATGGATTGTCCTGGGCCAACGCCTATCGAACAACGGATTCCACCAGCGGACGCACTCCGCTACAAAGAGCGCTGCTAGTGTAGTGTATCATAATTATGCAACTTTATAGTCGCCTTGTCGGTATCAC
>JBBTCX010000020.1:0-6351 GCA_038043045.1 Planctomycetota bacterium | reverse complement strand
ACGGTCAGACGCCCGAAGCTTGTCCGGGGTTACGTTGCCGCCATCTTTTTGAAAGAACGCCAACGGACAATAGTTCACCACGAAAAAGCGATCAAAAAACCGGTCCGGCGTACCAAAAACCTCTCGTGCCCAACCCCAGAGTCGCCACCCACTCACTTCTTTTCGTTTGCAGTCGAACCCCAACACCGGTCGCTTGGGATGAAGCTCTAGCGGCTGACCAACCGGCCCACAAATCTCCAACCAATCCCGCACCAAACTCACCACGCCGAAAGGCACGCCCGTCTGCACCATCCCCCACGGGCCGGGATTCATCCCCACCAAAACCGCCTCGGGCGCCGACCGTCCATACTTGTCGAGATACTCGAAATGACACGCCTTGGCATAAACCAAAGGGTTATAGACATGCGTCACGGGTGGCGAAAACGCAAGTCGGCCAAGCTCCTTCACTTGTACGCCAACAATCGACTTCAGGGACTCCACCACTTCACTCCGCTTCGTCGACATGCTTTCCATCCTTGAAGCCGTGCATTCACAAAAAAACAAGCCAAGGAGGCTCACGTCGAACCCCCTTGGCTTTTTCGTTTCGATTCAACATGCGACCCGCTGGCATTACAGCAAAGTCACACGTTCAATGGGAAATTTGGATCAGCCGCCCTTGATCGGGGTCTTTTCTTTTTCCTCGTCCATCTTGGTCGCCTTGCCGGTCTTGTCGACCGTGACCATCATCATCTTATCGCCGACGGCGCAAGCCACCGTGACCGAATCCGCAGCCGACATCGCCGCGACGGCCTTGCCCTTGCTGTGTTCCTCGGCAGCCGCGATCGCTTTGCCCAGCGTCGTCTTGGCCGCGTCCATCATTTTGACCGCGTCCGCGCCGGTGCCGCAAGACATATCATCCGCTTTCGCATCGGCCATGCCCGTCGCCTTGCCCGCGCTGTCCACCGTGACGGCCTTACACTTGCCTTCGGCGATCACATTCACCGTCACCGTCAGCTTCTTATCTTTCAACATGCCCATGATCGAAACGGCCTTGCCCTTGCTGTGAGCTTCGGCGGCTTCAACAGCCTTCGCCGGGGTCAGCTTGGCCTCGTCCATGGCCTTGAGAGTATCCTTCCACCCATCGGTGAGCTTTCCGGCAAATGCGACCGTCGACAACATCAACAAGCTGAGCACCGCCGCGCATCCACCACAGAACGTCCGCCATCCAAAACTTCTCATGTGAAAATCTCCTTCAACACTGTGTTCGCTATACCTCTTATGACACTGTTACGAAGTGCCCTTGCAAAACGGAAAAGTACAGCCCGTACGCAGTTTATACAAGCTCAGACTCTCCGTGGCGGCGTCACGAAACACCCTCGGTCCTCAAGTTCGAACTGCGCTGGCCCGGCATCTGGTCGCACGCCGAGTTGCCTTTCCGTCAATCCAGTCTCTGGTTTAATCTTCCAAAGAGCCGGGCATTCGAAAAATAGGGCCATTCGAGTCAGACTCAAGCGAGTCCGAAGCGTCCGCCAATCTATAGCGACTATTCTCGTTCCCTTTTTTCCAAGGACTTGACTCAAATACCGTGTTTGCGATGTTACATTTCAGTTACCGCTTCGACCCGGTTCGGTTCACCCTTCCGGGCAAGTTCGTGTGCACCTCTTGGGATCGAATCTCAATTTCAAAATGCGGTGGGATTGTGCCACGTCGTGACATACAAGCAACGGTTAAGTGAGACGGGCCGCGGGCATTTCAATCCCGGCCTGTCGGGAGCCCGCGCGGCGAACCAACCCGCGCTTTCAACTCGCTCGAGTCGGTCGAAATCGGGTTGAAAAATTGTCAGACCCTGCACTAATCCGCTGAAGGATTTCTACCGGAGAAACTGTTGTCTACGGACTCCGAATTCAACATCTCCATCTTCGTTAATGTGCTGAGCAATTCGCCGCCGGTGACGGGTTCGTCGGCAGTGCCGTACGAGATGAGTCCTTCAAAAACGCACGTCTTGAGTGCGTATCGCCGCTCGCCTACACGAAACAAGGAGGCCAGTCGTTCGGTTGGCGATTTTGAAAGTCGGCATGTGGTGCGGATCATGAAGGCTAGGGTGCCTTTGTTCAAAACATCGCCTTCTTTCAAATGCCATGTAGGATTTAGAATTCCTCGACGCTCAAGCTCCAGTTGTCGTTCCAGGTGCGATAGTTGGGGCCGGTTTGAGCCTTCCAAGAGCAACATCCACGCCCGACAGCCTTCCTCCACCGTGACGACAGGGACGGTGGCGAGGTAGTGAAGAAAGGACGTGTTGTCCAATTCGGCGATGTTTTGGGGCGGCTGGAATTTTCGAGTGTGGGAGGCACAACCGAAAGTCTCCAGTAAAACGAGTGTTGCTATCGCTACCCGGCGTGTGCGGACCACCTTCGGACTTCGGAAACCTGAGTGACAGTTCGCTGGCATCAGAAACTCCAATTGGCCCCGACGAGTAAGAAAGTTCGCGTGGTTTGATCGGAGAACGCATCCCCGGGGAAGAATACGCCCACTCGCGCGGTCCAAGCGAAATCGGCCCACATGTTCCAGTTCGCGTAGTAATCCACTTCCGCGCCGAGGTATCCGCTTTGACGATCGACCGTGGGATCGGAGACGGCCGCAGAGGAGTGGTGTTTGTAAAACAGATATCCGTCGGTGCCCAATTCCAGATTTCGGAGTTGTCGATGTTCGGGGAATGGATGGTACGACGCGCCTGCACGCCACATGTGCAGGTTGGAGTATCGCGGCGCGAAGGAGAGACCGGTGTCTTGGTAGCCGAAGGCGAAGAAGCTGGTGTCGCGGGAGTCGAAAGGATTGCCGCCTAGGGTGTTGGTGGGGCTAAAACGGCGGTCGGAATCGCCGCTGCCGAAGAGGTATTCGACCGACGCTCGTGCTTTGCGTAGGCCGGGGAATAGATATTCAAGCTCATTCTGGAACGCCCATGCGCGGAGGTTATTTTGCTTGTGGAACTCGAGGCGAGAATAACGGTGGCCGGTTTCAATAACCCATTCGGAAGCGTAGCGAAGGTTTTGAACCAATTCGCCCGTGGAACCGAGTCCGCCGTGAAAGGTGTCGGCGTCGAAACCTTGGAAGAGTTTTTGGGCGGTTTCTTCATTGTGGTCAGATTGCCACAGAGCGTAAACGAACGGTTCATGGCGTTGCAAGCCGGTGTATTTCAATTGCGCGCCGAGAACGTTGCGTCGAGATCGAGCGGCCGTTCGAGAAAGATCGAAATCCGGCGAACTGCCGACGGTTTTTCCGGCCAGACCGGTGAGCTGAAAACCGCGATAAGTGCCACGCAGCGACACATGATCCAAGGGGGCTGATAACGATAGGCCGTTGCCGAATTGAACGAGATCACGCCCTGCCGTGGCGATCAGATTGTAATCGGTGGGGGCGTGGTCGGTGTGACGAAAGGCCTTGGCGAGATCGAAGCGATAAAACCCGCGTTCCAGGTTGGGGCCTTCCCAGTCGTCATCGTTGAAGTCGTAGGAATCTCCGGTGTTGAAATCGACGAAACCACTTCTGGTGCGGAGGTAGAACTCGTGGGTTCCTTCATCGAGTTTCGCTCGACCCCAAAGACGCAGGTCGAATCGACGGAAAGTCCGGGAGCTATCCACGCCGTCGTCAAACTCGAACACGTAAGAGCTAAGCCAACCGCCCCAATCGAAAAGACCGCGCGTGGACTTGCTCAATTCGTCGTCAAGCTGCCGACGGACGGATTCGTCGACATTTCGTTGTTGCTGAATGAAGGAAGGGGTTTCCTTGGTTTCGGATTGTTGCGCGAAAGACGTTCCGGCAAAAACGAATAGGGAAAACAGAACAAGTTGTTTTCCAAAGACCTCGGCTCCATCCGATACCCTCATGGTTGCACATCCTGCCAGTAGAATCGATTCGGATCAACCAAATCGAACGAAACGTCAATGTTTCTCGACCTCGGCCACAAGACGGTCGACCGTTCGACGTGTTGCTCCTTGTCGCGACCGAACAACCTCTTGAGCGGTTTGGCCGAGTCGTCGGCGAAGTTCCTTGTCGCCTATCAACGACTCCAGCGTCCGTGCTAAAGAACTCGACTCGTTTACGACGATCGCGGCTCCAGCTTGCTGAAATGCAAGACTTGGTTCCAAAAAATTCTCCATGTGCGGACCCCAAAGAAGTGGTTTGGCAAGGGCTGCGGCTTCGATTGGATCAGAGCCTCCCAAGGGCACCAAACTACGTCCAATAAAAACAAAGTCCGCGAGCGCATAAAACCGACGAAGCTCCCCCATGGTATCACCCAATAACACATTATTGGACCTTTGTACGTCACGCTGTTGGTCCAATAATAATGCTTGTTTTTTACTTCGGCGAAGGCACCTAAAACCGGAGGAGCTTATCAATTCGGCCACTTCTTCGAAGCGTTCGGGTTTGCGAGGAACGACGCAAAGTATCGTAGGGATTTTACTAAGCGATAGTGCGCGGTACGCATCTAGAATGATAGACTCTTCTCCGGGTCCGGTGCTTCCGCAAACCCAAAGCAAGTTTTGGTCGGTAAGACCTAACTCCTTGGCCAAGTCGTCCTGACCCGATACTCGATCCGTGATTTCAGCGGTATCCCATTTCAGCGACGACGTTACCTCGATTCGTTCTGGTGGAACGCCAAGTTTGCGAAACCGCGTAGCGATCGTTTCGTCTTGTGCGCCGACCCAAGCCAGTTTGGCAAAAACCGATCGGATGGGTTTGCCCAGCATTGCGAGTCGTCGTGAGCTTCGTTCCGTGAGTCGACCACTGACCACGGCGACGGAGATTCCTTTTCTTGATGCCATTCGTACCAGGTTGGGCCAGACTTCGAGTTCCATCAAGACAATGAGGCTTGGGGCGATTCGGCGAAGGGCTTTGCGCATGGCGAAGCTGAAATCTAATGGAAAGCGAAACACGTTTGGCTGCCCGAAAAGGGTCACAGCACGCTGGTAGCCTGTGTCGGTGGTGGAGGAAACAACAATGTCGTAATCGGGAAGGCGCTCTCGAAGTGCGGCGACAAGCTTGGGTGTCGAGTTGATTTCTCCCAGGGAGACGCCGTGAATCCAGATTCTATTACGACTGGGGGCAAACGTGGGCACGAATCCGAATCGTTGACCCCAATCACGGCGATTTTTTCGAAGGACCAGCGCGTTGTAGATGGCGAAAGGCAGGTAGACCAACCCGGCCAAGAAGTACAGGATGTCCGTGAGCCAGAGCATTCGCGTGGCATCGTAGAAGAGGACGGTGTGCACGCCAAGGTTGCGTGCCAAAGTTGAACGGTTCTGATGCCGAAGCTACGATGGTTTGGTAGGGTTGGATCATAGCGACGCGGTGTCGTTGCCGGGCGTTGTCTTCATGAAAGTGAAATTGGCGAGTTCGCGAGGATTTTGTTTCGGCGTGGAAGATGCGGTTGCGCTCGCGCAGTCGGCCGTTTCTCAACAGGGTCCGGGGCAAGTCGTGGCCTTGGGTCCCGTTGTTCACAACAACGATGTCGTTCGCAAGCTCGAACTAGCGGGTTTGAATCAATCCGGCGATCTTGAGACCATTGACCCTTCGCAAACTGTCCTTATTCGCTCCCACGGTGTAACGCCGACGACGATGCAACGAATTCAAGATCGCGGACTGAACGTCGTCGACGCCACGTGCGTTTTGGTGCGAAAAGCACAAAACGTCGTGAAACAATTGCACGAGGAAGGTTACCACGTCGTGTTGATCGGTGACCCTAATCATCCAGAGGTCAAGGGTGTGGTCGGTTACGCTCCCAACGTGACCGTGGTCGATAAGGGGTCTGATTTTGATGAGGTCTTGCCGTATCGTGAGCGCCTGGGCATCGTCGCCCAAACCACGCACGCTCCGGAGCATGTGGCCGAGGTGATCGCGGAGATTCTTAAACGTCCGTACCGCGAAGTGAAAATCGTCAACACGTTGTGCCTTGAGGTGACACGTCGGCAAGAAGCGGCGGTTGTTCTTTGCGATGAGGTGGACGTCATGTTCGTACTTGGCGGGTCGCATTCGGCCAACACCAAAGAAGTGGCCCGCATGTGCCGCGAAACCGGGTGCGAGACGTATCACCTTGAATCGTGGGAAGAGTTCCAACCGTCGATGATCGCGGGCAAAGATATTGCCGGCGTGACCGGCGGAGCCTCAACACCGGAGTTTGTCATCGCCGAATTCGTCCACAACTTGGAGGCACATTAAACCCGCACAGGCGTCTGGCCGTTGCGATTCCCCCGTGGACATGTAATCATCCGGCCATGAAAGGTACCGAATCCGAGGGCGGCGTACTTCCCATTAGAACCTGTATGAAAACCACTCATTTTGCCGATTATGGGGGTTATGGATGGAGCCAGATAC
>JBBTCX010000019.1:0-11180 GCA_038043045.1 Planctomycetota bacterium | reverse complement strand
CACCAGTCGCTGCGCGTCTTCAGCATTAGTCAGAGACTCGTCATGAATCAGTGGAATCTTTAAGAACTCTCGAAACTCCGGCAAGTCATCTTCGTCTCCACGGGAAAGAGGTTGCTCCCACGCGGCAATGGTCATGTGGGAGCATTGGGCAAACCACTTTCTCGCCGCACCCGCGGACCAGCGACCGTTGGCGTCGAGCCGCAGCGACATTCGCCCGCCACGCAGCGGCTTTTTCAGATACGCCCAAACCTTTTCGAGCCGTTCCGCGTCGCCGGGCATGCCGACTTTAAGGATGACATCCTTAAATCCGCGCCAATAGAGCTTTCGAAGCTGACGCATGAGCAACGAGGCGTCTTCGGTTGCGAGCAAACCGCTAAAGCGAATGTGGTCCATGCTCCCCGGAGTGCCGAATGCTGTCAGTTCCATCCATTGAACCACATCATTCATGGTTCTTCGAAACGTCCGCATCACCGCATCCAGCAGAGCCAATTCCACGGCTGCCCGAGCCGAGGGCATCGGTTCTTCGTTGTGATCCAACCAGGGAAGTCGCTCGGCGGCCTCCAATGCTTCGGAAAACGTCGACGCACGGAGTGTGGAAATGGCCGGAACCAAATCCATTGAGATTGCGACATCCACGGACTCCGCTGTTTCACCTGTGAGGTACGAACGCGGAACCGCTTCTCCGTAACCGGTCACGCCGTTGGTTAGTTCCAATTCAACGACGATGGGATCGGACACCGTTCGCTGGGCTGAGGCATGACAAACTCGCCATCGCAAAGGGATTTGCAAGGGCCAGACGGTTACGCGATGGACAACGGCTTCGGACAAGGCGGGCCTCATGGGTACAACAATTGTTCAGGTTGAAATTCCGTGGCCCGTTTTTTTCAACTCTTTGTAACAGAGGGCGCAGACGCACCCTGTTTCAAATGTTGAGACCGAATTTGGTTCAACACGCCGGACAAAAGGACGACCACCGCCGCGGCGACCAGAAGGATTTTCAACCATTTTTCACGGGCTTCGCGCATCTTGGCGAACCCCGGCGCTCGACCCACGAGGGCTTCGGCCACGAAGAAAATGAACAGCGCCAACAAGAGTTTCGGCCCAAAAACGGCGTGGTACGGAATCGCGGGGACCTTGGGGAAAATCACCAGGAGAAAGAAATTGATGAAACCGGTGAGAAGCAACAACGCAATGCAGGGGTGAACGATCGGCGCCCACCTTGCTCGGACCGCTTCACGAAGTCGTTGATGCGTGCTTTCGTCCAAGGTTTTTTTGACACCGGGAATCAAAACGAAAAGGCTGAACGCCGCGCCGCCAATTGCAACGATGGCCGACGCCAAGTGAATCCATCGCAAAACGAGCACGATCGGATCAATTCCCGACATCGTTCATCTCCTTGTTCTGTTGTCCGTGGAATCGCCGCGCGATTGCGCATGAATTGTACACGCATGGCCATAGCTAAACCAACTAACGGATTGAGTCGAGTCAGCATCGATGGGCGATAACCCAATGAATCCGAGAGAGAAAAACGATCAATCGTTTCGGGCGTGATAAAGGTCGCTTTGGTCAAGAACTTCGAACTTGCGTTCCCGCAGCACACGAATGGCCTGTTCAACATTATCCGGCAAGACGGCTATCGCCGCGCACCCCTTTGGGCGAATGAGCAGCGGATAGGTGTAATGAATATTGATCTCCCCACCGAGCAACGCCGCCCAGGTATGCAAGAGTGCCCGCTTGCCATGCGGTAAGCTGACACAGATGAGTTCCGCCTCGCTCACTTGAAACCCGGCGTTGGTCAGCACTTCGCGGGCTTCATCCGGTTCATCGAGCACCATTCGGCAAATCGCGCAGTCCACGGAATAAACAACCGACACCGCCAGAATTCGTGTATCGGATTGATCCAAAAGTCTGGTGAGTCGAAGCAACTGCCCGACGCGATTTTCAATAAATACGGATTGCTGCCGGATGGTGGGGAACCCTTGCCCCTGGGCCGTTTCCAATGGTTCAAGTGCCATATGGTGAAAGTGTATCGGCCAAACCTTATTTTCAAAGCAATTTCCCGCCAATTGATACTCGAAAGTGCCAAACCGGCGGCGTGAAAGACTGCCAACTTGGCAGGTTTTTGGCGCCTCACGGGCAATACAGTCATAACTATATTGTTTTCAATATATTATGGCTAGTTATTTCTGGAAATGGTGGAATAGTGTTTGCTATCTCCACTTACTAGGCACGGCCTCGCGCATCGCGATTGGCGCGCCAAGGAGAGATTTATGTCCAAGATTATCGGAATTGACCTCGGAACGACCAATTCGGTGGTGGCCATTATGGAGGGCGACCAGACCAAGGTCTTAACCAATGCTCAGGGTTCTCGACTAACCCCGTCGGTTGTAGCCATCACGGAAAAAGGCGAACGACTCGTCGGTCAAATAGCACGTCATCAACAGGTGACCAATCCGGAAAACACCGTCCACTCGATCAAGCGGTTCATGGGGCGTCGGCACAACGAAGTGGCCTCTGAGGAAAAAATGGTGCCGTACCGAATTGTCGGCGGTCCCGACGAACTCGTAAATGTTCAAGTCCGCGGAAAGCAGTACACCCCGCCGGAGATCAGCGCCATCATTCTCCAAGACTTGAAGAAGACGGCGGAAGATTATCTCGGGTATAAAGTCGACCGCGCGGTCATCACCGTCCCGGCCTACTTCAACGACTCCCAACGAAAAGCCACGAAAGACGCGGGCGAAATCGCCGGTCTCAAAGTCGAACGCATCATTAACGAACCCACTGCTGCTGCCCTCGCCTACGGACTCGACAAGAAGAAAGAACAAACCATCGCCGTCTTTGATCTCGGCGGAGGGACGTTTGACATCTCCATTCTTGAAATCGATCCGGAAATCGGCACGTTCGAAGTCAAAGCCACGAGCGGTGACGGACATCTCGGCGGCGACGACTACGATGAGGAACTGATCCACCACCTCGCCGAAACTTTTCGCAAGCAAGAAGGCATCGACCTTCGCAAAGACCCGATGGCCCTTCAACGCCTCAAGGAAGCCTCTGAAAAAGCCAAGTGCGAACTCTCCACGGTGATGGAAACCACGATCAACCTTCCCTTCATCACCGCGACCAACACCGGCCCGAAGCACCTTCAAATGACCATGACGCGCAGCCAATTCGAGCAACTTACTCGACACCTCACCGAACGCTGCCGCAAACCGGTGATGGAAACCCTCTCCAGCGCGAAGATGACCCACAAGAACATCGACGAAGTGGTTCTCGTCGGCGGCTCCACACGCATGCCGGCCGTTCAGGCCCTGTGCAAGGAAATCTTCCAGCGCGAACCCAACAGGAGCATCAACCCCGATGAAGTCGTCGCCGTCGGAGCCGCAATCCAAGGCTCGATCCTCACCGGCGAGAAGCAGGATATCGTGCTGCTCGATGTCACGCCTTTGACACTCGGCGTCGAAACCCTGGGCGGTGTCGCGACTCCGCTCATCGAAGCCAACACCACGATTCCGACCTCCAAAATGGAGACTTTCTCTACCGCCGCGGATGGGCAGACGGAAGTAACAATTCACGTATTGCAAGGCAACCGCCCGATGGCCGCCGACAACCGCTCTCTGGGCCGATTCAACCTCGCCGGCATACCAGCGGCGCCGCGCGGTATCCCACAGGTCGAAGTCACCTTCGACATCGATCGCAACGGAATTCTTAGCGTTTCCGCCAAGGACAAAGCCACCAGCAAGGAACAATCCATCCGCATTGAAGGCACCGGCGGACTTTCCAAGGAAGAAGTCGCCCGCATGAAACGCGACGCCGAAGAACACGCCGCCGACGACGTGCGAAAGGCCGAGTTGATCAAACAACGCAACGTGGCCGAGAACACCGCGTATCAAATCGAGCAACAGTTGAAGGAACACGGCGATAAAATTCCGTCCGAAGAGCGTGCCAAGGTCGAGTCATCGATCAACCACCTTCGCAACGTGCTCAAGGAAAACGACGCCGACGCGATCAAAAAGGCCCACGAAAAGCTCATGCAAGACGCCCAAACCATTGGCAAAATCATGTACGAGAAGGTCGCCCAGCAACAAGCCGCCTCCCACTCCGACGTTCACGGTGCCACCGGCAGTCACCCCGGTGCCTCCGGCCCCGACGGTGCTTCGTCAGGAAAGAAAGACGACGTCATCGACGCCGAGTACGAGGTGAAGAGCTAACGAAACGTAGGGCGGGCTTGGCCCGCCGCATCAACTTGTTTCGCACGGAGCGTGAGAGATGCCGGAAGAACCAGCAATGCAACGAAGCACGTATGACAAAAACGATGTTGAACAACTGCTTGCCCGCATCCGCGAAGGTTTGGTCGAAGGCATCCGCCAAGAAGTCGAACGCCGCCGACGATTGGGCATTCCTCTCTACATCGACCGCGACGGCCAAGTCGTAGCCGTCATGGCCGACGGATCTCCGGCATGTAGCGATACCACCACCGAATCTGCGCGGCTAGTCCCTGAACAAGCGTGATTGTAGTGGTTTTGACAAAAAAAGACTCGAAATACCTTTGTTTTCCGTGTAAAACGTGCAGTGTTATAAGTTGGCACTGTTTCACACGGAGGTATTTCGAGTAAGCGAGAATAGAACACGGAAGAGGGCGGAACGCAAGAGGATTCTGCGGAATCGTAAGCGTCGGATCGTGAACCGGATGCGGGACCGGGCGATGTTTCGGGCGAGCAACATTCACGACGAGCTGGCGGACCAGGCCCCCGGACTTTCGGCCTGCGGGATCGGGGCCATGCACCTGGTGGCCAGGCGGACGGGGTTGATCGACGCGATCGACGACAACCCTCACCTGTTGAAGGTCCATTTGCCGTATCACGAGTCGGATCACGTGATGAACATCCCGTGAGTTTCCCATCCCTGTACAACAGCCGCATCCATGCGAATCACTCCGATACAACCCAACGAGCCTTCAAGCCCACGAGTCAGAATATCGGTCGCCAACCATGCGCAACTGTCGTATTAGTCCAATGTGGTGCGGCCCGCGTCTTGTCGAATACGATGCAGACCTACTTCTTCTTTGTTTCGCGGAAAATGGGCGATTCGGCCAAAGTGAAGATCACGACTTCCTCGCCGGTGAGCGTGCTAATGTCGTGGTGCAAACTTACCACTTTCACACCCGTGACCTCTTGGATCATGGCCTCCATGATTGGCCGCGCCGTTTCGATGAGCTGGAACCGCACTTGCTTGAGCAGGTCCCTACCCTTCTCGGGTATTAGCGTCTTGACCAGGTGTTGCTCGGCTGCAGTAAGGACGCCTTGAAGTCGGACCACGAGAAGATCGGCGAAAAGGAAGGTATGGATATCCTTTGGACCACGGCCCATGTATTCCTGTTCAAAGCGGCTCATTCCTTGGCAGACGGCGGCTTCGATTTCTCCCTGAGTTTTCATGGTCACCTCAAAGGAACATATTGCCGGTCTCGTTGACGTCGCGACAGCGCGGTGCTGGACCCCAGCACAAGCAATGCGGAACAGGTTACCAAGAGAAAGGAAAAACGGCAAGAATGGCTAAACTTCCAAAACTATTTTAAAATATACTTGTATTTGTTTATTGTTAGTGTATAATAGAGGGTAGCGAGTCAGAGCCCATCCGATTGCGGGCGGCTCTGAACGCCGTCTTCGGATGACTAGATAAAGGGCAGCCCGACTATGTCGGGTGGCTCGATGAAGAGTATGCCGACGTGGTTGAACACTTTTTTGTGTTCTATCACGTCGGTTTTTTTTTGGCCTGAAATCAGGAGTAGCGCGGCCAATGTAGGTTGCGATGCGCCTGTCGTAAATGCAAATGCTTTTTTGAGAGGTACGGAAAATGAAAAGAGTATTAGGGTCGCTCGGAATTACAGTGCTGGTCGCCGTGGGAGGATGTGCATGTTGGAGTTCACATCGGTGTTGTGAGCCCACCAGGTCCGATGGGTTAACTCAAACAAATACCGACCCCGGATTAATGGGTCCGCGCGGTGCAGATGGCCCGTCCGGACTGGTGGGCGAGAGAGGCCCAACCGGACAAACGGGTGCGCCGGGCTATGCCATGGCTGGTCCGCGCGGTGAGTCAGGCTCGAAGGGCTCTGTCGGCGAGCAAGGTGCAACTGGGGCGACTGGAGCATCCGGTGCCGTCGTGCGCGGTCGTGCCGGTGCGCAAGGCGCTCCGGGCGAATCCGGCGAACAGGGCGCAAGCGGCCACACGGGCGCTCGAGGTGATAGCGCGCTTGGTTACGCCGGCCCGAGTGGCGCTCAAGGTCCCTCGGGTCCCGATGGGACAACCGGGGCAACTGGCGCGCGCGGTGCCACTTTAGAGGGTCCGACCGGGCCCGCCGGTCGTACCGGCCCCGCCGGTGCGCAAGGCGCAACCGGATACACGGGTGCACAAGGCAGCACCACCGCCGGTGTTGCTGGGCCAACTGGTGCAACTGGAGCACGGGGTTCGCAAGGTCCGACGGGCGAGATCGGCGCGCAAGGCCGAGTGGGTGTTGTGGATCGTTGGACCTCTTACCGGGACTTCTGGTTCCAGGGTGACAGTGCCGAACTCGGAGCTTCCGAAACGGATCGGTTTGTTGAAATCGCGACCTACATGAATCGAAATCCGTCGCTTCATATCGGAATCGACGGCTCCATGGATCCTCGCGGCACTGATCCAAAGAATCAGAATCTATGCGATCGTCGTGTCAAGGCCATTCGCGATGCGCTGGTCAAAGCCGGCGTGCCAACAACCAAGATTAGCGTTGGGGCTTTCGGTGACGCAGAGCTCCGGCGAGATCGTCGTGTCGAGCTGCTGATCGCCACCGCTAACTAACGGGACATGTGCATAGCAGACTGGACCGCAGTGGGTATCGGGTCTTGGGATCAAGTGGGTGAAGTGAAATTGGGGTCATGGGCTGATGTTTTGCGAGTGATTCGCAATGCAAAATAACAATCTAAGAAGGAGTTTCGAGAATGGAAACGAATAGAGTTGAAACTACATCGTCGACCTTTGGAAAGGTCGACGCCAACCGGGAACCAAATACGTGTGTACCCTGCGCTACTGCGCCCGCCACTGGTCCCGTTGCAACAACAGGCCGCGTTAAGGGCGAGGCAATCGGTGGCGCCATTGGTCATGCAATGGGCGTCGGAGCGGACGTTGTTGCCGGGGCAGTCGCGGGAGGCATTGCCGCGGTGAAAAACGCAGCGGACAAGATTGCGATCAAGCCGGTCGATCCGACCGCCGAGCACGAGTTTTGGCGCAAGGAATTTGTGAACCGACCCTACTTCACTCATGGCACTCCCTATGAACAGTATGGTTCTGCCTTTCAGTTTGGGTGGGAAAGTTTCGCAAACCACAAGGGCAAGACCTTCAACGATGTCGAAGCGCAGTTAAGCCGCGACTGGGACAGTCATCGGAAACAGTCAAAGTTGAGCTGGAACCATGCGAAGGATGCGACACGCGATGCGTGGCACCGCGTAGAAAAAGCGGCTTGCGGCGATTCCTGCGGTTGCGCGTGACCTGGTGAACCCAATGATTCAACGCGAGATTCGTGAGGGAGAAGTCTCGGTCGCCGAGCTTCCCCTTCATGAACCGCTTCCTTCTCCCAATTGCTTCATGGGTGTTGAAGCGAAAGGTAGACATGAGAATGTGACCGGACCAGCGTGGTGATAATAGCGTACGGTCCGGTTACTTAAAAGGATTGGCTATGATCGAAACACTGGTAGTGATTTTAATTGTACTTTGGTTGCTGGGAATGGTGTCTTCCTACACGATGGGTGGAGTAATCCACCTTCTGTTGGTTGTTGCAGTGATCGTTGTACTGGTTCGCGTGATTCAGGGCCGTCGGGTGCTTTGATGCGCCAGCGCACAACGATTTGAGACTACGGATGATGAAATGTAACATCTGCCTCGCCGCGAATTGGTGACGGCGATCGTATGTCGCAGATCAAACTGAAGGAATGCTGGTTTTGGTTTTGCAATCACAAATTGAAAGAAAGAGAGGATACACATGTTCAAATGCATGGGTAATTCGAAAACGCCTAGTAAATTGTTGATTATGGCATTTCTGTCGATCGTTGGTCTGGCAGGATGTCACGGGAGCATAGGATGGGATCGGCTACAAAGTCCAATAGGTTCGGGGAATACACACAATGTCGATCTGCCTCAACAGAAAGAGGTTAATTGCGATCGCGCTTAGAGGTTGGAGCGGCATGATACCGTGACCACCTTGCACGGCAGATCTTGGACCTGTCGCCGCGAGGTTTGGCGCATGCGAATCGGACGAGTGCGAAGGCATGTCGCAGTGCAAGCTGAAGGAATACTGTTTTGAGTTATGGCATACGGAATTGTAAAGAAAGAGAGAACACACATGTGCAAATTCATGAGTAACTGGAAAACACTTAGTATGTTTTTGATTTTGGGTTTGGTGTCGGTCGTTTGTCTGGCAGGATGTCACGGAAGCTTAGGATTGGATAACGTTCGATGTCAAAATCTGTTCAACGTATGGTACTGTCACGATTAAACGAGGCTGGTGGTGAACGCGCCCGCGTGCGAATTGAGGTGAGAGAGGGCTTTGGTTTTGTCTCCAGAGGAATTTGAACTATGCGTCATATGATTAGGAATTGCATTGTTCTGGGTATCGGCTTACTTTTCCTTTTTGCGTGCGATCGAAGGGTTTCGGTCCGCTACCACGAGGATCGCTCGGACCGGGAAACCCACGGGACCTACTATCGGCACGTGTGTACGGGCGATTGCGACCATTATTTTGATGGTCCCAAGGTCGTGGTGATTGCGGGCGGACACCGACACGAGCCGAACTGTGGGCACGTGTTGAAAGGAAATCGCTGGGTGGTTATACACCGAACGGACAAGTAACAGGGGCAAAGGTGGAACGAAGGGATTTAAAAGACTCAATTTCGTTGCGGGATTTTGCTTGCTTTTTGGGGTTCCGCGTTGTACAATTAATGTGGCGACAAGAGCCGAATGTGCGAAATTGAATCGGCTCCAATCGTTGCTTTCGGATGACTAGATAAGGGGCAACCCGGCTTTGCCGGGGGGCTCGTTGACGAGTAAGCCGACGTGGTTGGACACCCCAGGGTGTTCGGGCACGTCGGCTTTTTTTGGGCTTACGGCGGCTCGGGATGACCGCAGCCAACAGGGACAAAAGCGATGCATAAGTCGAATTCGAGCATGGCCCAGCAGATCGCTCAAGCGGCAAGCGATTTTGAACTACTCAGGACAGGCCAAGTGCCAAAGACGGTGACCGTGGTCCTGGGCGAAAACACGCTGGTGATCACGCTGCATGGATCCCTTTCGCCAGCCGAGCATGCGCTGGCCAAGAGCCCCGAAGGGGCTGCAAAGGTGCAGGAGTTCCATCGGCAGCTTTTCGCAAGCGCCTCCGACTCGCTGCGGCAGGAGATCAAGAGAATCACCGGCGTGGAAGTGCGTGAAGCGACCGCGGAAGTTGAGCCGGCTACCGGCACCGTGGTCGGTGTGTTTACGAGTGGCACCACGGTGCAGGTGTACCTGCTCGCCCAAGGCGTGCCAATGGAGACTTGGAGCGGGAGTGGCAATCCGCTCATGAGAACGGAGGCTCAACCATGTTAGTTCTGTCGCGGAAAAACGATCAATCGGTGGTCATTGGAGGTTCAAATCCCGTCGAGCACATTCTGAAGGTCACCGTCCTCGAAATTGGTCAGGGGAGAGTGAGACTTGGTTTTGAGGCCAACGAGGGGGTCTCTGTCCATCGGAAGGAAGTGTGGGAACGGATTCGCAACAGCCGACCGCATGACCCTCAGACCGTCAGTCTTGAAGGAACGAGATTACGCAGAAAAGAGGATAAGTCGGGTGTGCTTTCCGGAACGGGAAAGGGACGGAGCCCGAAATCCGTGCTGGATCCGGTATGAGGGAAAGCGAATCCGGGAAGTCGAGTGAAATGAAGAGCGCATACGAGACAGGGATTAACCATGAAGAATACATCGATGAGGGTACTGGTCGTGGTGGTGCTTTGCGTAGTCGGGTTAGGTTTTTATCGAGGTTGGTTTGCGGTATCGAGCCACCGTGGCGGTACGGAGAACAACAAAGTCAACATCCATATGACAGTGGACGGTGACAAAATGAAAGAGGACGCCGAGAAAGTGAAGGAAAAGACCACGGAGCTGACCGACAAGGCCGCGGCGGAAGCCGAAAAGCTTGGCGAACAGGCAAGAGGCAATCTGAACTCGAATGATGAATAAAGGAACACGAAACGAGGATTCCGTGACATGATACACCAAACTACTCGTTGCGTTCGGTACTTTCTTGAAAGGAAACTGAAATGCTTTCAACTGTTTTGATCGTGATCTTGATTCTGATGATCCTGGGTGCGGTGCCCAGGTGGCCTCACAGCAGAAACTGGGGGTATTACCCGAGCAGCGGACTGTGATTGGTTGCATTGGTTGTGATCATCCTGTTGCTCTTGGGGCGCGTCTAATCATGAAGAGGTTTCGAAAGAAACCAAGGAGCTCGACCAGCGGATCAAAAGCGGATCCAAGCGGTCAGCGTAGCGGTTACTATTTAGTTAAGGAGACACAAAGATGAGTAAGGCATTCGTGGGAGCGGTAATCGCCGCCGCAGCGTTTACGGGCTGCACCAAGAGCAGCGAAGAAGGCGGCAGAGCTGGGAACGATACGTTTCGGATCGTCGTCCCGGCGATGGCCGCGGGCGTTAAGCAGGGCGAGGTGCAGACGGTTAGGGTCGTGCTGGAGCGCGGGGATGGATTCAAGCAGCGGGTCAAATTGGAAGTGAAAGCGCCCGTGGGGATGGAAGTCGAACCCAAAGAGGTCATAGTGCTGCCGGGCGACAAAGGCGATGTTCAGTTGAAAATCACCGTAGCCAAGGATGCTCCCATCGGCGAGCACAAGGTCCTTGCGAAAGCGACACCGGACAAGGGTGAGCCGACGGAAACGGAGTTCAAAATCGCCGTCATCGCCAAATGAGATCGACTCCATGAAACGTGTAAAAGTTCTGTGAACAAATTTTTTTCGAAAGGAATAAGCAATGAGGATTGTAATTACGTTCGTGACGACGTTGGCGTTGGCGGTTGTATCCGGTTGTCAATCTGCCGGTCCACGAGGGGGCGGGGTGTCCAGGGACGAGGGATTTAAGATCGCCGTTCCAACCTTTGAGACAGAGGTCAAGCA
>JBBTCX010000018.1:0-45245 GCA_038043045.1 Planctomycetota bacterium | reverse complement strand
GAGAAACTACGCCAGTCCGGCGTGCCCTTGATTGTCACCGAACATCACGCGCATCAGGGTGATCTTCCGGCTGCGTCGGCCATCGTTCATCCGGGGCTGAACGGGTATCCGAACCCGGATTTATGTGGCGCGGGAGTGGCGTTCAAGCTGGCGTGGGCGATCGCCCAGCGCATCAGCGGGTCGGAGCGAGTGCGTCCCGAATTCCGCGAGCTTCTTTCTGAGCTCCTTTCGTTGGCGGCGCTAGGCACGATCGCCGACGTGGTTCGTCTTCAGGGCGAGAACCGAATCATCGCCAAGCACGGGTTGGATCGCTTGACGCGCACGCGGTTACCCGGGTTGAAGGCTTTGATGGAAAAGGCCGGGCTCGGCGACGAAAAAGTCAGCGGGTACGACGTGGGGTTCAAATTGGCTCCGCGGATCAACGCGGCCGGTCGAATGGGGCATGCGTGTCGGGCGGTGGAATTGATGACGAACGCAAATACCGCCCGTGCTTTTGAAATCGCAATGTATTTGGAGGACCACAATCGCACGCGACAATCCACGGAACGGCGGATGACCGAGCAAGCCATCGAATTCGTCGACAAGCACAACCTGGCATCCGACGCACGTCGAGCGATCGTATGGGCTGACGAAGGGTGGCATCCGGGTGTCATCGGAATCGTGGCCGCTCGATTGGTGGAACGGTTTCATCGCCCGACGGTCTTGATTGCCATGTCCAACGGCGAAGGTCAAGGTTCCGGTCGGAGCATTCGACATTTTAATCTCGCGGCGGCCTTCGGTTCGTGCGGCGATCACTTGATTTCGCACGGAGGACATGAAATGGCCGCAGGGTTGAGGATTCGCAAGGAAAAGATTTCGGTATTTTCGGAGTCTTTCGTTGAATTGGCCAATCAGCGTCTTACGGGCAATGACCTTCGCCCGACGCTACGGATTGATGCCGAGGTTTCGTTGCGAAGTCTCACCCATGCGGATGTCGAGGCGATCACGCGGTTGGGTCCTTTTGGAATGGGTAATCCCCGGCCGAAGTTGGCGACGGATTGGGTGGAATTGGCAAGTGAACCGAGGTTGGTGGGTCGGGATGAGGGTCACTTGCAGGCGTCGTTTCGACAAGATGGCGTGGTGATTCGGGCGATTGGTTTTGGCTTGGCGAATCGGATCGAAGACTTGAAGCAGCATCGGCGTTGCCAAGTAGCGTTCGAGCCGATGATCAATCGTTTTGATGGAACGGCCAAGGTAGAGTTGCAGGCGTTGGATATGCGGTTTCCTGGTTGACCAGTTGATTCATTAGCAATTGAAGAGCTCGAAGAGTGACGGAGATTCGATGACGGGTGAGCCTGTTCCTGTAGCTGGTTTCGTGAACACTGAATCGGCCTATCCGATTGATGTGGATATTTCCTGTCGGCGCTGCTCTTACAATCTTCGCGGATTGACCACGTTGGGCCGTTGCCCGGAATGCGGTACGCCGGTCGGACTTTCGACGCAAGGCGATCTTCTTCGTTTTGCTGATCCGGATTGGGTGAAGACGCTGGCGAAGGGGGCGACGTGGATCATCGTGGGGTTCTTACTTGGGCTATTCAGTGGATGTATCGCCGGAGGAATCTCCGCCGCGACCAAAACGCAATGGCCTCTCTATGTGGTCATGTTGATTGTCAATTGCATTTCGCTCTACGGCACATGGTTGTTAACGTCGCCCGATCCGAGTCACATCGGCGAGGATCAATATGGGAAAGTTCGTAAGATGGTTCGCTCGATAGTGTTGGTCGGCGCTTCGAACAATCTACTTGGCTTGATGCAGCACTTGACGTCCTGGCCTTGGTTGATTGAGGTGGCGCTTGGGGTTTTGACGCTGCTTATTTCGCTTGTCGCTGTTGGCGGCGAGTTTGCCAAGTTGCTCTATTTTGAGAGGCTTGCGAAACGAATTCCTAATGAGTTCCTTGTGAAACGTGCGCGATTGTTGCGTTGGGCCTACGTCATTGTGCTCGGCGGGTCGGTGGTGGGTGGATCGGTGGTCGCACTCGTCGTTCTCTCCAAAGGCAGTCCATCCCCGACCACCGGCGGTCTTGGGTCTTTAGCGACGGCCATGATCTTTGTGGTCGGGGCGTGCGGGTTGCTTGTTCTCATCATTATGCTGTTGATTATCATCCTCATCAACCACCTTCGGAAGGCATTCAACGAGCAAGCGGAGATCGCTCGGATGATTTGGGCGAGCGGGATGTCGCCATCGAATTCGCCGGGGGGGATCGCGCCGCCCGCACAACCCACGAGTTAAGCGGACGCTTGACAAGGCGATAGTCGACACCGTCGGTTACGGGCCGGTAAGTAGCGGTTGCAGAGCGTCGTAATCTCCAAGATCGACGTCGCTATCCGGGCCGAAGTCAAAGACCTCGCAGTCGACGCCGATTCCGCCGCCAACGCCGACGAAGCAATTCTGAAACCGGGCTACGTCACGGAGATCAATATCGCCATCTTCATCGCTGTCGCCGTCTCCGACCGTGAGGCATTCATCCGGTATTCCGTCGTTGTTGAAATCCAGGGCAAATCCGGCTTGGATATCGCACGAGTCAGGGTTGGCGTTGTTGTTGCAATCGCCCCCGACGCCGAACAGATAGGCCGATCCGGTACGCAAGCCCGTGCCGTCATCTCCCGGCGATCCGACCACGGCATAATCACCGTCGATGGCGACCGCGAAACCGAATTCATCCTGAGCGGCCGGTACACTGGCGATGACCTTAGTCATCAGCGTCCAGTCATTTCCACTTCGCACGAAGGGATACATGGCTCCGGTGCTGAAGCCCGCGTCATCGTCTTGCCAAGACCCGATGATCGCCTCATCGCCATCAATCGCCACGGAGATTCCGAATTGATCGTTATCGGCTGCGTCGGGCGCGGTGACGCGATCTTGTTGAACCCAATTCGCCCCGACTTTATGGAAAATGTATGCTGCTCCGGCGCTGACTTCGGTGCCTTGATTGGCCATTCGTGAGCCGACGATCACCCGTAGACCATCCGTGCCGACGGAGACTCCGAATTCGTCTCCGATTGCGTTATCCATGGCCAACAATTTGGTTTCCTGCAACCAATTCGTACCGCTACGACGGAACAGGTACGTGCTGCCAGAGTCCGTCCCTCCCTCGTCATCGAATCGGGCGCCGATCACCGCAAGATCGCCGGAGAGGGCGACGCTGAATCCAAATTGATCTCCTTCGCTTGCGTCAACGGGTGTGATCTCCCGCTCCAGCCGCCAACTGATACCGTTCCAACGATAGACATAGGCCGACCCGGAGCTGTTCCCGGCAGCATCGGTTCGCGCGCCTGCGATGAAATAATCGCCGGACAATGACACCGACAACCCAAATTCATCGTCCTCTAAACCGTTGATCGGATTCAGCTTCGAAAACTGCGTCCACGAATTCCCGCTCCGCCGGAAAACGTACACAGCTCCGGCGCTCTCCGCCATCGTATCTTCAGCCGGCGCGCCAACGACCAGCCATTCTGAGCTGATCCCGACGGACGAACCGAAGAGATCAAATTCCGCTCCATCCGTCGCGGTGATTTTGGTACGCTTGACCCAATCGATTCCGACGCGCTCGAAGACATAGACCGCGCCGGCATCGGCTCCACGATCGTCGTCTCGAGGCGCACCAACGGCCACATAGTTTCCGCCGATCGCCACGGCCAACCCAAACTCTTCGTCCGTCGTGGGAACGTCCGCAAAGAGTTTGTCGAGTTCGCATTGGGCAAGACTGGAATGCGAACCCTGTGCCAGCAGACCCATCAAGAGCAAGACAAAAGACGCTTTGAACCGTGACAATCCGGCCATGATTTCCCCCTCATCTGTAAACCGGTAACCGCACCCCAATCCAGTGAATGGATCAACACCCCAGAGGCGCGTACTTCCCCTTGTCCAAGTGTAGCGCCAAACCCCGGACTTTCTAGTGACCTCGGGGAGAACGATGGAGATCGTAGCGTCCGAATTCTGGCGGCAACGAACCCGATAACTACTCGTTAGTTCGACCCTTCCGACAGTGGGTTGGAGGTGCGTGACAATAACGGCGGGTCCCAAGGTAAAGCAGATCGACGTTCCGCTGATACGGAACAACGACCTGCCCTACGGGTTTCAAGGTCCGCCGGTTTTGCAACCAACCTCATCGAGTTTTTTTTTGATACCAGATTAGAAACCGGCTGTTTGATCTTGGCTGCCTCGGTCAATTAAGAATGAAAAGATCGTCCCAGCGCAAAAAATATACCCGCCGAAGCGGGTATAAAAATAGCGGCAATCACCTACTCTCGCCTTGCGACTACCATCGGCCGTGCGGGCTTCACTACCGTGTTCGGAATGGTAACGGGTGTTTCCCCGCACGTATCGTCACCGCAGACCGTACATTATTTCCGGCGAAAGTCCTTGTCAACCCCTGTTCAACCGTTTTTTTTACGGAGTTTTATTTCCCTCCGGACTTGCGGAATCGGATCGAATGAGACGCAACTCGATGGGTCTCGCTTTTTCCGTAAGTTCAATTCCCATCGGAAGTTGGAAATCAGGCGTGAAGGGCTTGAACGTGCCGAAATCGGTGAGATGTTCATCTTTCAGGTGGATGATTCCGACGGCCCGAGTTTCGCCTCGGACCAATTTCGCAACCTCTTCACGCAATCCCGTGACACGAATCGTCTGGGTCACCAACTCGCTTCCGTCGCGAGTCATAACCCGAATGGGTTTTCCGACGTTGGCGAAACTGGTGGCGATTAAGATCGGAACCGTTGGAATTTCGGCGATGAGCCGCTGAGCCGTTACTGTTGCCCGAACCTCCACGGTCTTGGGTTTCAACTGAGCGTCGGGACCAAAAATTCGAGGATCAAGTGTCACCACAACGACCACACTTTGACCCGCCGGTCGTTCTTTCAATAGACGCTCTGCTTCCGTGGTGATGTCAACGGGTGGCAGTTCACCCGAAGTACTGATTTCGGCCAGAAAACTCTCCCGGATTCGAACCGTGGTTTCGTTGGGTTGAATCTGCGGTCGAACATCGTAGGCCAGCGCAACATTCTGCATCGTCACCCCCACGTTTTTCGTTGTGAAGCGATCGACAACTACTTGCAGTTTCGGCGGCTGCACGGACATCACCGCGACTTTGCGAAACTCGCGCCACTGCTCCTGCAGCGCTTCTCTCAACGCGATGGTCGAATTTCCGGTGGGTAGGTCGGGGACACGAATCGAAAGGGTCAGCGGGGAATTGGCATGAACCTGAGCGATGGATTTCCTCGGGCCGGCGACGGTCAATTGATACGTTTCCGTCTGAGGCGCCAACGCGACGATACGATCCGCGCCGGCGGCCTCGGAAACCAATTTGAACGTGACCGGAACGATGGCGATTTCGTTGACTAAGCTATCGGCGGCGACCCAAATCACCAAAGTCAACACACCGGTCATGCTGAGTAGTTTCACTTGTTCAATCATGGGTCACTTGTTTGACGTAGCGTAGCGCTGGGCGATCGTATCTGTTGCGGTTGAGACGGACGACCGCCTTCCACTGCCAGTTCGGAAAGCAAGACGGAGCGTAGCTCTTCCAAGGTCAATCCGCGGCGAAGCCTGCCACCGATGGCTACGGAAACCGTCCCAGTCTCCTCGCTGACGATGATAATCACGGCGTTGGACTCTTCGCTCAAGCCCAAGGCCGCACGATGTCGGCTGCCCAACGAACGGTCGGCGTGGCCCCATTCGGCGAGAGGGAATTGGCAACCGGCTGCGACTATGCGACCCTCGCGCACGATCACGCCGAGATCATGAAGAGGACTCCCGGGCCAGAAAATGGTTTCGAGAAGTTCGGAGGACAAGAGGGCATCCACGGCCACTCCGGATTCGCTCCACGGGCTCATTTCCATGCTCCGCTCAATGGCGATCAACGTGCCAATGCGCTCCTTGGACAGGCGACCCACGGCGCGTACAAGAGGATCGATGACCTCAGCAGGCGTCTTCAGCCAGTGCTGAAACCAAGCCCTTTCACCGACCTTGGCAAGAATCCGGCGCAGGTCGGACTGAAAGGCCACCAACGATGACAAGAACACGGCCAGAATGAAATAGGGATAGAGCACGTTGATTCGGTCAAATTCGAACCGTTCGGCGATAAGCCAGACAACTACAAAACTGACCCCGAGAATCGTCAAGACCGCTCGGACCAACCGAGCGCCCGGCGTTCCTTGGAGCAAGCGCAGGATCGTATAAACCACCGCACCGATCAGGGCTAGTTCGATCAGCGTGACCCAAGGGTGTTCGACAATCCGTTGAAAGTAGGACTCGACTTGCCGAAGGGCGTCAAACGGTTGCTCATGGGGAAGTGCGGCCACTTGGTTGCGTCCTTGCATCGGAAAGTCGTTCTTCGGGCGGAGTATAGAGCACGGCAATCGCGTGGGCAAACTACGTTGTGAGTTCCGACGTGACAGGGGGCATCGTAAAATGCCGTGTCGATTTTGCCTTGAAATAGAGAAAATGACATTCGATTGTCGAGAAATTTGACCAGCACGCCGCGTGCACACAAATCAGGATGTTTGCAATTCGATGACTTGACGGTCCGCGCCTCCAGCTTTACAGTCCACGGCGGTATGGACCGATACCCAAGCGGTTTTTACGGTACTGATTACTACTGGATTGACGGGGAAAACACTCGTGGAACGCACTCTCATTATTCTCAAGCCCGACGCCATCCAGCGCCGGCTTATCGGACGCTTAGTCCAGCGATTCGAGGAAAAAGGCCTCATCGTCGCGGGCCTGAAGCTCATGAAGATCACCAAGGAATTGGCCGAACGGCATTACGCCGTCCACAAAGGAAAACCATTTTATCCTGGACTTATTGACTATATTACCAGGGGTCCGACGGTCGCGATTGTTTTGCAAGGACCTCGCTGTATCGAAATCGCCCGCACCATGATGGGTAAGACTTTCGGTTATGAAGCAGCTCCTGGAACAATTCGCGGGGACTTCGGCGCTAGCAGGTCCTATAATCTCGTTCATGGTAGCGATTCTCCGGAATCCGCCCAATTCGAAATCCGATTGTATTTCTCCGAAAACGAGCTTTTCGATTATGCTCCGGCAGGCACCGACTGGATTCTGATTCCAAACGACGTGTGAGACAAGGCGAACGCCATGAAAGTCGCGTCCATTGATTCGCATCCGCAAAGCAATGTCACCATGCCCGGTGCAACCGGCGCCAAGATGAGAATGCTTATTGGCCCGGAAGATGGCGCGGGGAACTTTCACATGCGCCACTTTGAGGTCGCCCCAGGAGGGGTGACCCCCCATCACAGCCACAATTACGAGCATGAAATCGTCATTCTGAGCGGAAAAGGATTGGCACGGTCGGAACAAGGCGACCGAGTTTTTAAGGCTGGCGACGTGATATTTGTCGCAGCCAATGAGCAGCACCAGTTCATTAACAATTCGGGTGAACCTTGCACGTTCATTTGCTTAATTCCCGCACCTCATGCTTGTGCACCATAAGCGCTATTCTTATCCAGGTTTACGAAGAATCAAATCAACGAACGCCCTATTGACACGCAATACGAATTCGCCACAATCACAACTTACGGGCCGATAACTGCTATCTCGAAGTTCTCCGGAGGGGTTGGTCATTCTTTTTTTTGAAGGGTTGGAATGTGTATAAAACGAAGTTGATGTCCTTCGCGTTCGTACTTTCATGGTCATTGGTTCTGCCCGCTTTTGGCGGAGAAGACGCGGATCATGACGGGGTTCCTGATTCGATTGATGTTTGCTGCCAGACGCCCGTCGGCGTTCCGGTTGATGGTCAAGGAAGGCCTGTAGCGGATGCCGATGGGGATTGCGACGTTGATCTGGCCGACTATGCCATTTTGCAGAATTCTTTCCGAGGTCCGGCGCCATCCACCTGTTGCACGGATAGCGAATGCGACGATGGGATTGACTGCACGGTCGATCGATGCGATTCGGAGTTGGGATGTGTGCACACGCCCGGAGTTCACCACTCTTCGCAGCAATCGGGTCCGCTTGCGTTGACCTGCGACGAGGCATTGCTGGTCAACGTCAATCCGGACAGCAACACCATTTCCATTTTTGACGCGACACAGAATCCACCGGTGTTCACTTCAGATGTTCCGGTCGGAAGGGAGCCGCGAAGTGTGGCCATTCGGAACCGAACGGCCTACGTGGCCAATTCCGGCGACGCAACGATTTCGGTGATCGACTTGGTGTCACAGTCCGTCACCGGCACAATACCGGTGGGCGTGGAGCCGATGGCGGTCGCCCTGATGCCGAACGGATTATGGTTTTTGGTGGCCAATTCGGCTTCCAACAGTCTGAGCGTGGTCGACGCCGAATCGGGAATGCCAATCCTTGACATCGACCTAGCTTCATTCGGAACCTCGCCGCGGGCGATTGCCGTCACGAACGACGGTGACGACGACGACACCGATGAAACGATTTTGGTGGCCATGTTTTATGGACAATTGAGGCCTGGAAAGAGTGCCATTGACGAAGGGCAAGACGATCAGCGCGAAGGCCGCGTGGTGGCGATTTCCGCTTCCACACTTTCCGCGGCAGGAGCTCCCAACCCGATCGTTCTCGGTCCGTTGGCCAACACCGGTTTCAATTCGAATGGCAAGCTTGCACCCGGAACGGCCGGTCCGACCCCGGCGGTTGCATCGACGAATCCACAAACGTTTACGACGCCGACTGGGGCTTATCCAAACCAACTGGCCGGCATCGCTCTTCACCCCACGTTGGGTCGGGCCTATGTGGTCAGCACCGGGGCTTCGCCCAACGGGCCGCTACGATTTAATTCCATGAACCAGGGTCTTGTTTCGATCTTTGATCCGTCGACGCGGCTTGAGGTGACGGCCGGGCAAACCGATCCGAATGTGCGACGGACCGCGCCGCTCAACCTGAATCAAGGCATCAACCTTGCCACTACGCCGGAGCCAAGGCTTTTTCTCACCAATCCGGTGGCGATGGCGTGGCGACCGGATGGTACCGATGCTTGGGTCGTGGTTCAGAATTCGGATGTGATCGTTCGACTCACGGTCGACAGCAACGGAATTCCGACGATCGGCGCGCCGCTTGCGGCCGGGCCGAGTTCCATTGTTCGCGCGGACTTGCGAACGCAGCCAGGGCTGTTGACGGCGTCGGAAGTTCCGCAGGGAATCGTCATCAACGCGGCGGGGACAATCGCCTACGTTTCGAATTTCATCAGCCGGACGGTGACATCGATTGACATTTCCAACCCGACGTCGCCCTTGATCGTGGGATCGGTGCCGTCGAAGAATCTTCCCCAGGGCTCGGATGAGGCCATTGCCCACCTCGGCGCTTCGTTGTTCTACACCGGTCGCGGACCACAAGGACGAATGTCCAGCGAATCCTGGGGCGGGTGCATTGCATGCCACCCGAATGGTCGATCGGACAACGTGACGTGGATGTTTGATGCCGGTCCGAGGCAGACGATTCCACTGGACGGCATGTTCGACAAGGATGATCCGACGGATCAGCGAATTCTCAATTGGAGCGCGGTGCGTGATGAGAATCAGGATTTTGAACTCAACACGCGCGGCGTTTTCGGTGGACGTGGTTTGATCGACGACGATCGATTGTTTTTTGCGATCGGCGGAGCCAACGGCAATCCGTTGACTGATACGAACGCGATCGCCCAATTCCACCAGGCCACCGGAATCGTGGGGTTGACGAATGATCTCTCCAACGGCGCAGCGTTGCCATCCATCATTCTGGGTCGCCGTGATTTTGCGACGGCCACGCTACCGGACGGTCGGGTGTTCATCATCGGCGGTCGAAGCGGCGCGGGCGCGGGAAGTCTAGTGATCCCCTCCTATTCCATCATTGAATTCAACCCGCGTACCAACCTGGTCAGCTTGAAGAGTTCAACGGGATTCACGCGGCGACATTCGTTGGGTGCGGCGGCGGTTCTAACGCCGCTGGACTTCGGAATAGACCATCGAGGTGTCGGCGTCGGTGAATCCGCCGGGGCCACGTCGGCGGGATTCAGAATCTACGCGATCGGCGGCTACACGAGCACATTGTCGACGGAACTGCCGGTCAACACGGTGGAGGAGTATAACCCGGACACGAACACCTGGCGGACGGTGGCATCGCTTCCGACCGCCGTCGCCCAATTCGGCACAACGGTCGCCGGCGGGATCAATACGGCTGAGCCGCGTCAGCTCATCCATGTCGTTTCCGGAAACACCGGATCGGAAGGGACGCCGTCGGTAGTAAATGCGAATCCGGTCCAGCGGTTTAATGCGGGCCAAGTAGGACCGGGTACGTGGACGACGTTCAATCCGGCGGGACTTACTCTGCGGCGTCTGCATGGGGCGGCCACGGTGACACGGGGTGTCTCTTCGCGGGTGATCGCAGTCGGCGGGGTCGATTCCCTGGGTGCGGTGGTCCCTACGGTGGAGGAATATTTGGCGCAAGCGGTGACTGCGGTGGCGACGCCACATACGTCTTTGCCTGCGGCTCGGGCCAACTTTGGAATCAGCAGCTCTCTCTCGACGAATCAAGTGTACGTGGTCGGTGGGATTGATGGCATGGGTGCGGAGCAAACCACTGTTTTCGAATACACAGTGGCCAACAATGGGGCAGTGCCGGGACCGTTGGGTACGCCCAGCGGTACATGGGCGACGCGGGCGAACCTTCCGGCTGCACTCAGCGGTGTTCGATTGAATAACCCGCCGGGCGTCACCAACTTCCTCACTGTTCAGAGCACCGGTCGAGACATAGAGCAAGACGCGATCGCCTTCTGGATTGCGCAAAACGTTCGAGCTGCCCGCGCACCTGTTGCCGCAGCCGAGCCGCTAGCAGCGATGGGTCGTGAACTCTTCGGGCAATCCGGATTGGTGTTGGAAGGGTTCAGATGCTCGACCTGTCATAGCGGTCCTAAGTGGACGCGGTCGACGGTGGATTACGTTTTTCCGCCCTCTCCGGACACCGGACTAGGTTTAGGCAATGAACGCGTCATCGGTGCCGAGCTTCGCCAGACGCTTGCCCAGGGCGCAACTGTGTTGAACAACGTCGGAACGTTTGTGCTCGCGGGTCGGACGAATGAACTCCGCTTTAACGGTGCGGATATTTCTCAAGCAATCAATCCGCTCGGCGCGAATGGTTTTAATATCCCGTCGCTGTTGAGCGCGACTGAGACGGCGCCGTATTTCTACAGCGGTTCGGCCCAGACTTTGGAGGAAGTGTTGGACGGTTCGCAAGACGGAAACGGCGGCACGCGTCATCACTTTGTCACTGATCCGGCGCAGCGAGCGGCGTTGATCGCGTTTTTGAAATCGATCGATGACACGACGGCGATTTTCCCGTAGGAAGCGAAGAATGGTCCCTCTTCCCTCTGATGAGGGAAGGGGACGGTGTCATTTATTTGGCACTCGGAGCGTCGAATCCATTGCGATTAAGGCGAGGGGCTTGGGCTGCTTCAGGAGTTCACGATTTCCCGATCCGTTTGAGAAACTCTTTCTCGTCGATGGCCTCTACGCCGAGTTCACGGGCCTTGTCGAGCTTGGAACCGGCGGATTCGCCGTATACGACGAGGTCGGTTTTTTTGCTCACACTGCCCGCGGATTTTCCGCCGAGTTGCTTGATTAAGTCCTGAATTTGCTTGCGATCCATGCTTTGCAAGGTGCCGGTGACCACGACGGTTTTTCCGGCGATGGGAGAATCGGCGGCCACTTCGCGCTTGGCTTGGGTCATGTTCACCCCGCGATCAGAAAGCTCTTTCCACGTTCGTTCACCTTCCTCACTTTGGAAATATGTTACAATTCTCTCTGTCAACTCTTTTCCGATTCCATCAATTTCCATGAGCCGAGCGATTGATGCTTGACTAAGCGATTTCATGTCGCCAAACTCATTTGCCAGTAGTTCAGCAGTCGCGAGACCGATGTCGCCTATACGCAACCCCGCAAGTACTCGTGCCAATGGTTTCTTCTTGCTTTCCTCGATCCCCTGAAACAAGCGATCCAAGCTTTTTGCACCCAACCCGGGCATCTGATCGAGTTTTTCCTTGTATCTGATTTCAAGCCTATAAATATCCGCAATGCTCCGGAGCAATCGCTCCTTAACGAGCTTTTCAGTCCAGACATTTCCCAATCCTTCGATATCCATATTGTCACGAGATGCAAAATGCGCAATACCCTCGATAACGCGGGCTTGACATTCAGGGTTCGTACAAATCAAGTCGACCATGTGGTCAACTTCTTGTACAGAATTGTCACAACCACGGTCAGTGTTCTTAGTTATCATCCGACAACGGTCGGGGATGTTCTTTCTCTGGCGGCGATTAAGATAGAGTTCGCATTTCTTGTTGGTGCAATGGTAGGCCCTGTGTCCTGGCTTGATAGGTTCCCACGAAGTTTTTCCGCCACAGGACGGGCAATTTAATGGTGGGCCAATTGCCCTCGCGTGCTTGTTACGTTTCTGTAAAACCACGCCTACCACTTGGGGGATTATTTCACCAGCCTTTTCGATTATTACACGGTCTCCGACGCGAACGTCGAGACGCTCAATTTGGTCGAAATTATGAAGACTTGCATTACTGATCGTTGTTCCCGCTAGATGGACGGGATCAAGTTTGGCGACTGGGGTAATGACGCCCGTCTTACCTACTTGAAGCTCAACGTCCAGTAGAACTGTTTCTGCCTGCTCCGCCGCGAATTTGTACGCGATGCACCAGCGTGGATAGCGACTTGTCGCCCCGAGTACGTCGCGCTGATCGAGCGCATCTATTTTGATCACCAAACCGTCGGTCTCGTATGGCAACGATTCCCGCCGCCGATCCCATTTCTCCAACTTCGCGATGACTTCTTCGATCAAATCGACCTCAACCGAGTACGGACTCGTCGGTATTCCCCATTTTTTTAGCGACGCAAAAAGCTCGCTCTGCGTCCTCGCCCGAAGTGGCTCTACCCGACCCAAGCCATGCGCAACGAACTGCAAGCCCCGACCGGTCACATTCCGCGGATCAAGTTGCTTCAAACTTCCGGTCGTGGCATTTCGCGGATTGGCAAACGTCGGCTCGCCGGCTTCTTCACGTTTGGCATTAAATGCCCGAAAAGCATCCCAAGGCCAACAGACCTCTCCGCGAACTTCCAGCAACTCCGGCACATCCTCGCCGAACAATCGCAGAGGTACCGACGGAACCGTGCGAACATTGTGGGTGATGTCGTCACCGGTTTCGCCGTCGCCGCGAGTGGCCGCCAACACCAACATGCCGCGTTCATACACTAGCGAAACGGCGACTCCGTCAACTTTCGGCTCCACCACGTATCGATACGATTCACCGCCGAGTCCCTTAGCCACCCGCAGATCGAATTCACGCAATTGGGTTTCGTCGTACGTGTTGTCCACCGAGAGCATCGGTATCGAATGGGTTACGTGCTCAAACCCTTCGATCGGCTGTTCGCCCACACGTTGCGTCGGAGAATCCGGCGTGACCAACTCCGGATGTTCAACTTCCATCGCCTTCAACTCCGCGAAGAGTTTGTCATACTCCCGATCCGAAATGACCGGTTTGCCCAACACGTAATAGGCGTAATCATGCCGGCGGATGTCTTCACGGAGAACAGACGCTTGTTTAATGATGTTCTTGGCCATGGCCGGATTATAGCGAAGCGCATTTGAAATTTGCAGGAGCGCCCGTGGAGCCATGATATGAACGCGTTGTAAAATAAAAAACGCCGAGAAGCTACTCCCGGCGTTCTTGGTTGATCTTCATTTATCCCGTACGACTTTCGTCATGCTCTCGGGTGGGCTTCGTCGTACACGGCCTTGATCCGCTGCGTACTCAAGTGCGTATACACCTGGGTCGTGGAAAGCGACTGGTGGCCGAGAAGTTCTTGCACGCTTCGCAAATCCGCGCCGTTGTTCAACATGTGCGTCGCAAAGCTGTGTCGCAGCGTGTGCGGGCTGATGCTTGGATCCAATCCGCATTCGGACAGGTATTTATCAAGCTTGCGACGTACGCTTCGCGTGCTCAAGCGCTGCCCATGTTTGTTAACGAACAGCGCCGCTTGATCAAACCCGCCGGACCGTGGATCCGTCCGTCGCAATTCCAAATATCGCTGCGTAGCTGCCAAAGCCGTGGCACCGATCGGCGTCGTCCGTTGCTTTTTGCCCTTGCCGCGAACGCGAATGTTCTGGGCGACAAAGTCCATGTCGGTGAAATTAAGATCCACCAACTCGCTGACGCGCAAACCCGTCGAAAACAAAACTTCGAACATGGCCTTATCGCGGGCGCCGAGAAGCGACCCGTCATCAGGCGTGCTCAAGAGTTTAGTGATTTCTTCGAGTTCCAGATAGCGTGGAAGGCGTTTCTCTTGCTTCGGCGTGCGGATGGTTGCCAGCGGGTGAATCTTGATATACCCGCGACGCATGCAGAACTTGTAAAAGCTCCGCAAGGTGGCCAGCTTCCGGGCGACCGTCGACTTCGAATAGCTTTGCTCACCGAGGAACGACAAGAACAACTTAATCTGTTCCGTGTCGACGTCGCGGAGCTTTTGCTGCACGCCTGCATCGACGAGGATTGCCGTCCCGGTTGTCGATCCGCCATGCGCCTCGGCATTCGCACCCGGCCTGGTCACCGGACTTGTTCCGTAGGCAAACGTCTGCCGACCCGTGGCTCGAGCGAGGTCGCCGACCATGAACGCACAAAACTGCGCAAGGTCCGCCGCGTAACACTTGGCCGTGTGCGGCGAAAAGTGTCGCTCGAATTTTAGGTAATTCAGAAATTCATCTATTAATGGATTCTCAATCATGTTCGCTGCCACGTCGGCGAAAACTACGTCTACCTAATCATAGCCTACGATTAGGCGGCGGTCACCGCCTAGGATTTCCCTTCACTGCCAAGGGCGACCTGGTCAAGTTCCGTCTCTAACCGTCGACCCATTTGATAGCTGAGCACAGCCGCATCAAACCAGTCGAAACTACTCGTCTTGTCGCCAGCCATCGCAGCAAAGGCGTCGATGACTTCCGCTTCTTGCCCCGTTCGATACCGGAAAATAAAACGCTCGGCTCCCTTCAACAACGACAGTTGGCGGATCAAATCCTTGGATTCCGTCAGCGGTCTAGGGAATGTCGATCTTGTCGTTTCGTTGCGCATCTTCCAGTAACGCTCCGATTACAGAAAAACAGCAGAACCGAATATAGTCCTGCTGGCTTACGAAAAACTTCCTCCACCCGTAAGGGCTGCCTTCCGCGGTGCGCGTTTTTGCATAGCGCTGGACTTCCTTGCGGACGGAATCGTCGCCGCCGTGGAACACCCGTTGTGTCTGGGCCAACAGCCCCCACGAATCGGGTCCGTTTGAATCCCCGGCGTGCTGTTGCCTGAACGCTGTCCGAGTGTCACTCGAGCTGACAGCCCTCGCCTGCGCTCTTCCATAAAGTTGTGCGGAAATACCAATGACCGGCGGTTGGTATGGCTCATAGGCAGTTACCGCAAATACAAGGACAGCGTCTGCTTGCAAGAGCTCGCCTAATTCAGCGACCTGCTGAGGCGAACCTACCGTTTCTCTTCCCTGGCCTGACAGGACGGCGATGACCCGACTCACGGGGATGACCGTCACCCCTTCAGCTTCCGTAAGCTCGATCGCCATCAAATCGGCGAACCGATTTCGATCAAAATCGAGCGACCCGCTCAGGTTTACAGCCGGTGCCACCGCGACCGTGCTTGCCCTGAGAGCAGCCCTCCACCCACTGGACTGTTCGACCTGTTTCGTTTTCGAACAGGTTCCAGATGAACAGAGGGTGAAAACAAGGGCCACCCAACCCAACGGACATTTTCCACCCTTTTTCACAACCGTCCTCCATGACGGGGAATTTAGGCAGCAAGACCGCTTCACTTCTTTTCCAAGCGTTCTTCTCGACCGAAGGGCTTATCCATCAAGCCTGAGACTGCCACTTCATCGTCCATTTAGAAGTGGGCCTTTCGATCGGAAGTCCCGATTCCGAACCATCCAATAAGACCCGCAGCCAAGAAACACATTCCCGCGTTTTCTTGGCACAACTACAGAATAACTTATGTCTCTGTAGGCATTCGGGTTCATTTTCAGCCCTTCGAACATAAGCTTTCTGACTTTATTCTGCCATCCAGCGGCCAATCGCGCTTACAGAGTCGCTCCCCCAAGTAAGCGCTTCCAATGGCTTCCGGTTATTATAGGCCTCACCAACTACCTTCATCCATTCGGGCGGGTTCGAGAAGCCTTGACGGCGATGATTCCTGCCCGTGTCCTATAACCACTATTCTTATCGGTCTAAAGCATGGCGAAGGTCAAGTCTGGACAAAAAAATAGGGTCTACATTATACGAATCTTAATCGAGGCATCTTCAAAAACCGCTTTTCAAGCTGAATTATTCACTGAATATCGGCGGATGAAAATCATTCATAAGTGATTGCAAAATAATATTTTAGGTAGTTTACTTATCGCTATCGCCAAGCATTTGGGATAGTGCTAGACTCTTGCAACACTGAAAATGGCGAACACTAAATCGTTAATTCAGGATGACTTTTTATGGTCAGGAAAGAAGCCTCCAGACCAACATCGAAAGACAGCCTTTCAAACAGAATGACCAGAGTGAGTGCGCCGATGCTCGCGAAAAGGGGATGGAGAGTATGATGGCGCCCGGAAATGGGAATGGAAATTATTCTGACTGTGTACTTATCGATTTGAATACGCAAATCGATTTCTGCAAAGCCGAGGGGGCTTACCCTGTCGCAAATCGGGACGAACTAGTTCCGGCTTTGCGGCGCGTGATTGCCTGGGTGAAACGAAACCGTATTCCGGTGGTTTCGTCCGTGGAATCTCACCGGCTTTGGGAAGTTTCGAATAGCAGCCTTCCCGCACTCTATTGCATTGATGGAACACCCGGACAGCGCAAAGTTGACTTCACGCTGTTTCCGAATCGCGTGTGGATTGAAGTCGACAATACGTTGACCGTTCCGACGGATCTATTTCGGGAATGCCAACAGGTCATCTTTCGAAAACGCACCGACGACTTATTGGCCAATCCGAAGGCCGATCGGTTTCTAACCCACTTAACTGCCGTGGAATTCGTTCTCTTTGGAAATTGCGTCGAGTCCGCGGTCAAGTATCTGACCCTTGGATTGCTGGCGCGAAATCGGAGGGTCACCGTCGTTTTGGATGCCTGCGGGCATTGGGACCCGGCTGCGGCGGACTTGGCAGTTCGACAGATTTCCGCCAAAGGGGCTAATCTTATTACCGTGGCAGAACTGGTTGAGCGGAGGCAAATCTCACTCAACCGTTACAGCACGAAATCAAAGCCAAACGGGTCGCACAACGGAAACGGATCAGAACATCACGATTCCAACGGAAACGGTTCGAACGGCCACGACGAGTAACACTCGCGGACTTGTCGATCGCCGATCGTACACCTAGGATGCCGATCAATCCGCATGGGGATTGAAACGGCGGTTTTAACCGCCGATAAGGATGCATCGATTAGGTGATTCGTGGGCAAGAAGAAACGACTACCGAAACAGTTAGCGATTCTGGACGAGGATTTGTGCACGGGGTGCGATGCGTGCGTTTCCGTTTGTCCGGTGGATTGCATTGATAAGATTTCGGACCCCACGCATCCGGGTTATGCGATGGGGATTTGCACGATTGATCTTCCCGTCTGCATCGGTTGCAAACTCTGCGCACAGGTCTGCCCGTGGCATGTCATCACCATGGTGCCCACGGATGAAGTGCTAAGAATTCCGCAGCTTGCAATGCTCTTGAGCGAGTGATCATCCACTCTGAAGCGATTTCAACACCTGAACCGCCTGAGTCGTGCCTTTCACCTCGTGAACGCGGAGAATGAGGACGGCGGATGGATATTGATGAGCAAAGTTCATCCCGTGCATGGCCGAGGCGAGTGATCCGGCGTCGCGTTCGTTCGGCGCTGTGACACCCGTAATCTGTCCGATAAAAGTTTTCCGCGATGCCCCAAGCACCATCGGCTGACCCAGTTCGAAAAAGCGATCGAAGTGCCTCATGATTGAGAGATTGTGTTCGAAGCGTTTTCCAAATCCGAGGCCTGGATCGAGTAGAATTTTTGCAGCTGGGATTCCAGCGGCGACCGCGAAATCGCGGCGTTCTTGAAGAAAATCAAGTATTTCCTTTAGTACGTCCGCATACATCGGCCCGCCATCTTGTTGCATCGTTAGGGGTGTTCCCTTTCGGTGCATCAAGACCACTGCGGCACCCGCATCGGCGATGACGCCGCACATTTCGGAATCGTCACGAAGCGCGGAGGTATCGTTGATCATATCCGCGCCAACACCAAGCGCCGCTCTTGCGACCAAGGCCAATCGAGTGTCCACGGAAATCACGACGGTCGGATTCTCGTGGCGAATCGCTACGATCACAGGAACGACCCTTTCGGTTTGAATTTCAGCCGAAACGGCTGCGGCTCCCGGACGAGTAGACTCGGCCCCAATGTCGAGGATGTCCGCGCCGTCCGCGATCAATTCCGAACCACGCTCTACGGCCTGTTTGGTCGAAAGGAATTCTCCGCCGTCACTGAAAGAGTCGGGGGTAACGTTAAGGATGCCCATAATCCACGGGCTCGCTCTTGCAAGTTGCAGCTTTTCAAATCGGTTTGAGGAGTTAGCGGGCACGGCTGTGGAGTTTTATCAAAGACCGGGTGGCGAAGACAGCGCGGCGAAACGGATTGGGTTATTTGCGATAGATGATTCGTCCACGGGTGAGGTCGTACGGCGAAAGCTCGACGAGAACTTTGTCACCGGGGAGAATACGGATGTAGAATTTTCGCATTTTCCCGGAGATATGGGCAAGAACGAGGTGCTTTTCACCGCCGACGTCGACTTCGACGCGGAACATGGCGTTGGGAAGTGCGGCCACCACACGCCCTTCAATTTCGATTGCTTCGACTTTGGCCATGATCCCTTATTCGCTCCTCCCAGAGTCCACGCGGTCACACCGCCGGAGACGATTGCGACCTTTTTCCGTAGTACGCTCACGTGAAACTCACACCTAGAGCGGCAGGTCAACCAGGAAAGTATATCGCACGCGGGACATATCGCAAGTTGTGCAAGCATGTTCAGAATCGGATGAGCGTGACATTGAGCGCAAATGCGCCGAGAATCATCCCGCCGTACCAAGAGAAATGACCAGACCTTTGGTGTCTCGTTATGACATTTTTTCGACGCCGGATATTGAAGTGGGCGAGGCCCGAGCAATGTTGAGACGCGGGCCTTGGTTTCACGGTATTAGAGCGATTGCTGAACTTGTGAAATAAGTTACAGACCATTTCCGCCGGACCGCTTCTTTCAACGACGATTCCCGATGGGCTTTCAATGGGCGAACGAAGAATATGGTCGGAGGGAAGGATGGCCGACCAAACCCATTCATCATTGTGAACACGGTTTTTGTGAGTTTGAGGAGGAAAACTGAGTGATTTTCATCGTTATCGCTTCTTCCTATTCTGGTGGAGCAGAGGAGATGGCGAGTGTCTAAAAGAAACTTTTTTTCGTAAAAATTATGCAGAATTTTCGCATTAGGTCCGAATAACTGATATGGTTGAGGATTAATTGGTCTTAAGTTACCTTTTTGACCAAATATTTATGTTAATTTGGGACGCAAGTTTGGTATGTTTATGCGTGAAAATAGGCCTATTGGCATGAGGAATTTGCTTGCAACGAAAATCGGATTGTGTTAAAAATTGGGATTACTGGAGGGGCGTATGGTGAAGGCCAGGAAACCCCGCCATCGAAGCAAGTTGTGGTATCGTGGGAACTTTACAGCGACTTGCATCGGAAGAGACTGAGCGAGTAAGATAGACCTGTGACAGTTGGGAGTGCATCGAGGCGATTCTAACTTTCACGAGTTTAACTGATCGCTGTTATACGAGCGACATCATGAGAGATGTCTTATCCAGCGTCGGCGCCACTACCGCTTCACCCAAGCGGAGTCCGGGTGCCGCAAGCACACGGAGACCGCGTTGGGACAGTCGCGCGTCCGAACGAAAAGGTGACAGAAGCGCGGACTGCAAACGGTAAAGAAAGGAGGGTGGAACCGAAAGAGGAACGTAAAGTTTTCATGGGGTTCCCGACGAGGCGCCGAGAACCAATGATGAGACCCCATGGTGCATGGGGCGCTCTTGCGGGAGGGACGGTAAGTTGACAACTGACACAAGAATTAGTGAACAGAAGGAGTTTGGAAGAATGGTACGAAGCATGACACGTTTGATGGTTGCTGGCCTCTGCGCGGCAGTGGTCAGCTCGGTCTCCGCTGACGATCGCGTCAGTGCGAGCAAAAAAGGTAGCCTCTTGATCTACTCCAAGGTTGAGATCAAGTGGGTGTTTGATGGCGCCGGGTTTCCGGTGGTTCAGGATACGTTCATTGACATGAGCAATGACTATCCGACGGACGTCGAAGTCCAATTGTATTTCGTGAACGGCGATGCCCCGACCGAGCCCGTGTTCGTCGGCGATCCGCCGGTTCTCGTTGAGCGCGAGCACCCGGGCTGGAACTGGGTGGACTGCCAGATCCTGTTGACGGCCAATCAGCCGACGTACATGTCGATCCTGAGCGGTCTGCCGGCCGGCTGCCAGCCGTTCACCGTTCTCGATCCTGGCTTCCCGCCGGGTCGTCCGGATCCAGAGGTTGCGGGCGGTCGTATCCTCCGCGGTTTCGTGTACGCTTGGGCAGTGGATAACAACGGCGAAGAAATTCGTCATAATCACCTGTCGGGCGATGCGATCCTGATCAACTATCAGCGCGCGACGGCTGCCGAATACAATGCGTATGCTGCTGCGGCGATCAATGCGGCGCACGGCGACGCCAGCGACGGCGTTCCGGGTCGACTCCTGCTCAACGGCAGCGAGTATGACATGTGTTTTGACAAGCTCTTGATTGATTTCTATGCGTCCGGATCGTTCGCTCTGAGCGGCCCGGTCGCGGTGCTCGTGGACACGGACATCACGCTTCACTCGGTGACGGCGGATCTTCGTCAGGACACGACCGGTCCGGTGACGACCAAGGCCAAGTATGACATCTGGAACCAGAACGAAAATCGTTTCTCGGGTACCGAGAAGTGCATCACGTGCTGGGATCAGACGTTGGCCAGCTTGTATCCGGCCCCGAACCACTTGCTCCGCGCGAACCTGCAGACGGACAAGGGTAAGGCCCGCGTCGACGGTTTGGGCAGCACGCAGTGCCCGCTCAGCCGCGATGCCGCGTTGCTCGGCGTCCAGATCAAGCAGATGTTCTTCGCCAATGGCGGTTTCGCCACCAGCGCGATCACCATGGTCGGACAAGGCGAGCAAGATGCCGCGATTCTGTATGATATCATCGAGCGTCCGGACGAAGCCCAGAACGGTGAAGGCTTCACGTCGGGTTCGATGCTGAAGAGCGGTCGGACGGGCCGGTAAAACGGTTGCGTTCGTAGTCCACGCCGACCAAGGATGTCGGTGACGGACTTCGAGGATTGAATGGGGGGGCGGGACCTGCGAAAGTGGGTCCCGCCCGAACCCCTTGAAGGAAACGAGGAAAGAAATCGAGTCGCTTGCGAAGTTGCGGCGACTATGGAATAACGAAACGCAATATTGCAGGCGATTCACCGGGTTCGGAAAAGCAGGTACAATCGCACGCGAAATTGGGAAGAAAGAAGGAGTAGTGAATGAAAACGCGAGGCTTAATTCTTGGCACGCTCATGGCTGGGGCATGCGCGGTCGGCACGGCGTTCGCTCAAGACCGGGTTGATGCCAGCGTCAAGGGCAGCCTTTTGGTCTATTCAAAGGTAGAGATCAAATGGAACCGTACGGTCGACGGTGCTTATGTCGTAGCTCAGGACACGTTCCTGGATATCAGCAATGACAACGTCGACGATACGGATGTTCAGTTTTATTTCGTGAACGGCGATGCTCCGACGGATGCCGTTTTTGTGGGCGATCCGCCGGTCGAAGTTGAACGGGCTCACGAGGGATGGAACTGGGTCGATTGCCAGACCACGTTGACTGGCGATCAGCCGGCGTATATGTCAATGTTGACCGGCGCCGCGTCGTTCCCGACGCCGGGTTTCCCGAACGTCGGAGATCCGATGTGCCAACCGTTTACGATTTTGGACCCCGGGTTTCCGCCGGGTCGTCCGGATCCAGAAAGACGTGGTGGCCGTATCCTTCGTGGATTCGTGTACGTTTGGGCGGTTGGCTCCGATGGCAACAGCGTGAATGCTCAGCGCCACTGGAACCACCTGGCCGGTGATGCGATTTTGGTGAACTACGCTCTAGCCAAAGCCGCCGAGTACAACGCGTACGCGTTTCAGGCGGTCGGCGATGGAGATGACGGCATTGCGCCCGAGACAGGTGACTTCATTGGTGCGGCCGGGGCGCTGTTGTTGAACGGACAGCAGTACGTCCAGGGTTTTGATAAACTCTTGGTCGACTTCTATGCCACCGGGTCTTTCGCTTTGTCCGGCGCGCTGCCAGTGGTAGTTGACACGGACTTCACGTTGCACCCGGTTTCGGCGGACCTCCGTCAAGACACAACCGGTCCGGTGACCACCAAGGCCAAATATGACATTTGGAACCAGAACGAAGTGCGTTTTTCGGGTACCGAGAAGTGCATCACTTGCTGGGATCAGACCTTGGCCAGCAGCTATCCGGCGCCGAACCACTTGCTCCGCGCGAACCTTCAGACGGACAAGGGCAAAGCTCGAATCGACGGCCTGGGCAGCACACAATGCCCGTTGAGCCGCGATGCCAGTATGCTGGGTATCACGATCAAGGAGCTGGTGTTCATCATCCAAGGCAAGGGAGAAGCGACGTCTCGGTTTGCATCCAGTGCGATCACCATGACCGGTCAAGGCTCGGAAAATGCCACGATCCTTTACGATTTGGTCGACGCGGCTCGCGTGAACACGGATTCGGCCGCCGCCGTTCCGGCTGCCCCGGTGAAGGCCGGCGGTCGCTTGGGAAGACAGGGCGCTTCGTCCGGACAGTAAGTTCCAATCTCAACACGGGCTTGCTTTAGAAGCGGCTTGCTCGTGATGAGCGATTGATTTCGAAAACGGGGTGGATTTCCGCAACGTCGGGAATCCGCCCCTTCTCTATTTTCTGGCTGCCTTTTCAGAACGGCTCACGTCCGAGAAAACACGCCCTTGATCCGCCGGTAGCCCATAGAAAACGGGGAAAAGCCTAGCAACCATTCATTCGCAAGGGATTTTCCGTTGTCGACGATGGACCGGCGTTGGGACTTCCGATAGACAAAAGTGGTAAGAGGTGCGACATTTGGGACTGGAGTGAGTTGATATGAAGTTTTTTCGGCTTGGGATAGTTGGGGCGTTATTTATCATCGCGGCCGGATGTGCGTCCAATAGGTCTTTGCGATCTGCCGGACTGCGAACACCGGAAGTTGACAGGGAGATGTTGACTTCTCGGGCGCGGAACTTGTGGCAATCCCGCGTTCAGGAAGATTGGAATTCTGTATTTGAGTTCTTCGAACCGAAACGGCGTGATGAGTACAAGGTCGTGGAATTTCGAGAATGGTCCGAAAAAAATGAGCAATTCATGATCCATTCGTTCGACGTGAATGCGACACACATTGACGGCGATATGGGATGGGTGCATGTGGATTACAACACGTCGATTCGTAGGTTTCCCAATCTGGCCGCGCGAGATGTGATGCTCTGGGAAAAGTGGCGGCGGACGGAAGGAGAGTGGTACCCTGTTCCCAAGGAGGAATTGAACCTATATCCTGAGTCGCCCTCACAGCGCAATGCCGATGCGGAACAGGAACTTCGAGCACGGTTTGAACAGAGTTGGAGTGCTCGTCACGGGGCCGATTGGGCTCGGTTGTATGAGTTGACGGATCCGCGAGACCATTCCGACGTGGACGCAGCGATGTATGCGGAGGGCGAGGGAGCGTTTCAATACTTGGCCTGCAAGGTGATGTGGGTGGAAGTGATCGAGGATATGGGTCGCGTGCTGGTGACGTACAACCATCGGGTGACGGACAAGAGCATGGAGAAGTTGCCGCCGCGTGATGCGGCGATCATCGAACGTTGGACGAAAGTGGGTCAAGAATGGTATCGCGATCTCAAATGGTAAGGAGCATGTCGGTGAATCATTGGGGTCGTTGGATCGGAGTCGTATTGATCGCAGCGTGTTGCGCATGCAGCGGCAAGGTTCGAACCGCCACGCCCGGCCATAGAACGGGTAAAACATCGGACGGTCCGGGCGCTCAGGGTCGGCCTTCGATGACGTTCACGCTATGCGCGGAGAATCTTCCGACGCAGGGCATGTGGAAGTGTGATCCGCTCCTCGCGGACGTTAACGGCGACGGCGCGTTGGATTTGGCCGGTCTACCTCGACTGGGTCATGGTCCGCGGGTTTGGCTTGGAGACGGCAAGTCGGGTTGGAAAGAATCGTCCAACGGACTGACGCCCGGTGTCACTTCATGTGGAGGTGGGCTGGCGGTTTCCGATTTGAACCGTGACGGATTCCCTGATCTCGCGGTCGCGGATCATTGCCAGGGCGTATTCACTTATTTGGGCAACGGTCAAGGAGAATGGCGACTGGTGACCCAGGGTTTGCACCCGGAAGGCGCGAACAATGAAGAGCGCATGGGTTCCGAAGACTTAGACGTTGGTGATATCAACGGCGACGGCAACCCCGACATCGTGACCTCCGCGCAAGATGACGGCGGGATTACCGTCTATTTCGGGGATGGAAGCGGAAGCAAATGGGTTCAGCAACCCGCGGGAGTTCTTCCCACCTATGGCTGGGGGAACCGTGTGTTGCTCACGGATATTAACGCGGACGGTATGTTGGACATCGTCGCGTCTCATGGAGAGGGCCCCCGCGCTTTTCTTGGAAACGGCAAGGGGGAATGGACCGCATCGTCCAAAGGAATGACGACGCCTATGATCCAGGGTTTGTTTTCCGGAATCGCCGCCGGAGATGTGAACGGAGACAAGCGGGTTGATCTCGTCTTTGCGAATTGGGTCGACGGTCCGGAAGTTTTCTTGCAAGAGGCGGACGGTTCCTGGCGTGAAGCGCCCTCGGTCTTTCCAGAAATGTTGGGCGGTGCCGTTGGTGTGACACTTGGCGATCTCGATTTGGATGGCGACTTGGACATGGTTACCTCCGGTCGACTGACGGATGATGTCGGGTACGTCTACGGCTTGTTTGTCTTGGAGGGCGATGGTCGAGGCGGATGGAGATATTTGCGGCAGTCCGGGCTGCCTGAAACCGGACTTTCCACGGCGTGGGGAGTGGCCATGGGCGATGTCAGTGGCGATGGTGTACCGGACATTGCGTTTTCGTCCGGCGGAATTGTCGCCGCTGATCCTAAACACAATGAACCGGTGATGCCGACTCGACTTCAGGTTTGGTGTACCCATCTTCCGCCGGCGGAACGGGCGGTCCTCGCCGCGGAACGAAGTATTCCGTAAGACGTTTTGGACATTCAACGGTGCAGCGACACTGGCGGTTTTAGCATTTCCATAGAGGTTTCATCCACCGAAACCATATTGTATCACCTCAAACTTTGGGGCAAATCTCCTGGCGCGCTATGATGAGCCTCGCGCGCGGTCCGACTTCGCGCGAGGAGAATTCTATGACCTTGCGAGATTTCCCGGCGGGCGAGATGACAGGGTATGTCAGTCTCTCTGACCACACTACGGTCCGCGCATGCCAAGCCGATGAAGCGTTGGCGGCGGTGTCCGATCCCCAGGCAAGGGTTTGGGTCAACTTTGTGGCACCGGAGCGCGAGCATCTCACGCGGTTGGTGGCCAATCTCGGCTTCCATGAACTGGCCGTCGAGGATGTGTTTAGTCCCAGCAGCCGGGCGAAAGTTGAAGAGTATCCCGGTCATCTCTTCTGCGTGATGCCGGCGCTAAACCAAAACCCCGGCGCGGAAAACTTGGACATCATCAATCTCACCGCGTTTTTGGGTCGCAACTTCCTCATCACCACCCACCGCGCTCCGCTTCCCGCGATCGATCAGATGAAAGAGCGAATGGAGCGGGGTGAGGCCCCATTGCGCGGCGGACCGGACTTCGTGTTGTATCAGCTTCTCGACGCCATCGTCGACGAATACCTGACGGCCAGTGATGAGCTCAACGCCACGATCGACGCGTTGGAAAGTCGCCTTCTCCAGCGCCGAGACCGCGACATCGTCACCCACATTTTTGCCCTGAAGCGCCGAACGGCTTGGTTGCGGCGTCGCATTCGTCCGCAGCGGGACATCGTCAACATTCTGACGAGTCGACCGCACGAACTGATCCGACCTGAAACACAAGTTTATCTTCGCGACGTGTACGACCACGTTTTTCGAGTGAGCGACAACTTGGATACTTTCTATGATTTGCTGCAAGGGGCGATGTCTACGTATTTGGCCCAGGTTTCGAATCGCACCAATGAATCCATGAGAGTGTTGAGTGCCGTCGCCACGGTTTTTTTGCCGCTGAATGTGTTGACGGGATTGTATGGAACGAACTTTTCGACGTTACCCGGCGGGTCCCATCCGATGGCGTTCTGGCTTTTCTGCGGAATTCTCGTGACCGCCGGGGTTACAACGACTTGGCTTCTTCGTCGCCGAAGGTTGTTGTAGGATCATCCGGTTGATCGATCGCATTTTTGGATCGGACTCGCGCGACTTGGCCACGAGGATGTTGAATCAGCGGGTCGGGCGGGACCAAGAAATTGGAATAGGCGAAGTTTGGAAACCCGTCCAACTGATACCAATCGAGCATTTGCGTGGCCCAGGTGGAATCGTCCGACACGGTTCGATGTGACGGGTCCTGAGGCGACGCCGCCTCGGCGGGTTGAGGTAGAAGTGATTTCTTCGACGCGGGTTCATTCATGGGTCATTTCTCCAAGCGGGAACGTGAGACTTTTCAGGTCATTCGTTTTTCCGGCCTTACTAGGTTTTTCGGCACGAAATCCGAATCAATCTTGATAGGGGTCCGGAATTCAGTCGCTCGGTTTTTATTTTTGCACTTGCGTCCGTTCCATCGGGGTTTGCAGGGTTGAAGCAGGGGTCTAGTATGCGAAAGCAAAAACCCGATCCCCGGCGTTATCGGAAGAACGTCGACCTTCGCGTTTCAGGTGGCATTTCAATCGAGCTGCTTTCGGAAGCGGGCCAGGCTGAGTGCCAACGCCGCAACACAGCACGCGGCCAAACCAACTACGGAGGGGAAAACGTCGACGAAGTCGGCCCCGCGCAAGATTACGCCGCGGAGAATTTCAATGAAATAAGCCACCGGAATCGCATAACTCAAAAGGTAGATGGGTAACGGCATCTCGGTCCGGGGAAAAATGAACCCGGATAAAAGAATGGAGGGGAGCATGATGATGAGCGAGAATTGTGTTGCCTCCAATTGGGTCTTGGCCACGGTGGAAATCAACATTCCAAGTCCGAGTGCGGTTAAAATGAAAAGGAAGGACAGTCCCAAGAGCAACACCAAGTCTCCACGAATCGGAACGCCGAACACCGCAACCATGAGCAGAAGCACCAGCAGCAATTCCCCGCAAGCCATGATGGTGTAGGGAAGGATTTTTCCGAACAGCAACGCCCCGCGACTGACGGGGGTAACAAAGAGCTGCTCCAGCGTGCCGTTTTCGCGCTCGCGGACGATGGAGAAACTGGTCAGGACGAGGAGCACCAATTGCAAGATGATTGCAATGAGACCGGGGACGAAGAAGTGCGAACTCTGTAAGTCCGGATTAAACAGCAAGCGCGTTCGGACTTCGATGGGTAAAGAGAGTTCACCGAATTCGTTCCGAGCCGGCGCCACTTGAAGCGCGTCGCCCATCGCCTTGGCTCGACCGACGGACAGCTGCATGGCTAACAATCCCACGGAGTTCACCGCCGTCGTAGCCACCTGTGAATCGCTTCCATCCACCAACACTTGCACCGTCGCTTGCTCTCCGCGCAAAAGGCGCTCCGAATAGTCCGCCGGGATCAACACGCCGGCCTTTGCCCGGCCGGAGGTCAGCGCGCGGCGAAATGCTTCCTCCTCTTGCACCCGGTCCACTACGGAAAACGTTTTCGTGTTGACCATGGCCTCTACGAAGCGGCGGCTTTCCTGTCGACCGTCCAAGTCGTAGACCACCAGGGGAATATTGTCGATGGTGACGTCGATGGCGTACCCGTAGATCGCCAGTTGCAAAGCCGGAATAACAAATGCAAAGACGATCGTGCTTCGATCTCTTCGGACGTGGGCGAATTCCTTCAACAGAATGGCGAGAAAACCGTTCATTTTTGTTCCTGGCGGACATGCGCCCGACTCAGGGCGACGAACACGTCTTCCAACGTGGGCTCAATCGGTCGAAACCGAGCACGAGAATCCCCCGGAGCGATGTTGTCTAACAAGAGTTGCGGCGCAAGGTTTTCATCGATCAAGAGATGGAGCGCATCGCCAAAGAGGGTGGCATCTAGTACTCGGGGGTCGCGCCTCGCTTTGGCCAAGACCGTTGTCGCAGCCGAACAGGTGATTTCCAGTCGCCGTGTCCCAGGAGGTACGACCGCGGGCACCTGTTTGAGTTGTTCGGGACGACCCAAGGCGATCAATCGAGATTGCAGAATGTATCCGACCTGTGTGCAGCGTTCCGCTTCATCCATGTAGTGGGTTGTGACAAACATCGTCACCCCGCGACTTGACAGATCAAACAACAGGTCCCAAAGCTCGCGCCGCGCAACGGGATCAATGCCCGCGGTCGGCTCATCCAGAAACAGCGCTTCCGGTTCATGGATCATCGCACACGACAGGGCCAGGCGTTGTTTCCACCCCCCTGACAAGTGTCCCGCAAGGTGATCCCCATAGACTCCGATGCCAGTGAGTGACAGCACCGCCGATTCCCGCTCCCGATACCGCGCAGCTTTCAATCCGTAGATTCGACCATAGAACCGTAGGTTCTCCAGCACGCTGAGATCGGAATACAGGCTGAACTTTTGCGACATGTATCCGATGCGGCGTTTGATCGCTTCGGGGTCTTCTCGGATATCGAATCCCAGTACACTCGCCGATCCAGCGGAGGGTCGAAGCACGCCGCACAACATGCGAATGATGGTCGATTTTCCCGAACCGTTCGGTCCCAACAGCCCGAAAATATCTCCCTTGGCCACGGACAACGATACTTCGTTGACCACCGTGTTTTGCCCAAATCGACGGGTGATGCGATCGGTTTGTATTACAGGTCCATTCATGGAGCGACCACCCTGTCCAAAAACACATCGGCGGTCATGCCCGGGCGAACGCGATCCAGCCCCTCTTCCATCGCAACCTTGATTCGGAAGACCTGCTTGCTGCGTTCCTCCGGGGTTTGCACGTTGCGCGGAGTGAATTCGGCCTCGGTGGCTAGGTAGGTGATTCGACCCCGAATCTGCTGCCCGGCGGCGCTGAGCCGAACGTCAACCGCCTGTCCGACGGTCAAGCCTCCCAATCGCGACTCCGGAACGTACGCACGGACCCAAAACTTTCGAGTGTCAAGCAGCGACACCGTTGGAGCATTGGCCGCCACCAGATCGCCGGGATGCAAATCAACGCTTTCCACCAAGCATTCACAGGGAGAAACGACGGTGAGCTCCCGAAGTCGAACTTGAATGGCCGCCACTTCGCCCGCCGCGCCCGCGAGTCGCGCTGCGGCTTGGGAGATTTCCTCTGGCCGATATCCCTTTTCCAAGAGTGCGACGGCCTGTTCCGCCTCCGCCAGCGTCGCCTTGGCCTCGGCCAATTCCTCTTGGCGCGCTCCCTCTTTCAATAAGGCCAGCTCCCATTCCGCCGATGCCACTCGCGCGCGTGAAGCCTTAACTGTTCTTTCTGCCTGCTCAAATTCCAACTTCGCCGCCTGCTCGCCGGAACGGAGGCGAACCAGTCGATCGTACTCCGTTTGGGCCAACTCTTGATCCGCGCGAGCAATGTTGAGTCGTTCTTGGGTGATCTCGATTTCTTGCGGCCGAGGTCCGGCGATCAACTTGCTCAGCGTGGCCTTGGTTCGATCCCGCCGGGCGCGAGCCTGTTCGATTTCCTCGGACCGAAACCCGGTGGTCAACCGATCGAGCTCGGCCCGACTCGCCGCACGACGGGCCTCGGATTGGGCAAGTTGTTCCAGCAAATCAAATGGATCAAGACGATACAACGACACGCCCGGATGCACGTGTTGCCCCTCTTCCGCCCAAACCTCAGCCACCCGCCCACCAACTCGACTACCAACGCGCACCTGATCCGCCTCAATAAACCCGGACACCCTGAACGGTTCAGGCTGTTGCTGTCGCCACGCCAGCCATCCAACGATCCCCGCGGAAGCGAGAATCGTCGCAACAATAAGTTTTCGCATGGTTGACCTCGCCACAGGTACTTTGCCTCGCCGGTGCGTTCGTTTCGATCGCACATGATGTCAACGACCGCTCGTTCCGACAAGATCGTGCCATCACCCGTGAACCCGCTTGCAAGAACCATGCCCAGGAATCGCCGACGCTCCCATCCAAAATCTACAGGAATCATGGTGGCTTCTCGGATACAATGGTAAAGTTGGGTCGGTCACGGTAAGTCGGCGGATTGAGGGCAACTTGTGCTGCGTAAATGGATCATGGTGATCTTGGTCCTCTCAGGGCTGATAACGGCCATCGCCAGTGGTTTGAGTTTTGCTCGACCCTTGAACGGACGGATGCAGCTGACCGATCGGGCCGTGGTGCACGTGTTTGTGTTGGAAGGACTGCTCCGTATCTTATTGTACACAGCCGACAAGCCGATTGTCTCTGACGTTCAAAGTAACGTGATCCGGGTGAAAACGCCTCAGGGCGAAACTTGCACCAACTCTCGCATTGCCTATCTGTCCGATCTTCGAGCCGCCCGAACAAGGATGCGGTCGATCCCTTTTTTCGCTTGGCGCAGGGCGATTGCCTCGCGGGCATCCGGCGGAATGGTGGTTCATCATAGTTTTGTTCGGTTGCCGGGTTGGGTCGTCACCGCCTTGTTCCTCCTTTATCCGGCGGCTGGAGCGATTCAAAATTACCGCAAGCGAAGACAACTCCGACTGGGCGCGTGTTCTTGTTGCGGATATGACTTGACTGGTAATGAATCAGGCCGCTGCCCGGAATGTGGACAACCAACCTAGTTCTCCCGTAATGGTGACGAGATTTTCCCCATGACTCAACCAAGCCGTGGAGAGCCAATGTTGACGCTTTCCGACGTGCGATTTGGGTTTCGCACGCGCCCGGATTTTCTTGGCCCGATCAACCAACGAATCAACCCGGGTGAGCTTTGGGGAATCATCGGACCCAACGGAGCGGGCAAAAGCACGTTGCTGCGACTGATGGCCGGTTTCCATGCACCGACGACCGGACAGGTGACCTTGGGGCGAGATTCCCTGACCAGCCTTGCCTTGACAAAACGTGCCAAACAACTGGCATTCGTCCCCCAACACCCGCCCTATGATCTCCAGGTTACCGCACGCGAAGTCGTGCTCATGGGCCGCTTCCCTCACCGACGATGGGGGCTATTTGAAACCGCTTTTGACCGCCGCTTGTGCGAACAAGCCATGCTCGTCACGGAAACAACTCCCTTCGCTGAACGTTCCATGACCACGCTTTCCGGCGGGGAAATCCAACGCGTCCACCTCGCCGCCGCCTTGGCCCAAGATACACGACTTTTTCTTCTAGATGAGCCGACCGCGTCTCTGGACCTGATGCATCAGATCACCATACTTCGAATCTTGCGAGACCTGACCGCACGACGGGGTCGGGCGGTCGTGATCGTCATGCACGATGTAAACCTCGCCGCCCAGTTTTGCACACATGTTCTGCTTCTTTCCGACGGTCAACTTATCAGCCAAGGGCCGCCTGAAACAGTCATCAAGCCGGATATCCTAGCGGATGTATACCACCTTCCATTGACCCTCCTATGCGGGAACGGCGACTCTCCCACCCGTTGGGTGGTGCCACATCATGGCATATTTAGAGCGGAAGCTCTTCCCGTTGCGAAGGACGGACCGCGATCATGAATCAGCCCCTTACGGCACGACGGTTCTTCTTTTGGCTCGGTGGTTGCATCGTGTTGCTCTTGTTGCTCCTCGCCGCCGCTCCCGGAATCGGAACCGAGATCGGCGCCTATACATGGTGGGATGCGTGGCGGGCCCGACTGGGGTCGACGTTGGAAGCCTCCGAATTATCCGCTCGCGGCGTCGGGGATTTCGACCGCGATGGATCTGTTTCCGATGAAGAAGCGCAAGCCCACGCCGCCACCGCAAAATACGTGGGGTTTGAACTTCGCTTTCCGCGTTCGCTTCTCGCGCTTCAAGTCGGGATAACCCTTGCCCTTTGCGGTGCATCCTTGCAGGTGCTTTTTCGAAATCCGCTGGCCGATCCCTACACGCTCGGAATTGCCAGCGGCGGCGCGCTAGGCGCGTTGCTAGCCATTCGATGCGGGTGCGTCACCTCGATTCTGGGTGTCTCGACCGTGGCACTTTCCTCGTTTCTTGGCGCTCTTGGTGTCGTTGGCTCCGTCTTTGTTTTTGCCAAAGGCTCGCGCCGCCTGACCTCCAACGAGCTTCTCCTGGCCGGAGTGGCCATCGGTTTGTTTTGCGGCGCGATGATGATGCTCGTCACCGCCGTGTCCAATGAACGCGTCACCTTCGAAGCCGTTCGCTGGATGATGGGTTCGCTCGACCCCATCGCTCGCGCACCGGGCGCGAAAATGCTTCCTCTGCTCTTGCCCGCGTGGGTGCTGTTGATTTTCTATTCGCGGTCTTTCAATCAATATCGCTTGGGAGACGATTTGGCCGAAGCGCGCGGCGTTAGCGTTTCTAGCCTTCAGACCATTGGCGTCATCGTAACCACACTCGCGACCGCAGCCGTCGTGGCCGAATGCGGCCCCATTGGGTTCGTCGGGTTGGTTGTTCCACAGGCCGTCGCCCTTCTCGTCGGTTCCGATTGCCGCATCCTTTTTCCAGCCTCAGCGTTAATGGGCGGAGCGTTTTTAATTCTCTGCGATTGGACTTCCCAGTTTAGCATGCGGCTGGCAGGCTGGGCCACTGGCCGACATCTCGGTAGCGCCACCCTTCCCATCGGAGTCGTCACGGCGATTGTCGGAGTCCCTATTTTTCTGTTCCTCCTTCGTCGCCGAAGTCGGTAAATAAAATCGGGGCCGGTTGAATTCAGTTGCAAGTCCCTACAAAAAAACACTAACTTTGGATTGCAATTTTTGTCCAATTGGAGCGAATGTCTAACTTAGAAATGTACCGAGCCAAAACTTCCAGCAAGGAGACTATTGCGATGCTTTTTAGAACGACAATCCTGAAATCAGCATTTTTGGTTTTTGCCCTGAGTCACACCGGGTGCATCATCGTCGGCCAAGGCAGCGGCATGTGGACCGAAACTCAAACGGAGGTTCTCAACCTGGATCCTGCAAACCTTCGGAATCTGGAGGTCCAAACGCAAAACGGCTCCATTGAATTCTCAGGCCGAAATGATCAACCATCCACCGCCACTGTCAAGGTGACCAAAAAGGTCAGCTCCGGCAGATTCTCCAGCGCCGACGATGCTTTGAACGCGATCGAGGTCTTCGTTGAACCCGCCCATGACGGCACTCAACGAGTCGGTTGGCGATGGCGAGAACCGCGTCACTCTTCGTGGTCGGCCTGCGTGGATTTTGCCATTACGACACCCGAACAAGTCAACCTCACGGCCGTGTCTCACAACGGCGAAATCAAAGTATGCGGTGCCCGTGGCGAGACGAACATCACCACCCACAACGGCGAAATCAACGTTCAATCCACCGATGGAAAACTCGTTGCCGAAACGCACAATGGTCGTATCTCGGCGAAATACCAGGGGTCGAGTATTGGATTGGTGTCGCACAACGGCAGAGTTTCCGTGGATCTAAGTAAGTGCGGTGACGTCGGAGGCGAGGTCATGACGTACAACGGCGCCGTCGACGTGGTCGTCTCCGACCAGACCTCGGCCAACCTCAGCTGCAAAACACACAATGGCCGAGTGACAATCGACGGCACTTTCAACGCGACGACTTCTGGGAAGTCCCACGCCGAAGGAAAACTTGGCGCCGGTGGAAAGCCGCTGGAGGTCTCCACGCACAACGGCGCGATCCGGTTTAAGAAGGTTTCCGGGTGATCGAGCGGGCTGCGGCCGACATTCGATGGGCAGTAGAAGTGCCACCATATAGCACTCCATCTGACCAATCAGGCCGACAAAAAGCCGCCCCGGCATCTTGCGACAGCGGGGCGGTTTTTGTTTACGGGTTTCGAATCGACCCCGATCCGTTCCTTCAACCAAGTTGGCGAAAGACCTTGACGAGGCCACGCCTTCGCGCTAGTTCACCACCGGGTTCATCCGATGCTTGCGGAACAACCAAGCCCCGCCAGCAGTCACCAACACCACCAAAACGCCAAGGCCGATGGTCGAAACCGCGGGTACGCGACGCTTTGACTTATCGGTTGTCTGCAGTGAAAGTCCATTTTCGGCATACATGCCGAGACCACCGACACCACCTTGCGCAATCTTCTGGCCATCTGCGCAAACGTCGAAGTTCTCCCCAGGCGCGATTTTCGCGTGAATTTTAAGGAATCCATCGTTTTCTCTTGTGATAGTGAATCCCGGCGGACTCCCGAGACCTGTTTCATGTAGATTTCGAAGCTGTACACCTGTCGTCAAATTCACGTATGCTGCATTGTGAGAAGCTATACTACCCACACCGCAGGCGTTTCCCCGAGGGACAATATCCAACAGGATTTGCCCCGCAGCATTTGCTACTCCCGTGTACTGAATCAACACAATCTTCTCATTCGTGTCTGCTTGCGCAGGATTCGTCGCCGAGACGGCTATTCCGCAAGCCAGGGCAAATAAACCACGCTGAATGATGATATTCCTTCCATTCATAAAAATTTCTCCTTTGAAGTTTGCTGTTTTGTTACTGTTTCCTACCGATCCTTTGATTACAGATTCAAGCGGTAAGCAAACCGGGAGGAGCGCGCGGTTGGAGGGAAGCGAGAAGATAAACTCGGTAATGCCGATCGACGAACTCGACGATCGACGAAACGCGTTCGGTAACGTAGGTACGACGCGGTCGTGCGGGAAAAGGCAGTCGGATTCCGCCTAGAACGGCCAGCAATAAGCCGTTAGCCAGCGCTACCACTAAAGCCACGAAAAGATAACCCAGCGTATGGCCAACGCAGCCCATTAAGCCGTGTTGCGATGGAACGGACGTAAAGAGTCTGCCTCGACCTTGAGGCGATGAAAAGTCCAGAACAACTTCAACCGCCAACCAGCCGAGGCCCAGGATGAACGGGTTGAAGCCGATACGCCGGGTGATCCTCGCGCCAACGGCGGTGTAGATTGAAACGGAAGCAAGGAGAATTAGAGTGCCAATGGATGGCAGTGAGATTGGCACGGCATCGAGAAACGCGCTGCTCGCCGCGAAGCTCCCGGCCCACAACGCGCCCGCAAGACATGCTCTCGCAGGTCTCAACACCGCGATGGAGACAAACAACGGGATTAGCGCGAACCAGCTTAGCCACGAATGACTTGGCCAATTTACACCAACCGCGCCAAGGAACCCTCCAGAAAGGAGAAGTACCGTCAGCACGGCCAGCGCCAGCAGTCCGCGCGAAAACTTCCGCACGTCCGCCTTATGGTCGTATTTCGACCGCATGCGCGCACTCACAACGCTCGCACAAGGGTCGATTCTAGAAAACCGCCTTGCGCGAACAAAACCGTTATTTTGTTTTGGCACTTACTTCAACGAAGGGGGAACTGCTTAATCCCCTCCATTTCGTGCCTGCTGAGCAACCGCCTCACGAGAATCCGCTTCTTACCCAACTCTCAGGAGACGCCCCGGCATGCAAAACTTCAACATGTCGAAACGCCCGAACACCCGCGTAAAGTGAAACTGCATTTCTCATCGTGTCGTCCGGTAGTACTGAAACCGAAATATACGCTCTTACTTTTTGTTGTCAACAAAAAAATGAAAAATTTGTCGAAGGGGCGAAATTTTTGCGCTTTGCGACACAATCTCGAGACAGCTCGTCCCATTTTCAGGCGCACTTCCCCGGCTTAGATGAACCCAAATATCAAGGCCAGAATCGTGACAACAGCAAGTAGCCCCTGCAATGCACAGAGACCGACCGCCGCATGGGCGTATCCGCGATCTTTCGCTTCACGGTGCGCGCGAAATGACGTGGTCAACGCCACAGGAATTCCGACGATCACCACGCCCGGACCGAGCGGTGCTAAGGGATGACCTCAGCAATACTGAAATGCGAAATAGGCCCCAATCGCCGGTAGAAACGCCGCCGCCAATGCCCATTTTCCACTCACCGTCAGACCTCCTTTGGCCTCATGCTGCTGCCATTCCATTGTAGGGTCCCAATTCAGAAGTCAACCGACGATAATAGTCGCCTACAGGAACCCTTGACTCTCGAGTTCCCAGGGTCGGACTTTGCCGCAACGAAGGCTCGCCCTATAATCCTGGTATCGCATCGACGACGGCGTCGAAGCGGGCTTGAATTTGAGGAGTCTTCCGTGAAGCGATTGCCCCTTCCCGCGTCGGTCTTTTTGGGGATCATTCTGTTTACCGCCTTAAGCTGGTTGGTTCTCCCTCGATTGCAGAATCGGGCGACGACTTTGGATGCCCAAGTCTCCGAACAGGTGGAACGAGCGCGGCGCCTTCTTCATCAGTATCACGCCGGGCTGGATTATAAGGCTCTTCTATTGGGACACTTGGAGCAGCAGAAAGTGGACACGGACATCCAAGACCCAGCCGCGTTGATGGATTCTGTGGCGGAAGCTTATCAAGAACGGGTGGAGCAGGCCTGGAGTCTCTATCATCCCACGGATTGGAAGGCGGAACCTCAACCCGCCAAATTGAAAACCGGCAGCGATGAAAAGCAAATTCGTGACGGTGTTTCCCAACGCGGGAAAATCATCAAGGCTAACGGCGAGTTGCTGGAGCAAGCTCTACGTCACGTTGACGAAGCGCTCGCATTGGGGGGGAGCGAAACCGCCTCGCACCAGGCCGGTCTGAGCCTGAAAGGGGTGATTCTCCATCACATGGGTCTTCGGGCTCGTGTCCGCGCCAACCTGAAACGAGAAGAGGCCGACCCATATCTTCGACAATTGATGGATCTTCGTAGCGTTGCGGATTCCGCGACACCTCTGAGAGAACTTGAGTCCATCAGTGGTGTAGCCGCCCAGATGAAGCAACTCCAATCAGCCATCACTCAAGTCGAATCCGAGCTTTCAGCGGATCGCGAGAAACTCGCCGCCGGAGAACGGTCGACCGGAGAATTGGGAAGTCGTTTGAATATCGCCCGTGCGCGCGCGGAGCAGGCTCGCAAGGCGTTGGAGGACCTCCGGCAGAATCCTCCTCTCGCTTCGTCGACCGGCGTCGATTCTTTTGCGACCCAGGTTCTTGCTCAAGACCAAGCCTATCGCGACTCTCTGCGAGAAGCTCGGGCTCTGGAAAACGGGAACTTTCGTGGCGCTGCGATCGACGCTTCCGGAGATTTTTTGCACGGCAAGTACGTTGCGGACGGTCGCGCCGACGGTTTGACGATTAACCACGGGGTCGATCACCACCGCGATGAACGGGTGTTGCTTGTGGCGGCCATTGCGATTCGTGAAAATGCTATCAATGTCCTTCGCGCCGATTTGGCCAGACTGGAGCAGATGCGAAATGCGCATGAGGCTCGGCAGTTGCTGGCCGCTAAGAAGTTGGAAGAGGCTCAAAAGTTGGCCGCTGCTGCTTTTCGAGACTGGGAGACGATCCAAGAGGAAGTTGCGGGGCTTGATGACAAGGCGAGATCGTTTTTGAATAAAGCGACGCAGGCTTCCAAACAAGCTACCACGGCGGCTGAACTTTGGGTGCGAGACGGTCGACAAGAGGCTCAGAATCTTGCCCAATCGGCCAGGGAACGATCGCCATCCACGCGGGTTGGAAACTCTGATTGGCTCGTGGGTTTTACCCTCGCTCAAACGGCCGATTCCAATCTGGCGGGCGCTTGCCTAGAGGCGGATCGCTATAGATCTTTCGCGCGTGCCCACGAGGTGTTTGAGGCTGTGATTCCGGCTTTGGGAATGACCGACATCAAAACAGAGGATTGGAAGAAAGACGCGGAAGATGCCCGATCCGCCGGAGTCGCGCTGGTGGAGCAGGCCGTCACTACGCTGGAAAAAGTGCACCGTTCCGTAGGGAACCACTGGACGGTCACCGCCCAAGCCGCCGGGGCCATGTATGTAATGGTTCTACTCGGGCATCCCGCTTACGCGCAAGAATCCATCACGGCTTACCGTTCCGCTTTGAAAGGGCGAGAGGACAGGTCTTTTGCCGAGCCCATCGCCGCGCGCCTCAAGCAACTGGAAGCGCGAAAGCAATAACGCGTTCAAACAATACACGTTTGCGGGTCGTTTTTCACCCGACGAGTCGCGGATGAAGCCTGCGGCCTGGGGACCACTACTCGAGAGCGGACCAGTCCGACTTATCTGTGGCACACGGTGGCACTCAAAATATCGTCGTGGCAGGTCATTGACGTGCCCTGCGATCTGACCGCTCGTTGGCACTCGCGGTTCTGATTCGGTCGGTGGAGCTCGCCCTACATGGATCAAAAAAAGCGCCGCCCAAGGAGGGCGGCGCTGTGTCGGTTTACGAGTCCGCGATTACACGCGGGTTAGACTCACGTTCCTTCTGAGTGGCCGGCGGCGACAGGTTCGTGGTCGGCGCTTCCACTCAATTGGAGGGCTTCCAGGTGAATGGTGGTCTGGGCACCTTCGCCTTCGCCTGGTTTGACGGTGACGATCACTTTGTTCTTGCCGGCGAAATCGCCGCGGAGCATGGCCTCCGACAGAGCGTCTTCCAGGTAATGCTCGATGGCGCGGCGTAGCGGTCGTGCGCCGAATTTTTCGTCGGTGCCTTTTTCGATGAGGAAGTCCTTGGCCGCGTCGGTGGTATCGAGTTCGAAGCCTTGCTCGCGGAGTCGTTTTGCGAGTTTGGCGAGTTCGAGGTCGACGATCTTGACCATGTCCTTGTGGGTGAGTTTGCGGAAGACGACCATTTCATCGAGACGGTTGATGAACTCCGGGCGGAAGTGGCCTTCGAGTTCGGTCTTGAGCATTTCCTTCATTTTTTCGTAGCTGACATTGGCATCGCGTTTTTGGAAGCCGAATTCGTCTTGCAAGGTGATGCGGTGTGCGCCGATGTTGCTGGTCATGATGAGGATGACGTTTTTGAAGTCGACGTGTCGACCGAAGGAGTCGGTGAGTCGGCCTTCTTCCATGATCTGGAGCAGCATGTTGAAAACGTCGGGGTGGGCCTTTTCGATTTCGTCGAGGAGGATGACGGAATAAGGTCTGCGGCGGATGCGTTCGGTGAGTTGGCCGCCCTCTTCATAGCCGACGTAGCCCGGAGGCGCGCCGATCAAGCGCGACACGTTGTGTTTTTCCATGTACTCGGACATATCGAGGACGAAGAGTGCGTCAGCATCGCCGAACATGAACTCGGCGAGGCATTTGGCGAGGTAGGTTTTTCCGACGCCGGAGGGTCCGACGAACATGAAGGTGCCCATCGGACGATTGGGGTCTTTGAGTCCGCTACGGCTTCTACGGACGGCGCGGGCGATGGCTTGCACGGCTTCGTCTTGGCTGACGACTCGTTTGTGGAGTTCGGTTTCGAGGCTGAGGAGTCGTTCGGCTTCGTCGCGACCCATGCGGCGGAGTGGGATTCCGGTCATGGAGCTGACGACTTCGGCGATCACTTCTTCGTCGACGACGCCGTCGATTTCCTTGGTACGGTCGCGCCATTCTTTTTGGAGGGCGCGTTTTTTGAGTTTGATGGAGTCCATCTGATCGCGCAAGGTGGCGGCGCGTTCGTAGTCCGCGTTCTTGACGGATTCATCTTTTTCCCCGCTGAGGCGTTCGAGATCGTGTTCGAGCTCGGTCAAATCCGGCGGTTTGGTCATGGATTTGAGTCGGACGCGGGCGCCGGCTTCGTCCATGACGTCGATGGCTTTGTCGGGTTGGACGCGGGAAATATATCGCGCGGAGAGTTCGACAGCGTGTTCGAGAGCGACGTCGGTGATGCGGACGCGGTGGTGGGCTTCGTAGCGATCGCGAAGTCCTTTGAGAATCTGAACCGTTTCGTCGCGTGAAGGGGGTTCAACGATAATCTGCTGGAAGCGTCGTTCGAGAGCGCTGTCTTTTTCGATGTATTTTCTATATTCGTCGAGCGTGGTGGCGCCGATGCATTGGATTTCGCCGCGACTGAGTGCGGGTTTCAAGACGTTAGAGGCGTCGATGGCGCCTTCCGCGCCGCCTGCGCCAACAAGGGTGTGGAGTTCATCGATGAAGAGGATGACGTTTCCGGCGCGTCGGACTTCGTTCATGACGGCTTTAATGCGCTCTTCAAACTGACCGCGGTATTTGGTGCCGGCGACCATCATGGCGAGGTCGAGAACGACAATGCGGCGGTCGGCAAGGATTTCGGGCACTTCGCCGTTGATGATTTGCTGGGCGAGGCCTTCGACGATGGCAGTTTTCCCGACCCCGGCTTCGCCGAGTAATACCGGGTTGTTTTTCTGGCGGCGGCAGAGAATCTGGATGATTCGTTCGATTTCGCGTGCCCGTCCGATGACGGGGTCGAGTTTTCCTTGGCGTGCGATTTCGGTGAGGTCGCGTCCGAAGGAATCGAGCGCGGGTGTTTTGCTCTTGGTTTTCTTGGGATCGGCGGGTTGACCGGGTGCGCCTTCTTCGCTTTCATCGCTGGCACCGAGTAAATTCAGAACTTCCTCACGGACATCTTCGAGTCGCAGGGAGAGATTCATGAGGACTTGTGCGGCGACGCCGTCTTGTTCGCGGAGCAGGCCGAGGAGCAAGTGCTCGGTGCCGACATAGTTGTGGTTGAGGTTTCGGGCTTCCTCAATGGCGTATTCGATCACCTTTTTGGCGCGAGGAGTCTGAGGAAGCTTGCCCATGGTGACGGTTTCGGGGCCGCTCTTGACCAGCTTCTCGACTTCGAGGCGGACTTTGCGCAAATCCACGTCGAGGTTCTTAAGCACGTTGGCGCCGACGCCGGAGCCTTCCTTGACGAGTCCCAGAAGGATGTGCTCCGTTCCGATGTATTCATGGTTAAATCGTTGGGCTTCCTGGTTTGCCAGGGCCATGACCTTCCGAGCCCGATCCGTGAAACGTTCAAACATTGTTCCTAGGCTCCGTTGTTATAAGTATCCGTGAAATCATAGGCACGCGCGGAGTAGAAAGACGAATCGAGTCGATTGAATCGAACTTGGTCGAGATTTCTAAACTACCACGATTCATGCCGAAGGGTTTCCTGTTTTTTCACATTTCCGCGAGTACGGGCAATCCGGAGAGTTGACACTCCCCCTCCGCGAATCCCTGTTGATTGTATTTTCTCACCGCCGCTCCACAAGAGTGGCGGTGAATTTGACGACCGATTGATCCGATTGCAAATCGAATCCCGTTGGCCGCGTATTCCTTTACCGACGTATCGTCATGGACGGCAGGTGGTATGAGACACGGTGCAGAGGGGAATTTGAAGCCCAATCCTGTAACTTATCGGTATCATGGCGAGTTTTCGGAACTTGGGATGCTTTTGGCGCTTAGAAATAGAGTTTTGTCGGTTCTGAGGCGGGAGTTGGGTGATCTGTCTTGAGGCCCATCGAAGCCTCGGTAGAATTCGCCTTGTCCAGTGACCGAGGGGGATATCCGTTGAACGTCCAGTTGGACGAAATCGGGGATATCGCGGAGGGTGGGAAGTTGCTAAAAATATTCATCGTGTATTACCGGCACAAGAACCCGGGAGACAAGGGGCCTGGACCGGTGCGTCAATTCCGGATCAACGCCAGTAACTTGGATGAGGCGAAACGGATGGTGACGCGCTATGCGAATTACCCCAATATCGAAGTCGTAAGCGTGCGTCCGGCGTAGGGGGCGAGGGAGAGTATCCTGACGCTTTTCAGGACTGTCCCAAGTCCGCCCAAAATTGAATATGTCATGCTGTGGCACTTGATCGGCTCGTTGGATGGATGACCTCCCAAAGATCTGTCGCTCGAAACCGATCTTTTCCTTATTGATTGTCAGCATTGCGGCGTTGCATCTCGAGTTGCTGTTGATTCGGTGGATCGGAACCGAAATCCGCATTTTTGCCTATCTGCAAAACAGCATCATGGTCGTGTGCTTTTTGGGATTAGGGCTCGGCTGTTTCACGAGTAGTCGGACGGTGGCGATGCGCTCGTTTACGTTGCCCCTGTCCATCCTCGTGGGACTGCTGTCGGTTCCAACGGTTCGTTCGGCGCTGAATCACGTGGGCGAGCGATTTGGCGCCGCGGGCGACTTTCTCATCTGGAACCATTTGGTCAGCGATCATGGAAGACAAGCCCTATGGTTTGTTGTGCAGGGTTTGGCGGTGACTTATGTTCTGATGTTCCTTACGTGCATTACGTTTGTGCCGTTGGGACGGTTGATCGGGCGCCTTTTGAGCGCAAGCCCGCGACCGATTTTGGCGTATTCGGTGAATGTGGCCGGCAGTTTGGTTGGAATCTGGCTATTCGTATTTCTCAGCGCCACGGGTTCGTCACCATTCGTTTGGGTCCTTGTTCTTGCATTGCTCATGGCGTGGTTTGCGGGGACAACGCCGCGTCGTGGAATGGAGTACGCGGCGTCGCTTGCGGTGGTCGTGTTGATTTCGTGGTGGGGGAGTTCGGAACCGGGTGCCGTTGAGGTCCGCTGGTCGCCTTATCAAAAACTGGTTCTTCGACACCCTCCACAGGACCAGCCCATACCCGGCAAGTACCTGATCGAAGTCAACAACGTCGGCTATCAGGGGATCGTCGATACCCATGCCGATTCGTCGGATCCGGATCGCGCGGCGACGTTGCGACAGGGGTTGTCACCAGCGCTTCACGGATTAAGCCAATACGATCTTCCCACTCTGGTTCATCCCAACCCGAAGCGCGTTCTACTGGTCGGCGCAGGCGCGGGCAATGACGCGGCTGGTGCGCTACGTGGTGGGTCGCGTGACATTACCGCCGTGGAAATTGACCCGGCCATCGTGGAGTTGGGTCGCAAGTATCACCCTGAAGGGCCCTATGGTTCATCCGGAATCCGAGTGGTCGTGGACGATGCTCGGGCGTATTTTGCTCGAAGCACGGAGACGTTCGATGTCATCTCCTTCGGTTTGCTGGACGCTCATACGCAGACCACGCTCACGAACGGTCGCTTGGACCACTTCGTCTATACCCGCGAGAGCATTCACAAGGCGCGACAGCTTCTCGCTCCCGGAGGGGTCATGCTTCTTTCCTTCGAGCCGCAGCGTCCATACATCGCCGATCGAATTGCCCGAACGCTGGCCGAGGAGTTTGGCGAGGATCCGCTGATCTTCCGCATTTCCCGAAGCGTTGTCGGGTGGGGCGGGGTGATGTACATCGCGGGGGATCTCGGCGCGGTTCAGGGCCAGATGGAACGCGTGCCCGCGCTCCGAGAGTTTATCAACGACTGTCAACGGGCGCATCCCGTGTCCTTGGGCAAGGTTACGCCGGTCACCACCGACGACTGGCCCTATCTGTATCTGAAAAACCCAGGAATTCCGATCCTGTTTTATTTGTTGGCGGGGTTGATGATTGTGCTGGTTTGGCACGGCCGGCGTTTTGTTCGATGGACGGTTGCATCCACGCCCTGGAGACGCGAGCACTTGCATTTTTTCGCACTCGGTGCAGGGTTCCTTTTGCTCGAGGTGCACAACGTCAGCCGATCGTCCGTAGTGTTGGGTACGTCGTGGTTGGCCAATGCCGTCGTGTTTTCCGGTGTGCTTATCATGATTCTATTGGCCAATGCGGCGGCGGGATGGTGGCCTCGCATAAGATCGGGTCCGCTTTACGTACTTCTCGTGGCCATATGTTTGGCACTCTACGGAATGGATCTTTCCGCGCTGTCGGGACTGTCGTATGTTTGGCGAGTTGTTGCGGTGGGGTTGGTCACGTCGCTGCCCATTGCATTTAGCGGAATCATTTTCATAGGCTCGTTCGCACGGACCTCGTCAAAGCATGAAGCTCTTGGGGCGAACCTCTTGGGTTCGGTGCTGGGGAGCATGCTGCAAGCGCTGACCTTTATCCTCGGTCTGAAGTCGATTGTGCTGATCGTTATCGCCTTTTATCTGGTCGCGGCGCTGACCCGACCACGGTGGATGGTTGCGGAAGGTCGATGACCTGCCCTTCAATCTCGCTGAGATACGGCAAGAATCGAGTTTCGAATTGAAAGATATCGCCTGTCACTTGTTTGAATTCACTCGGCGCTGTATCTCATGGCGTGGTTTCGACAAGAAACGCGCTCGTGGTTTGGGTAAGAAGTATTTGGAGATTGAAACGTGACCGTCCAGCATAGACTATTCCGCCCTCGATTCCTCAGACTCGTCCTTCTGTTCACTACGACGTGGTTCGTCCTCTCGATCGGTTGCCACTCCCCGGATGTTCAGCGGTTTCAAGGGCACATCAATTACCTTGCCGACGACTCGCTCGAAGGTCGAGGCCTCGGCTCGCCGGGAATCGACCAAGCCGCGAAATACATAGCGACGCAATTCTCCACGCTCGGTCTCGCTTCCGGCGTACCCGATGGTTCGTACTTTCAACCTTTTCCGATTACCCTGAACCGGACGCTCACGCCCGCAAGTACACTCACGTTCGGCGCGGAGGACAGCGCTCTCAAGCTGAAACAAGATTTTATTCCCTTGTCCTTTTCATCCGACGAGGCTTTTTCCGGCAATGTTCTTTTTTGTGGATACGGCATAGAGGCCGCCGAAAAGAACCACCATGACTTCGCGGGGGTAGACTTAGCCAGCCGCGTGGTCGTGATGTTCATGGGAGAACCGCCGTCCTGGGCCGACGCCAATGGATTTCCGACGCGGTATTCCTTGCTGCGAGACAAGGTGTACAACGCGAAGGATCGTCGCGCCTTGGCCGTTGTATTTGTGAATCAGACACCTCCGGCGGGCGACATGGACGAATTGACTGAATTCGACGCCGAAGACCCGGATGAATACGGGATACCCACGTTTCATTTAACCCGCGCGGTGGTGGATGCTCAACTCGCCAAGGTCGGACTGCGAAGTTTGGATGCACTGCAACAAGACCTCGATGCCGGGCAGTCCAAGTCCATGGAATTCCCCCGATAATCCTGTAACGGTCAAGCGGGATTTCAACGCCGAACCACCACGGCGAAAAAAGTCGAGGGGCTTT
>JBBTCX010000017.1:0-4066 GCA_038043045.1 Planctomycetota bacterium | reverse complement strand
CCCAAACGTCATAGGCCACACGCTGCTCGCCCGACCCCAATTGATCGCCCAATCCAGCGACGTAACGATCAGGCCTTCGTCGAATCTGTTTTCGATCCAACTCATACGATCGATCCCTTGTCTTCAAGCACGCATTCGCGTCGCTGACCCGTGCTGGCACGAAACCAATCCAAATACCCTGACTTCCATTCATAAAGAAACGGAATCGCAATCAGCAAAAAGAACACGAAAAATGCCCAAAACGCCGGCCCCGGCATCGTCTTAAACGCCACCGCCCAAGGCCAAAGCAACGCCACCTCGACATCAAACACAATAAACACCAAGGCAACTGTGTAGAACCGCAAGTCAAACTGCACCCAACTGTCACCAATGGCCGGCTCGCCGCACTCATACGGCGTCGATTTCTCGGGATGAGGTTGCGTCGGCCTAACGATTCGTCCGACCGACAATCCCACAAACGCCATCGCAAACCCCGCCAGCCCGAACAGAAGCATCCCCAACACAAGCTCCTGACTCGTCTGCGAATACGCGCTATGAACCTGTGCCAATGTTTCAGTCATATGCTTTCAATCCCTTGCCGGCCAGTGTGCCATTGCTCAAGAGCAGTGGCGGGTGCCCCATCCTTGCAAAGCAAGGGTTGGGGGACGCAAGACTCTAATACTCGAATAATTGCTCAATTCACCGCCTTCGGATCCACCGCCTTCATCATCTCCTCCCGCCGCATCTCATTCTTCCCCTCCAACTTATCTTTCGAATGCGAAAACTCCAACCACTCCTTCTTCCTCATCTCCGCCCACGCCGGCAAATTGTCCTTCTGCATCCACAACGGCTGCGGCGTTTGCAACCCTTCCTTTGCCAACTCCGTAAACTCCACGATCATGTCGTCACGCGTAAACCCGGACATGTCATGCAAGTTCCCCATGTGAATGCATTCCGTGGGACAAGGGTCCACGCACAACGCACAAAACATGCACTTGGCGTAATCAATCGCATACCGCGTCATCAATCCGCCCGCCGCGATGTTCGTGGCCTTATCAATCTTCCTAGGCCCCGTCTTCTCGATGTAAATGCAATCCACGGGACACGCCTTGGCACAAAGATCGCATGCGATGCACTTCTCAATCTCAAAAAAGTGAAACCCGCGATACCGCGGCTGCAACGGCGGTGCCACATCCGGATATTGCACCGTCACCGTCTTGGCAAAACAATACTTCAGCGTAATCCGCATCCCCACGAGAATCGTGTGAACCGTCTGCCAGATGTTACGAAAATATTCCCGTACCGGACTTTGCTGCGAAACCATCACCAATCCCTCAATCGCTGTAGGTCGGGCTTCGCCCGACATCGTGTGCCACTGCTTCTTGAGCAGTGGTTTCCGACTGGGTGGCCCATCTCCTTTGGAGATGGGGGAACACCTCCCCCTCTCAGGGGGAGGGCAGGGTGGGGGTAACCACCAAGAATCCCGGCCTCAAAACCAACCTACATCCCTCTCATCGGATTCTAGCGCACCCCCTATTCCTCCGCAACCGCATTCTCCGTTACAATCCCACCTCCGTTTCCGGTTTTCGACCTCGTTTCACAAGGAATCGTCTCCCATTTCCGTCGTCTAGACTTCATTGAGAAGATCGCGCCACGTTTCTCTGTGGGAGAGGTCAGCCTTCCGATCATCGAGCACCGCACCTAACAAGATCAAAAAACTCCGCCGCCCCTCTTCCCCAAATAGAACCAAACAAGAATTCAAGAAATGGCGAAAATCGCAGACATAGATGTTATGGCCTGTCGCAAAATGCCGATTCAGAACTTCAGGCAACTCCTCTGAAATCGTAAATTCACCCTCCCCTCGAACGAGAAATGCCAACTCTCTTATCCCGGCCTCCCGAATACCGGAAAGCTTATCCTCCACATCACGTATGGTGAGTTGGCGGTCCTTGATCTCAACAGCCAGGACGATTTGTTGTTCGGAACCAACGCACTCAATGTCCGCCACTCGTCCCGTGCTGGCATCAGCGGCGTTAATACTTGCACTTCGGACCTGATCAAACAGTCGAAATCGCTCCCCAATGCTCCTAAACAACGCCTCCGCAACCACCTGCAATCGGAGCCCGCCTGTAGGATCAGCAAGAAATCGATCGGCGAGCGACAACGATTGACCCAAACTAATTCGATTGGGAACCGCATAAGTAATACAGGTCAATTCCATTCGGAGCCGAATGGCCGACAGCGTTTCCGACATAAGTTTGTGAGCGGTTTTCGGATGGCTCTCTGCGTATTCCAATACCAAGCAGAGGTCGTCAAAACCAGCTTTGGCCTTTTGAGCCTGGCGTTCATCTCGGACGATTGCAGGAATCCGCAACGGATTGTTCAAATACGGCTCCGAGGACCCACCGAGAACATTGTTATTCACGTGGTCGAATGGAACGACTACTTTGTGACAAAGGCTGCGCGCATCAAAAGCGCCGGATAAGCCACTACCCGCTTGAACCGATCGACAGTCAACGTCCGGCTCAATGCACTTTGCCAAGAGTTGGGTTGGCAAGACGTAACGATAAGTCTTGGTTTTGGAGTCTATACTTCTATCAATGGCGTCGCGAATCTCATCCGGAATTCTCGACTCTGCCTTCGAAGCTGAAATTGTGCCCGATGCTTTGGTCCAGAGCTTATCCAGCAAGGCCTTGGCCTGATCCGTGGAGATTGTGTAGGATGGACGAGTCATTCGCCGTCAATAATTTGTCCAAAGAACCTCTTGCCGCTGTTTCTTAATCGAGTGACAGTGCTTCATGGGTGCCTTGTGGCACTTCCAATCGCGAAAAAGTCGATCATAAAGCTCACAAGAATACCCTGAAACCGCCGCGCGGCCGCGAATTTCCTGTAAACAGTTTACAAGCTCTTCGTGTTGTCGATCGGTCATTTCATATCCATAGGCCTTCGAATCCCCGCGAGATTCGTGTGGATACGGTGGATCGCAATAGAACAGCGTGCTTTTGTCATCGTACAAGCGGATCACCTCCAACGCCGGTCTATTTTCAATTTGAACCCGCAAAAGCCTTTCAGCAATTTCCGGAAGACGTTCAACACTTCCAAGCCATCTGGAAACGACTCCACTCATCCCCGCTCGACTGGTCTGTTTACAATTCGCCCAGCGACCCAGAGTTGCCGTCTGCGCCAAACCAGTTCGCACCTGCCGAGCCCGAACAAAAAAACGCCGCGCTCGCTCAATTTTCGAAATCCTCGCCGTCGGTTTTGCACATGCAATGGAGAACTCTTCCCTAGAAAAAGGAGTAAGTCCGATCAGATCAATCAAGGGCTCGCGGTGATCTCGCAAGACTTTAAAGAAGTTGACCAATTCGCCATCGAGATCATTGTAGGTTTCCACGGGATCGGGAACCCTGTTCAAGAGTACGGCGGCGGAACCACCAAAGGGCTCGCAGTAGTGGTGCGTGCGAGGTAGAAGCGGCACCAGCCAATCCAAATGGCTGAATTTCCCACCGTACCATCCGAACGCAATCTTCCGAGTCGACTTTCGCCGGGCAACCGGAATCGAAACTCGAGATAACAGGCGCTCACGGTCGATGGAGTATTCGTCACTCTCGAAAAACGCGGTCTGACGAATGGGCGAAGGCGAACGTCTCACAAAAACCTCTACAATTGGCAACCATTTAGCATTTCGTTCGGTAGGCTACGCAGAAATGGTTGCTCTGTCAATCAACTTGCGAGTGCGACGACCATTTCAAGGATGATTTGTTCGCGGTTCACAGGCCACTCCAGGACGTCAAATTGGGATCGGCAGCGAGCCCTGGCCACTAGTTGGTGATTTCGACCTCACCGGCTGCACGGGCGTGAAAGACCTTGGCCTGCTGAAGAAAAAGAAGAAACTGAAAATCTACGGCGACCCGACGAAAAAATAATTGGACGGGTGGCCCACCTCGTTCCGAGGTGGGGGAGCGATGATCGCTGCGGGTGCCCCATATCTGCGAAGCAAAGGTAGGACTTTCAGGCTGCAAGCCTGAAACATGCTAGCAGGCTGTCGGACTTGAGGTCCGCGTCTTCGACGGGCTGATCCGTCTTC
>JBBTCX010000016.1:0-15537 GCA_038043045.1 Planctomycetota bacterium | reverse complement strand
CGCCAATAAGATTGAACTGGTTTGTTTGGGATCGTCGGCCACTTTGCCGGCCCGTAAGCAAGCAGATCTCGCCAAGCAAAAGGCTCAGCTTTCGGAGTTAATTGAATTGGCCGGAAAGTTGGGCTGTCCGTTTGTTCGCATCTTGGCGGGAGAAGCACCGGGATTGGATAATTCACGCGCCGCGCTGAGCCGGTTGGCGGAACAACTCATCACTCTTGCACCGGAAGCCGCGAGAAACAACGTTACTCTATTGGTGGAAAACGGCGGCGATTTTCCCGATAGCACAAGCTTGTGGTTCTTGGTCGATGCCGTTTCACACCCCTCGGTGCGTTGTTGCTGGAATCAATTTATTGGTCGAACGGTTCCGGAACGGGCGACGAATTCGTTGCCAAGATTAGGTTATCGTATGGGCTTGGTCCACCTTTGCGACGCGAAGTTCGATGAGCGGAATCTGATCACGTCGTATGTTTCGCTCGGACAAGGCGACTTAGAAATTGCCCGGCAAGTCGAAATCCTTCGCGGATTGGCTTACGAAGGCTACCTGATGTTCGAGTGGCCCAAGTTGTGGATGGACGCGTTGCCCGGTCCTGAACAAGTCCTACCCGGTGCCGTGAAAATCCTGCGCGAGAAACTGGCCGAAAAGCAGCCGGTACTCTCGGCCTACAAGGGCGATAAGAATGCCCCGCGGTTTCGCTCACGTCCCGTAACATCGAGCACTTAGACCGCGCGCCGCGTTCGACCCTGATCGAAACGGCACGAATCGATACCGCTTCGCATCTCGATGAACCCATCCGATAAACTCATGGGCGCTATCCGGCGCGCGGGCTTGAACAACGCCAGCTTCAGACTTTGTTAGGAACATTGGATGACCTCGAGCAGTACATCGATTTCCGGAGTGGCCACAACGTCTCGACGTCGCGTGTTCTTGGTTGTCTTCTTGGCCTTGGTCGCTCTCGTCGTCATCCGATATCGTCCTCAAGGATTCCTACCGTTTCTATCGTGGTGTTGCGCGGTCGGCGCGTTTCTCTGCACTTGCATGAGCGCGTTTCTATCCGCGGACCGCGACGAGACTTACCGTAGGGCACCGAGTGAACCTGGTTCGAGTTTTCTTGGCGTTGTCGGATTGCTGTTAGGAGTCACGGCGAGCGTCGGCGTGGCTGTCCTATTGGTGCTTCGCGGTATTTCGGTTTCATTGACATGGGTCCACGGAGTTCCAGGCGGCGATATCCCGGCACTCGGCTTTGAAGCTCAAGGATTATGGACTGTATTTGTCTTGTTTTGGACCTGCGCCATCGGATTTCTATCCACTCGCGATGGTCGACTGGGCACAGGGTTGTTCTGGTGCACGCTGTGCGTGGGGTTGTGGACGTGCCTGCTGATTCCGCCCTTTAGAGTGACATCGACCGGGGCGATGGAATACACGGGCAACTCGCTGTTGCTGTTGGTCTGTTTGACCTTTTTGCAATGCCTCGGCGCCGCTGTTTCCTCAGGAAAACTTGGTTTGGCTTGGGATCGAAACGTTCAACCCCTGGCGAAGAATCCGATCGCCACCGGCTGGCCTGGTCTCGAAAAGAGCAGCCTGTTGCTGGGATTTGGGGTTGTTATCGTTGTCAGCTACCACCTGGCCGTACCCTCCGCGTTGCGATTGGGTTCTCAGGGGACTTGGGCACTGGTTGTGGCGGCGTGTTCGGCGGCCAGTGCCACTGCCAGTCTCTGTCACGGACTTAGATTCCGGCGGGCGATGGCGGTGGATTTGGGTCTGTTCTTGGTTGTGCTCACGGCCTGCGCCTTGGTCGCCTCCTGTGTTTCCATTCCACCTGGGGCCCTAGGAAAGCGCTATCCCTGGTTGTTCAATGCAATGATGGTCGGCTCGGCCATCGTTGGATTGGGTGCGAAACAACTTGCCTCCGCCTGGAGAAAGCAAGACGAGTCAACCACCGGTTCGTTGCGAAAGTGGTTGCTTCCACGGCTACGGCAAGCGGCATTTTTGTCCTTGATGCTTGCCCTGTTGTTGGGTTGGTTGGCGGCAATTTGGCCGCGACTTCCGGGGATTGCGACAACGGATGACACCCTCCAAAGAGTCACGTGGGGATTGGCGAGTTATCTTGTCGTCTGCTTGGCGAGTCTTCAGGTGGCCCATGGTTTCGGAGGGCGGTCGACGTGGATGCTCTGCATTTTGTCGTATGTCTGCACCGCGACGTTTGTGGGAATGCGGCTGGTTCCGTTCGCGCCCGAATGAGGCGAAGCGACGCGGGACTGTAGCTGCATTAGAGAATTGATTCTCTGAGCCAAGCGAAGAGATGCCGCATCCCTTCGGCGGTGGATATACGAGGTTCGTATCCGAAATCACGCCGTGCGGCGGTGATGTTGAAGTAATGGCTCTTGGCAAGTTGCCCGGCCAAGAAACGAGTCATGGGTGGTTCACGATGAGTTCCAGTCAAACGGTATACGCATTCGAACAGTGCGCCGATTCGTCGTGCTGTCGGGTATGAAATGGCTCGACGGGAAAGTGAAAGACCGCACATCGCAAGAATTTGCCGAATCCAATCCCACAGATTGACCGGTTCTCCTTGACTGATGAAATACGCCCGACCGGCACAAGGCGCGGCGGGCGAAAGAGCGTCAGCCGCCAGAACATGAGCCCAGGCCGCATTGTCAATGTAGGTGATGTCGACAAGGTTCTTTCCGTCACCCACTTGTCGAAGGTGACCCGTTTTGGCACGGACGACAAGCCTGGGAATCAAATGTGGATCCGCTGGTCCCCAGATGAGGTGAGGACGGATACAGACCGTGGAAAGACCTTCGGAATTGGCGGCGAGGACGACGCGTTCGGCCTCGGCTTTGGTGGCTGGATAGTGAGCAAGGTATTCTTTCGGATAAGGAACCAATTCATCCACTCCAGCTAACTCCGAATCTCCAAACACCACGCTGGGTGAACTGGTGTGGACCAGCTTGGGGACATTATTAGCGCGGCAGGCATCGACGACATTGCGAGTGCCATCGACGTTGATGTCGTGAAAGAGCTTGCGCGGACCATAGATTCCGGGAATGGCCGCCGTGTGGATGACAAGGTCGGCACCTTCACAGGCTCGCCGAATGGTCCGGGAATCACGAATGTCGCTGACTCGGCAGGCAATTCCTTCTAATTCCAAGAGTGGGTAGTGATGTCTGCCGACCGCTAGGACTTGGTCGCCACGCTCGGCGAGGTATCGACAAATGCGCGAGCCGAGAAATCCGCCGCCGCCCGTGACGACCGCGCGCATCTAGGAGCCACCATCCGGGCAACTCGACCCGATTTGTTTGGCCGCCCAGCGGGCCAGGTCTTCGCGGCGGATTTTGGCATTGTGGCGAACGTCGACGGGGAGGCTGCGGTGAAACAGAATGGTATGGATGTCGCGAGTGTGCTCGCGGGCGCGGGCCAATCGAAGGAGCTCATTTCGAAAGCGCTCAGTCCGTTTTCCTCTCGGCCAATGGTCTTTTTTAGGTTCGACGATGACAACCGGCGTTTGTTGTCCGCGCGAGCCGAGGCCAACCAAAGCAGAACGATCTACGCTCAAATGCTCATTAAAGACGGCCTCACAAGGTTCGGTAAAAAGAGTGCCTGATGGGGTCACCACTCGGTGGGCCTTTCGACCAAGAAACCAAATTCGTCCTTGAGCGTCTTTCAATCCTAGGTCGCCCATTCGATGCCAAACACGATCGCCCTCATGGACCTTGCTAAGCCGATTGTCATCCGGTCGAGCGAAATATTCCTTGGTCACCACGGGTCCCGACACGGCGATTTCACCGGGTTCCTCGAACCCGACTTCCAGATCGTCGGTCCAGGCAAGGATGGGGTCATCCGTGATACGGATCAGGCGCGCTGCCATGCCAATTACTGGCACTCCCACGCACGTTCCACGTCCCGCGCGGGATTGGGCGAGGGGAGTGAGACCCGTCACGTCTACTGAGGTTAGTTCTTGGCCACTCATGGATGTGACCGGGAGGGCTTCGGTTGCGCCATACGGGGTGTGCACGTCGGCATCGGCCTTCAAAACACTCTTGATCTGTTCGACCAACCACCCTGGCACCGGCGCTCCGGCGATCATGACTCGACGAAGCGAAGGGAGCTGAAGATTTCGCTCGATGCAATAGGCCGCCACCCTTTTCCACATCGCCGGCGAACCAAACGTGCTCGTCACCTGATAGTCGTGAATGGATTGGAAAATCCTGGCGGGATCGACGCGACCGGGTCTTGAGAAATCCATGTTTGGAAAAACCGTGGTCATTCCCATGGCCACGCTGAATAGGGCGAATGGAGCGAAGCCCGGTAAATCCACTTCTTTTCCGGTCTCAATTCCATAGTGCCCTTGTATGGCACGAATTTGAGCGCCGAACATGCCGTGAGTATAGACGACGCCTTTGGCCGGTCCGGTGCTGCCGGAGGTGAAAAGGATGGCCGCGGGATCGTCGTTTTTCGTCGTCACGGCGGAAAATCGACCGGTGGAGCTCGTTTCCACTTCCGACAATGTGGAACCGCCCCAAAACCACTTGCGACCGACGGTCACGTTGATTCGTGTGTTTCGAAACGTTCTCCCGTGTAATACGCGGACGGCGTGGGCTTGTGGCAGACCGATGAGTGCTGCCGGATTCACGTCGCGGATACATTCCAACCATCGAGCGACGCCCATTCCTGGATCAATCAGCACGGGAATGGAACCAAGGCGAAATAGGGCGAACATGACCGCGACGAATTCAAACCCTGGTCGAACCAAAACGAGCACGCGCATTCCTTGGGTTATGCCAATTCGCAAGAATCCGTTCGCGCAACGATTCGTTTTGGCTTCAAGCTCGGAGAAGGTCAACGCCGTGGACCAACGGGGGACGGGCTTGCCGTTAACCTGAGTCAAGACCAAAGCGGTGAGTTTTGGGAAACGCCCGGCTACGTCGGTAAGATGGTCGGCGACGTTCATTGGCCGGACGGTTTCCGCATTACGATCGCCGAACGCAAAGACAACTCGTACCGATTTGGGTATCGGCGCGCGACCACGCTTTCCGGAAACGCTTGGCGACGTCATCCGCTTCGGAGCCCGCCCCTCGTGCTTTCAAGGATTCGGAAAGCCCGTAAAGCGACCATCCGTTCTCGGGCCAAATGGCCAAGTCTTCCCGATACACTTTCTCCGCCTCTTCGGCGCGACCGGCGTCGAGCAAAATTGCGCCCAAGGTGTGTCGAACCGGTTGGATCCAATCCGGAGGTTCCATGTACTGCAAATCGTCCTCGATCTTGATCGCCTGACGCAACTCACCAACCGCTTCATCGATCTTCTTTTGCCGAAACGCGATTTCTCCGTTCAGCATGTGCTCGGCGATATCCAAAACATTCTTTGCGGGGTTGATGGCCATCGTGGCTTCTGGAGAGATTTCTTGACGTGCTTTGAGGAATGCTGCCTTTTCCTGTTTGGCCTGCTCGACCTGTCCCTTTGCTGCGAACGCCGTTCCGCGAACGAAATGCCAAAAGGCCGTCTTGATGGGGAAAAAACTAGGCGGCTGCGGTTCCATGAGAATCTCATCCCACAAACCAAACCGCATCTTTACCTCGAAGTCGATCAAGGTGTATCCATCAATCAATTTCGCATTCTTTTCGGCCCAATCGCTCGGTACACCGGCGAGCATGTCGTGGGCGGCTTGTAGAGCTTCGTCCTTGCGACCCTCCATCATGGATGCGTACGAAAGGAAATGATGATTGTGGGCCATATAAAGGCGGTAGAAATCCTGACGGGGCGAGATTTTTCGATACGCCCGATCGGCCCTGATCGCCTTGCGGTTGGACTGAGAGGCCTGGTCCCATTTTCCGGTTCGCACGTCGATGTGCGCGGGCATATGGACCAAGTGGCCGACGCCGGGGGCAAGGTCACGGAGTCGGTTCGCCGCTTCCACGGCTTTTTCTGGATGGGCCGACGCTTCCACCGCATGAATGTACAAATGATTCGCTCCCGGATGATACAAATCCACTCGCATCACTTCTTCCAACGTCGACACAATTTCCTCGGTTGCACCCTTGGGTTTCCAATCTTTTGTCCACAGATCCCAAGGTTGCAAGTCCATCAAAGATTCAACATAAAGAGCACCGATGTCGGGGTCACCGCGATGCGCCAGCCAGACCTCGCGCATCGCTTTGGCATAGGCTTCATCCAACGGTTTGCGATCTTTCGGAGCGGCTGCGGCATATCGTTTGGAAACGGCTTGAATCAGCAAACGCTCCGTGGGGTTGGCGTGATCCAGCAAGGCGAGAGCCTTTTGCAGCGATTCCCAGGCCGCTTGAGATTTGGCTTCGCTCATCGCCGGGTTGTTGATGTGCGGGCCATTGCATAGCGCGACGCCCCACCAAGCCATCGCACAGTTGGGATCCAACCGCGCCGCTTCTTTGTAGGAGCGGATGGCCTCATCGTGATTGAACGCAAATGTAAAAAGTAATCCCTGATCGAAATAACGCTGGGCCTGTGGCGAGGTGGTGGAAACGGGCCGGTGATGTTTTCCAAGTCCTTTGAAGAACGGAACTTTGGAATGGCCGGGCGCAAGGCGAACTGAAGCAGAGTGACATCCGGCGAGTGTCAAGAGCACACCAAAACCCAAACGTAGAGTATGTCGCATCGCAGGCTCTCCTTTTTCCTCTTCATCCGAGCAATCTTTGGCCGGAAGCCTAAATTGAAACTCAACAAGGGTCAATGACGACCTAGCGGTGCGCCGCATTTCCGGTAACCCTCATGGTTTCCGGTACGCCTTCCCGATAGAACTCGATGGACGGGGACTATTTCGAACGTGTAAGATGCCGACGCTGCGACGAACGAAAGATGGTAGCGATGAACGAAATCCGTAGTCAGTCGTTTCCGGCCTCACGAAGTTCTCAAAACCCCGCTCGCGCGTTTTTCATTGTTCTGGTGTTCTCCGCAGGCTGGTTGGCTTCTCCATTCGTTGCGAGCGCCCAAGACGGAGGATTCCATTCCGCTTTATCGAACTTTTTTGCAAAACTCCCAGACCCCCATGCGACGGCCGGGGCCTGCATTGTCGACTTGGAATCCGGCAAAATCGTATTCGAACATCATGCGGACGCACCGATGGTCCCGGCTAGCACGATGAAGGTTTTCGTGATGGCTGCGGCGCTTGTTTACTTGGGACCCGAATTTGTTTTTGATACGGTGCTTGCTTCCAACGGCAAAGACTTGATCGTACTTGGCGACGGCGATCCAGGATTCGGAGACGAAAAGATCCAGAACACTCGCGGTCAGTCCGTGACTTCCGATTTCAAACGTTGGGCCGCGAGTCTCCGGCAGCGGGGTTTTCCATCCATTCCCGGCGATCTTTTGATCGATGAATCTATCTTCGATGAACAACGTCTCCATCCCACTTGGGAAAAAAGTGACTTGGACAATTGGTACGCCGCTCCCGTTTCGGGGTTATCGATCAATGGAAACTGCGTGGACATTACCGTCTCACCGGGGGGCCGTCATACTTCCTGCCAAGTCTCCGTGCAGCCGCCCAATTCCTTGGTTCGAATCGTGAATCAATGTCGATCAGGTGGCAAAGGCGAGCCGGTACTGAATCACAAAGCCGAGTCGTTTGACTACGTCGTTTCCGGCAGTTGTTCACGTCCCTATCCCCTGGGTTCCGCGTCGTTCCCTGACCCGGGCTTGTTATTCGCGGATTCGCTCCGCACGGTCTTAAAGGCTGAAGGAATCACTATTTCCGGAGAGATTCGTCGCCATCGCGTGCGAAACACCGACGGTACGCTTCCGATGGGTCTCACCATCATCGACCGCCGCAAGACGTCCCTCGCCGACGTGCTCCCTCGGATCGGAAAAGATAGCCAAAATCTGTTTGCGGAATGCCTGCTGAAACGAAGCGGGTTCGCTTTCGCTCACACTTTGGGCGATCAACAACCGCAAGGCACCTGGGACACGGGTCGGGCGGCCATCCACGCGACGATGGCCAAGGCCGGCGTCTCCGACTCTGCTCTAATTGTGGCCGACGGCTCGGGCTTGAGTCGCGACAATCGTTGCACTGCCAGACAATTGGCTTCGATTCTTGCCTGGGTGGATCGAGGTCCGGATGCGAAGATGTTTCGTGATAGTCTTTCCATCGCCGGAAAGGACGGTTCCCTGCGCAAACGAATGCACGACGTTCATGGGCGAGTCGTTGCAAAAACCGGCACGATTCGCGGGGTGCGATCCTTGGCCGGATACGTCGATGCGATCAACGGTAGGCGCTATGCGTTTGCCATCCTCTTCAATGGTTTCAAAGGATCGACCGCGCCGTACAAAGAGATTCAAGAACGCGTTTGCAGGGTTCTTGTCGGCACATCTCAAGCCCATCCCGCGCGCACAAAAACCGCACGCCGGTAGTTTCCGAGTTTTTTACCCATCATCCGATTCTTCGTCTGGGATAATCGGGCCGGCGAGATCTGACTCTGAACCCGTCGGTTCTGACACACAATACGTGCCGTCCAACCATCGGCCCAAGTCGATCATCTTGCACCGGTAACTGCAAAAGGGTCGATAGGCAAGTTCTTCCTTGTTTTCCACCGTTTTTTGCTCGCCGCAGGTTGGGCAATCGAATGTGGGCACGTGAAGCCTCATGGAAAAGTGAAGACGTCGCCGGAAGGCACCTCGCAAGCCTGAATTACGAACTTGGTTTGTCCGCGGGTTTGGTTTCGGACTTCGCGGGTCCATCGCTCTTCTTGCCGCTTTCGGCGGCGGGTGTTCCCTTGGCCGAATCGCTCTCCGCCTTCTCTGATTTCTTATAATTGTCGCTGCGATAGTCCGTCTGGTAGAACCCCGAGCCACGAAAGAGGATGCCCGCCCCACCGCCGATTCTTCGAACCACGGGAGCCTTGTTCTTGCACTTTTTGCAATCCGTGGCGATTGCCTTTTTAGGCTTATCTTTCATGCTCTGAAAAAGCTCGAACACTTTTCCGCACTGGGTGCATTCATAATCATACGTCGGCATGTGCCACTCCTCGTCACCAGCGGGCTTCAACTAATCTAGAGAAGGATGGTCCTCGCTACATTCGCTCGATCTCGGTGCGCTGGCCACGATGACCGTCGACGGACGAAGCACTCGCTCCTTAAGCCGGTACCCGCGTGAGACTTCCTGAAGGACCGTTCCGGCGGGATGCTCCGCCGTCGGTTGCTGCATCAGGGCGTTGTGCAATTCGGGATCAAACGGTTGATGAAGGGCGTCGATGGGTTCCAGTCCGTTGTCGCGCAATGCTTTCAAAAAAGAATCTCGCGCCAGTCGGACTCCGGCGATCAAAACGCCCGCGTTCTTATCGTTTTCCGCGGCTGAAAGAGTTCTCTCCAGATCATCCACGACACCCAACAAGGATCGAATCAACTCTGCGTTGGCAAATCGAATCGCCTCACTTCGTTCGTTGGCAGAGCGACGCTGAAGGTTTTGAAAATCCGCGCGTGCCCGGACCACACCGTCTTCCAGCGCTGCGATCTTGGCCTTTAGCTCCGCGATCTCCATGGCCCGTTCGGTAGATTCCTTCCCCACCGCCTCAACGTCTGGAGAATTGTCGGTCTTCGGCGGCTTCACAACCGCCGTATCCTTTACCGGATGATTCGTTGTTTTGGCCATACTCAGTTACGTCCGCCTTCCAAGTAGAACAAAGCTCGCGTTTTACGTGAATGATCGTGCCTACTTTTCATGATCAAGGCCCAGTTAATCCCCTTTTTCTGTCCCGGCCAAATATTCCTTCAGTTTGTCAAAAAAACCTCTGGATTCCGGCAGCACATGGCGATCCTCCGTTTTGGCGAATTCTCGAAGAAGGCGCTCTTGAGTCTTGTCCAACTTCTTGGGAATCTCGATCAGCACCTGTACGATCTCGTCGCCACGACGACTGCCGCGCAAATCGGGAAGACCAAGACCGCGCAATCGAAACAGTTGGCCATGCTGCGCACCCGACGGAATCTTCAATTCCGCGCGACCGGTTAAGGTGGGCACTTCCAGTGCGGCACCGAGCGCGGCTTGGGTGAAGCTGATCGGAACTTGGCAAACGAGGTCTTGTTCATGCCTCTGAAGAAAAGGATGCGGGCGGACACGCACCTGGCAGTGCAAATCTCCACGATGATTTCCGTCTTCACTCGGTTCCCCTTCCCCGCGCACTCGAACTGCTTGGCCCTCTTGGATTCCAGCGGGAATTTTCACGACAACCACACGATCCTTGGCCATGCGACCCGACCCGCGACAAGTGCCACAAGGTGTCGTCACCGTCGACCCGCGACCCTTGCAGGACGGGCACGTGGTGATGACTCGACCGAAAATCGAACCGAATCCGGTCGACTGTTCCACCTGGCCATATCCGCCACATGTAGAACAATTCTGCCGTCGAGTACCCTTGGCCGCTCCGTTTCCTTGGCATGTTTCGCAAACATCTCGGCGCGTAAACTCGATCGAGCGTTCCGCACCGGTGGCGACTTCCGCCAGCGTGATTTCCACTTCCGTCTGCAAATCGGTTCCGCCGCCGCGTCGACTCCTCCGACCGCCGCCAAACGCTCCGCCGAAGATATCGTCGAACATCGAAAAGATGTCGCCGACATCCATGTGCGAATAGTCGTGAACCCCCGCGCCGCCCAATCCCGCGTGACCATATTGATCATATCGTTGTCGTTTGCTGGGATCGGAAAGAACTTCATACGCCTCGGCGCCCTCTTTGAACTTACCCTCGGCTTCAGTGTCGTCTGGATTTCGATCCGGATGGTACTTATGCGCGTGGCGGCGATAGGCCTTCTTGATTTCCTCGGCGCTCGCCTCCCGAGCCAGACCTAGAATTTCATAATAATCGCGCTTGGTATTCGCCACAGCCATGCCTTACAAAACCCTTCGAGGCCGGGTACGAACAACAGGGCGGACCCAGTAACGAGCCCGCCCTGCAGAGGTCCTTTGCCGCCGACGTCGAGTTACCGAATCGAGTGTTGAATCTTCTTGTCCTCGTCTTTTAGATCGGTCAACATGACCTCGGTGGTCAACATCAAACCCGCGACGCTGGCCGCATTTTCCAAAGCGACGCGAGAAACCTTCGCGGGATCAATGATCCCGGCCTTGACCATGTCCACAAACTGGTGCGCTCGGGCGTCGTATCCGTAAGCGCCCTTATTGTCGAGAATCTCCTCCACGATGACTTCCCCTTCTCCGCCGCCGTTGCTGACGATTTGGCAAGTGGGGGCACGAAGCGCCGTCGCTACAATTTCCATTCCGAGCTTCTCATCGCCCTTGGCCTTGGAAATCGCCGCCAGTACCGCCGGGATAGCCCGTAAGAATGCAACGCCGCCGCCGGGGACGATGCCTTCCTCCGCCGCAGCCTTGGTGGCGTGAAACGCGTCATCCACCAAGTCTTTGCGCTCTTTGACTTCGATTTCCGTCGCTCCCCCGACGCGAATCACCGCGACGCCGCCGGTCAGCCGAGCCAAACGCTCCTGCAACTTCTCGCGGTCATAATCGCTCGTGGTTTTTTCGATTTGGGCACGAATCTGCTCGACTCGAGCCTTGGTGTCGGCCTTTTTGCCGGCGCCTTGAATAATCGTCGTGCAATCCTTGTCGATGACGATCTTCTTTGCCGTACCCATATCCTTGGCCGTAATACTCTCTAGCTTGATTCCGAGGTCTTCGCTGATCAGCGTAGCACCCGTCAAAGCGGCAATGTCGCCCAGCATGGCCTTTCTACGATCGCCGAAACCCGGGGCTTTGACCGCGCAGCAACTCAATACCCCGCGTAGCTTGTTGACGACCAGCGCCGCCAACGCCTCACCTTCGACATCTTCGGCGATAATGAGCAACGGCTTGCCGCCTGTCGCCACCGCCTCCAGAACCGGGATGAAGTCTCGCAAGTTGGAGATCTTCTTTTCGTGAATCAAGATCATCGGATCGTTCAGCACGCACTCCAACGACCCCGCATCCGTCATAAAGTAGGGTGAAATAAAGCCCTTGTCGAACTGCATCCCCTCGACGATTTCTTTTTCGGTTTGAAGAGATTTGCCTTCTTCGATTTCGATGACTCCGTCCGGTCCGACGGCTTCGAGAGCGCTCGCCAGGAGCTTTCCGACTTCCTCATCGCCATTGGCGGAGATCGTCGCGACTTTCGCCAGATCGTCGTTCGAACGGACCTTGGTCGAAAGGTTTTTGATGGCTTCGACGGCGATTTTCACGGCAGAGTCAATTCCGCGCTTGAGTGCCATAGGGTTACACCCCGCGGCGACGGCTTTGTAGCCTTCCCGATAAATCGCTTCGGCCAACACCGTCGCGGCGGTCGTACCGTCGCCGACGACATCGCTCGTTTTCGAAGCCACCTGATTGATCAGCTTCGCTCCGACGTTTTCAAAAGGCTGACCGAGTTCAATTTCCTTGCTGACCGTCACGCCGTCCTTCGTGATGCGCGGCGAACCGTAGGATTTTTGGAGAATTACGTTGCGACCGGTCGGACCCATCGTGACTTTCACGGCGTCCGAAAGCTTCCCCACCCCGTCAAGCATCACCTGACGAGCGTGTTGGGAGAACATCATTTGCTTAGGCATGGCCTACTCCTCACTTTCAAGTTGGAAAACGATTTCGCGACTTAGTTATCCACGACCGCGAGAACATCGTTCTCCCGCAGCACCACATATTTGTCCGTACCAAACTCAATTTCCGTCCCGGAGTATTTGCCGTACCAAACTTCGTCACCGACCCCGACGGACATTTCACCGCGTTTGCCGCTATCCAGCAGCTTGCCGGGGCCGGCGGCCAACACGATGCCGCGCTGCGGTTTTTCCCGGGCCGCATCGGGGAGAATAATTCCCCCGGCCGTGGTTTCCTCGGCCTCACAAGGTTCGATCAGAATTCGGTCATCCGTCGGTCGAAATTTCAACTTTTTCTTTGTTGGGGTTGCCGTTGCCGTAGCCATTGTTTTCGTTCTCCCTATGCGTCGATTCCGTCGGTTTTTCCGACGTTGTTCATTCATCCGATTTTCAGTTACGGTCCGCCTTCGCGGAAATCCGTTTAGTCCATGTCGTAATCGTCTTCACCCATACCGCCCGGACCGGCCGGTTCATCCTTATCATCCTTGGGCTTTTCGGTGATGCACACTTCCGTGCTCAAAAGAATGCGGGCGACGCTGCTTCCATTTTCCAAAGCACACCGAACCACCTTGGTCGGATCAATCACGCCGTCCTTAATGAGATCAGTGTATTCACCAGTCTCCGCGTTGAAACCAAACGCGCCGCTCTTGGACTGAACTTTGTTCAACACGACGCCGGGGTTGTACCCTGCGTTGGCGGCGATCTGTCGCAACGGAGCGGCCAGACAGTCTCGCACGAGTTGAGCGCCGGTTTGTTCGTCATGCGACAGTTTCAACCCATCCAAAGCCGACGCCGCGCGAATCAATGCGACGCCGCCGCCCGGGACAATCCCCTCTTCAATGGCCGCGCGGGTGGCATGCAACGCGTCTTCGATTCGGGCTTTTTTTTCTTTCAGCTCCGTCTCGGTCGCCGCTCCCACGTTTACCTGGGCCACGCCGCCGACCAATTTCGCGCGACGCTCTTCAAGCTTCTCGCGGTCATAGTCGGAGGTCGTGGTGCGAATTTCCGCTGCAATTTGTTCAATGCGACCCTTGAGCGCATCCGTTGAACCCGCGCCCTCGATAATCGTCGAATTGTTCGCGTCGATACGGATCTTCTTGGCTTGCCCTAGATCGCTGATGGACACGCTCTCGAGGTTGGTGCCCAAGTCTTTCATGATCGCCGTGGCGCCGGTAAGAACCGCAATATCCTGCAACATGGCCTTGCGACGATCGCCGTAACCCGGGGCCTTCACCGCGCACACTTCCACGATGCCACGAAGCTTGTTGACGACCAACGTCGCCAGCGCTTCGCCTTCGACATCCTCCGCAATGATCAACAGAGGTCTTTTCGCCTTCGCCACCTTTTCCAGCAACGGCACCAACTTCGGCACACTGCTAATCTTGTCTTCGTGAATGAGAATAAAGGCCTTGTTGAGGACACATTCCATTGCGTCTTGATCGGTGACAAAATGCGGCGAAAGAAACCCACGGTCGAATTGCATGCCTTCGACCACGTCGACAACGGTATCCGAAGTCTTCCCCTCTTCGACCGTAATCACGCCGTCCTTGCCGACCTTGTCGAAGCAATCCGCGAGGAGACTTCCGATCGTCGGATCGTTGTTCGCCGAGATCGAAGCCACATTCACAATGTCATCGCGCTTGGAAACTTTGATCGGACGAGACATCTCTTTCAGAGCTTCAACAACGGCTTTCACCGCCTTGGCAATCCCCCGATTCAACGAATTGGCATCCGCGCCAGCCGCGATGTTCCTCAACCCGCCTTGAAAGATGGCCTCGGCGAGTACCGTGGCCGTCGTTGTTCCATCGCCCGCGACTTCGCTCGTCTTGCTGGCCGCCTCTTTCACAAGCTGGGCGCCCATGTTTTCATACTTATCAATCAGTTCGACTTCCTCGGCGACGGTGACGCCGTCTTTCGTGACGTTAGGTCCGCCCCACCCCTTGTCGATTACCGCGTTGCGACCTCTTGGTCCCAAAGTGGACTTCACTGCCCTCGCCAATTTTTCAACGCCGCTCAAAAGTGCTTTTCTAGCATCTTGCTGGTAAGCCAACTGTTTCACTGCCATCTCAATATCTCCTCATGCCGCAATCGTGGTCATGAACCCTTGCATGTCTTGGGTGCCCATTCCTAAAATCGCGCTAAAAAAACAACGCGCGGTACACCCCCAATTTGAACATGCAAGGGCTGAACCACTCCATCCAAGCGTTTTGTTAGTCCATAAACTATTATCGGCACGTAGGTTACGGAGTATTGGCAAAATAGCAAATACGAATACCATTCTGCCACCTTGGCAGACAAACCGTCGGGATTCTTCTCTAGGTGCCAATTTGACAGCAACCCATTCTTTGTTGAAAACTAAATACCGACTCTTGAGGAGATGTGAGTTGAGTCATCAGCCGATCACCGTTCGTAACGCAACCCTCGCGGACCTAGAACCCATCGTCGCCTTCAACGCTGCGATGGCCGAGGAGACGGAACACAAAACGCTTGAATTAGCCGTCCTTCGAGAAGGCGTCCGCCATGCACTGCAATCACCGGAGCATTGTCGATATTTCGTGGCCGAGGTCGATTTGGAAATCGTCGGTCAAACCATGATTACTTTCGAATGGAGTGACTGGCGAAACGGTTTTTTTTGGTGGATTCAAAGTGTCTACGTGGGACCGGAGTTTCGACGAATTGGGGTGTTCAAACGGCTACATTCACACATCCGCGATCTTGCCCGGCAAGACCCCCAAGTGTGCGGTCTGCGACTCTATGTTCATCACGACAACACTCGTGCGCTGGGGACCTACGCCAAGTTGGGAATGCCGCCGAGCGCTTATTTTCTCTGCGAAGAGGACTGGTCTGTTAAACGCGACTCCGTTCGACCCTCAGGAGCGTAGTTACCACATATTGAGTTGCAGCTTGGCCGCGTCAGACATCCGATCCGGCGACCACGGCGGATCCC
>JBBTCX010000015.1:0-15273 GCA_038043045.1 Planctomycetota bacterium | reverse complement strand
TCCGGGACCAGCGTGAATTGATCGGGTTTCAGTTTCTCCGCGATCGCAACCACCTCGTCGGCCATGGCCATTTCCATGTTGAGCTTCACCCCGACCGTCTCTCGCAACACCCGTGCATCGCGGTCTTGAATATGTCGGCGATCCTCGCGCAAATGAAAAACGATGCTGTCCGCCCCGCCAAGCTCGGCCTCCATCGCCGCCCACACCGGGTCCGGCTCATCACCGCCCCGCGCCTGCCGCACGGTGGCCACGTGATCAATGTTGACGCCAAGAAGGGACATTCTAATCCAAACCCTCCAAAGAGTGCGTCCTGAATCCTCCGCGAGCCGCGGGCGAAATACAATCCCGGCTTGCCGGGATTCCGCGCGGATGTTCGGGTTCCAGGGCCTAGGACGCACTCCGATGCACTCCAAGTAATCCGCTTGAATCAGGGTACTTCGCAACGGCGTCCGTGTGAAGTGCGGGCGTTACACGCCCCGCGTGGATGGTATAATAGAGGGGTGGCAAGAGTATACCTGGAAACGAGTTTCTTCAGCGCGTGCGTGAGCACGCGGAAAACACCCAAGAGCGTTGGCTGGAGAGTGACGAGCAACGAGTGGTGGAGAGCGTTGGCCCCAAAACACACGCTGTTGATTTCCGACGAAGTCGTAGCGGAACTTGCGGATTCAGAGTTTCCCGGACGCGACGCGGCATTGGAGATGTTACGTGGTCTACAGCTTTTGGAATTGACGCCCGATGTTCGAGACGTTGCAGAGCTATTCGTCCGAGAGAAACTCATGCCCGCGCCCGCTGTTTCCGGGGATGCGATCCACGCCGCGGTCGCAACCGTACACCGCGTGGATTTTCTGGTGACGTGGAATGCCCGACACTTGGCCAACAACAACAAGCGAATTCATTTCGCGACCGTCTGTTTTCGTTTGGGACTTGTTCCGCCGCAAATCGTGACCCCCGACCTTTTACAGGAGTAGACGATGAATCAACCGAAACCGGATACACAGGAACGCGAGTTGACCCCAGTGGACGATGTCCGCCGAGTGCGCGAGCGACTCAGCGCGGAGTTTAACCAGGATGTCTCCAAACTGATCGACCATGCCCAAAAAACCGCCGCTCCGTACCACGAAAAACTGGGATTGAAACGCGAAGAAAACGGTTCCTCTCGCTAAGCGCACACTCCCCACGCCGCAGGACCAAGACAACTGCCCGGATACGCTGTATGAAGAAGCCTTGAAGACGCTTTCAATGACGAATTGAACCATCGAGTCGGTGACCCGACCTACAACGTTTTTATTCTTGGCTGAAGGACCTGTCGAATGGTTTCGGTTAGATCAAATTCTAATTGTTTTCCTCCCGGTGCGTCGTTTCTGTATTCAATTCTACGAATATGTGCCAGGTCGAATGGAAACTTCACATTATCACCACTCTGATAAATCAGGATTGTTTCCTTTCCCACCGTGTGAGCGATTCCTAGTTCATACATCACATTGGGATTCAACCTCGACAGATCTGCGATCACAAGTCTTGCCTCGCAAATTGATTTCCAAATGTCTTGAATAATAGCCTTGTTGGATTTAATGTCGTCAGCACGATGACAGACGAGTCTGAATTCAGGCTTTTCCACGGTTGGCTTGATGATTGAACTGTAAATCTTTGTCAGTTCATCTGTAAACGGCATTAGCACGAATGCCAATCGAGGATCTAGTACGAAAGATGCTGGCCCAAAAACTGGATTGATCTGGATCATATTCGTCTGCCTCTCCACGCGACTAACCTCCGATTCTATGTGCGCCATTGCAGTTGCTACGATAGCCTGACCTCGGTCTAACATCGTCTGATCAAGCAAAGCTGCGGGAAATGAAATCACGAACGGGTCGTCGAACCCGTATTCCCATTTCACATCATCATATACTTGGTTTATGCTTAGAGAGTTGCCCCGAAAATCAAGTCCTAATGTCGAAGGCATCCCAAATGCCTTTTGCGCGGCAACAAACAGGTGTTCTGAGTCGAGCAGATAGACTACACTGCAAGGAAGATTACTGCGAACGACCGCACGCCTTATGCCCGTGGACATTGCACAGAATTGCACGTTTGCTGTGAATTCATCCAGCAGCGCTTCTATTTTCGAAATGATTTCTGGTGGCAAATTGCCACCACCCACCCGCGCGCCTTTATGAAACATTTGAGTTTCTCCCTCAATCAATGATTTCGGCTCGCCGACCCGATGTCAGTCGCCATTGGTGATTGGGAATTCTAATCCCATCTTGACACGCAACCAAGAAGAGTCTTTCGTCGGATCATCGACCTGACGCTGATTTGGCTTGGAAAAACTGTTCGCGTAGAATGAAACCATGTCCGAAATCAACGCCACCGCCGAGATTTTCTACGCCGCGCTAAAGTCGCTACCGAAGGTGCAGCAGGATGCCGCGTTAGTCCGAATCGCCGAAGACAAGTCCCTGGCCAGAGATTTACTCGACCGTGCGACCATTTCATCCCGTCGCCGAGAACGCTCACGACCTTTCCGCGAATACTTGGCCCGAAAGCACCGAGCGAAATGATACGATTTTGCGGTAGTTCGGGTCGCGCGGGTCGCTCAACGAGCCTGACCTCTCCATAACTGTCGCAGTTCCCGTCCTCACTTCCGCCGAAGCCCTGGCCGCCGTAATGCCAAAACTTTGACACCAACCCCGCGAACTCCCCTCAATCCTTCCGATGGAATTTCCGCCGACATCCATCCAAAGATGGATTGTATCCGCCTTGTCGATCTTTAGGATGGGAATTGGGTGAATTACCTGCGGCGATCGACCCGCGCAGTGGCTTCGATCGCGGTCGCACCGCACGAACCGCCGTGCAAAGCGGCCACAACCGCCGCCCGATTCGGCAAGCCGGTTTTGCTGAGAATGTGATGAACGTGATCTTTGACCGTACCCAAGGACACCTGCAAGCGAAAAGCAATCTGCTTGTTGCTTTGCCCATCGGCGATCAGCGCCGCCACCTCGCGCTCCCGACTCGTCAGCACGGCCAAACATTCCGCCGGCGCCGCGGGCTCTCGAACGCGAAGCACGATCATCGGCCCGCCGAGCTCTTGCGAAGCCTGAAAATCGACCGTCACGCCCGATCCCGAATGAACTTGTTCGGCCAGTTGCATCAGTTCCGGCAATGGCACGGCTCGGCCGTTGTCGGCGTGCATCGCCTGCACCAACTTGCGCAGGCGAATCAACGAGTCCCGATGAAGATTCGGTAAATGTCCAGGCATAAAAGGCCTCAACGATGAGTATATCAAACGAAAGGAGAAATAGGATGATTGTATCAGAAGGCGATCGAAAGATCGTCGAGAACTTGTTCAAAGCCATGCAAAAAGGTCCAAGCGGAGAATCGGACATGATGGCTTTATTCGCGGAAAACGCGGTTTTTATCGAGCCGTTCAGTGGTCAATTACAAACGCATACTGGGAAACCCGCGATCCGCGACAGCTTCCGGGCCATGTGGCAAAACCCGGCACCGGACCTGGCGCTCACGCTGGACCGAGTGGACGTGGACGGCGCGGTTGTCCGAGCGGAATGGACCTGCACATCGCCCGTTTTTCCGGCCCCCATGCACGGTTACGACCTGTTCACCGTACGTTCCGGGAAGATCGATCGATTGGAAATCGTCGTAACCGACATGCCTCCGATGGGCGATATGGAGGCCCGATCATGAAAACGCGAATCACGGTGCTGGGTTTAATAGCAACCCTATTCGTCGTTGCGTTCTCGATTCCGCCGCTTACCACGGCCGCTCAGGAAAACGGCCGATCCGCCGGCTCCGACCATGATCCTTGGAAGCCGCTGCGATTCCTCATGGGCGCCTGGCAAGGCACCGGCCAAGGACAAAGCGGCGCCTCGACCGTCGAGCGACACATCGATTTCGTCTTGGAAAAACGATTTCTCCAAGTTCGCAACAAGTGCGTCTACAAGCCGCAGGAAAAAAATCCAAACGGTGAAACACACGAAGACTGGGGGATGTTTAGCTACGACAGCAATCGTCGCAAGCTCATCTTACGCCAGTTCCACGTCGAAGGTTTCGTCAATCAGTTTGTCCAGGAGAGTATTTCCTCGGACGGCAAGACCCTTGTGTTTGTGACCGAACAGATTGAAAATATCCCCACCGGTTGGCGAGCGAGAGAGACCTACCGTGTCATCGCGGATGATCAATTCGAGGAAGTCTTCGAACTCGCCGCCGCGGGAAAAGAATTTGAAGTATACTCACGAATAACGTTCAAGCGCCGCCCATAGTCGGCGGAAGTTCCAGCGTTCTGGAGAAACAAGTCTTATGCCCTCACATTATGATGCCGAAAAAAAGTGCCGCGTCGGCACGATGGACGAAGACCAATTCTACGCCGAGTGCGAAAAGGCCAACGGAGCCTATTTCCGCAGCCTCATCTCCGCGTGGATCAAAACCGGCGGCACCCTCAAATGGGGCGCCGGTGGTGCAGGTCTCCGCGGAAACATCTACAAGAAAGAAACCGGCGTATGCTTCCTCGCCCCACAATTCGCCGGCAAGAAAGATCGAATCGAACTGGCCTGCACCGCGCTAGTCAAACAAATCGGTAAACCCGCCGCCGACAAACTCGAATCCGCCCTCCGCGCCGCGGCCGGAGACCGCGTACTCGGAAAAACCATGATGAGCATTGTGCAACCCGGCGAACTTCCGCCGGCTCAACAAAACAAGCTGACCAAGGCGTTTACCGACTTGCTGTGATTGGTACCGGTAATGTTTGATCCGACCCGCGCGTCAGCAAGCGGACTGAGCGTTTCCGTGCCGAAAAATAGTCGCTCCTTCACGGTCGCGGCTCCGGTCGAGATGGAGCTTGATCAGTACCGATGATCTCCTCATACTTGTTTCCGCAGCCGGATGGTGAGTACCATGTATAAAAGCGGGTACCTTGCGAGCCGAACAACATGCTTCGCCGAATCATCATCATCTTTCTAACCCTCGCCTCCGTGGTGTCGGCATACGGGTGGTATGAAAGTTATTTCGAGGGATCGTCCCGGTTCGGACGGAATGTCTCTTCGGGCGCAGGATCGCGCTTGTTGGCAGAAGGCTATGGTCTGTATGGATTCGATTGTAGACCATTTATAGAGAGTAGACAGGAATTAAGGCCGTTTCTTGGAGGATGGAGTGTTGGCACTTCAGTCGATCCGTCGAACCTACACGAGATAGGATTCTCAGCCTGGCGAGGTTCACTGTGCGTTTCACGGACGGTCGAAGTACCGGCAACGACCCCAACCAACACACGACTATCAGAGTTTGCGGGCTTCGGATTGGCTGAGATTGTAGGCCTGCCCCGACTTTTCGGAGATGGACACTGTATGGCACCGATGACTGAGAAGCACATACACCGGAAAAACGCAACGACCCGTTGTTTGATTGTTCACGCCCCTTTCTGGGCCGTCTTCACCGCTCTCGCGGCCTATCCAACCATCACTCTCATCCTGTGGCCCATCCGTCGAAGACACCGCAAGAAAAAAGGCTTCTGCACATCCTGCGGCTACAACCTCACCGGCCTACCCGAACCCCGCTGCCCCGAATGCGGCCAGGCGGTATCGAATGCGACGCAAAACGCTGCCTAAATATTCTCCCCCGCAAAAAACGCCGCGGCCATTCGGTCGGCCATCTGCTGATTCGAGAAAATCAACGGCAACAAGAATTGAATATCCGTGTGCGGCGAGCGCAGATAGTCGGCCATCTGAATTCGCCACGCCGTGTCGAACGCCATGAGTTGATCTTGCGACGGCGTCCCCTTGGCCGCGGCCTCCAAGGCCGTATGTGCAACACCCGCCGCGATCTTTGCCGACCACATCGCGGGATAGATACCCTCGTTGCTCGTAGCCGCGACAAACCCGCCGGCGTCACCGATGACCAACGCGTGCTTTCGAACGTGGGTGTCCATGTCCAACGCCGCCGCCGCCGGACTGGGGATCACCTCCGCCCGAGCCGCCAGCGCGGAAAGGTCCATCGGAATCACCCCGCGTTCAAACGCCGCTTTACATAAAGTGACGAGCGTTGGCACCACAAGGCCCGAATCCTTCTGAACGTTGACCGCCACGGAAATTCGCGCACTCGTCGCGCAACACAGCCCAAAGCTCCCCTTCTTATCCAACCCCAAAACCACGGCCACCACCGGCGACTTCGGCCCTTTCGCCGTGTTCAACGCATCCACCTGGGCTGTCCACAAAGAAACATGCGCGGAATCCAGAGGCAACCCGATCTGTTCCAAAAGGGTCTTCGATCTCCCCGCCGCAAAAATCAGCAGTCGCCCTTCCACCGTCTCGCCGCCGCCCGTTCGAACCAAAACCCCGTTTTCCTTGGCTTGAATGTGGCTCACATCCCGACCGCCCAGTATCGTGACACCCGCTGTCACTGCGGCCTGGACAATCGCGTTGCAAAACGCCGAACGATCCACGACATACCCCGGGGCGGCTGAAATGGTCGGCGTCGCTTTCTTGACGAGGTCCGACGAGTAAAAGGTCACATCCCGAAAGGCACAATCCAAAAGCGATTTCGTCGGCACGCCGAGTTCGCCTAACAGCGGCTCCGCCTTCGCATTCAACCACGCAGCGCTGACCGTGTCCCTTGGGAACTGGGCCTTGTCCACCAAGGCCACGCGCCACTCCCGCTGAGCAATAAAAGCGGCCGCGCTCGCCCCCGCCGGCCCGGCGCCGATCACAACCACATCAAATATTTCAGTTCCCATGCGCCACGCAAACTCCGTTCCAGGGAGAAAGCTTATCGCCCAATCGGTTTAAGTAACAGCGCCTTTCGACAAGAATCGCACACGTCAAATCGAAACGACCGATAGGTTCGATCCTCCATGTCGCCCGGATCAGCGGTCGAGAGCGATTCGATCACCTTCGACAATTCTCCTTCGGTGTCACCGTCTGCATGGGCATCCAAATCCAACGGGCCGGCCGCTGCATAAATTTCCATCTTCACGATGTACCGCGAGGAGTCGTTGGCCTTCAACCCAACCCCGCACATGTCGCATTCATATCGAATCATCGTTCCCCACAAACCCCTGCCAAAGCCCGCCATTCGTTGAGCTTTGCCAGCGCGGCTCCGTTATCCAGCACCTCCGACGCTCGGGCGACGCCTTCCTTCAGACCCATCGCTTTCCCCGCAACCAGCAACGCGGCGCCGGCATTCAACAGCGCGTGGTCTCGCGGCCCGCCGCGCACCCCGCTCAGAATCTCCAAGACCACTTCAGCGCTTCGCTTCGGTGAATCAACCCGAAGAGTTTCCAGCGAATGCCGTCCCAAGCCCACCTCTTCCGGGCACACTTGGAATTCGCGTTTGCTTCTTCCGCAAATTTCCACCACCTGGGTTTCGCTTGTTACGGTCAAGTCGCCCAAGCCGTCGTCTCCCCGAACCACCCACGCATGATCTGTTCCCAATTCCAACAGCGCCCCGGCAATCAACTCTCCCATCCCGCGATTCGGCACACCGAGCACCTGCCGCCGCGCGCCGGCGGGATTCGTCAACGGGCCAAGCAGATTGAACGTCGTCCGTCCCGGAATCGCCCGTCGCGCGCTGGCCGCGCGTTTCATCGCGGGATGAAGCATCCTCGCGTTCAGATACGCGATACCGATTTCGTTCAAACATCGCTCCACCGTCGAAAGATCGGCTTCGACGTTGATGCCAAGCCCTGTCAGCACTTCGGTGCTGCCGCTGGCGCGAGTGGTGGAGCGATTGCCGTGCTTGGCCACGACGGCTCCGGCGGCGGAGGCGATGATCGCCGCCGTAGTCGAGACGTTAAACGTACTGATCCCGTCGCCACCGGTTCCACAGGTATCAATGCACTCGGCGTCGGAGTGCACGCGAGTCGCGCCCGCTCGCATGGCTTGAGCGGCGCCGACAATCTCCTCCACGCATTCACCTTTCTTAAGCAGTGCACGGAGTAAGAATTCGATTTCGGCATCGGGTACGGCGCCCGACATCACTTGCTCAAACGCCCCTCGCGTTTGTTCGCGGGTAAGGTCGCGGCCTTGAGAGAGAGTCGCCATGCTTGTCTGCCATTGTTGATCCATCGTCAGCCCCATGTCGCTTGGAGAGCGTAGCTCACAGGACTGTTTCGTCCCAGCCTGTGCGGGAAAGCTGCCGGCGGAGCGATTCGGTGGGACCGTCCGACCGAGATCACCGGTTGCCGCTCTGTTTGAAAAAACGCGCAGCACGCTTGGTGAAGTCTGGGTTGGGGTAATTCGTAAACAGCAACGCCATTACAAATCATTCGTAAGCACTTTCCGTGCAACGACTTGCAGGAAACACAACGGACACGTAAAGAACGGGTGTGGCGATCTGAAACGTCAAATTGTGGATATTTTTTTTAAACATCTAACATTCAAGTGTATCGTATCCGCGGCTTTTGAAGTAGTTGAGACACTCGTCGAGGAGGGCGGTGCCGACGGCGTGGATGAGGCCCTCGGCGGTTCGCGCGGCGACGGGCTACGTCCGGGCGATCTTGCTCCTCGGCTCGAAGCGTCTTTTTTTTAAAGACCACCCGATCTTTTTCACGGCGCGACACACGGCCATGAGGCTGCAACGGACTCCCATCTCGCGTTGCACGCGACCCAACAAATACTCCAGCGTCGCATCCGAATCCTTCCGCAGCCACCGCTCGAGCTGTTCCAGACGAACCGGATCATCCGTGCTCTAGGAAGCGGGCCATCCAGTCAAAATCCGCCCCGGCGCCGCGCGGTCTGCCCTTTACCCTTCCGGGAAAGGGGAGCAAGCCACGCGGCTCGCTTATTTGTTTCCATTTAAACGTCCAAGTTTTTGACGTTAAGGGCGTTGTCTTCGATGAAGCGGCGGCGCTGTTCCACGTCGTCGCCCATGAGGAGACGGAAGATGCGATCGGCTTCGCGGGCGTCGAGGTCGGCCTGTTCGAGGTCGTTCATGTCTTCGGAAACTTGGACGCGGAGGAGCGTTCGCTTTTCGGGGTCCATGGTGGTTTCCCAGAGTTCGTCGGCGTTCATTTCGCCTAGGCCCTTGAAGCGTTTGATGGCTAGGCCGGAGCGGCCGATGTTGCGGACGCCGGCGGCGACTTCGAAGAGATTGTCCAACTCGACGGGTTCGTCTTCGCCTTGTTTGAGAAGATATTTCGCGGGAGGGAGTTCGCCGGTGATGAGTTCTTCGCGCTTGAGAAACAAGTCGGAGATGGGCAGGTCGAGGGCGGCGATCTTGGCGAGGGAATCATCCAACGCCCGGCATTCGGCCAGGTTGTATTTGACGATGCGAATAGGTTTTGCCTGGGGTTGCCCTTCTATTTCCTCACCGTCGTCGGTGTCAAGCGCTGGCAGTACGTGGCGTGCGTCGACGATTTCGACGGGGCCGTTGGCGGATTCTTTTCGGCGGAGTTCTTCCAACCCTGATTCGCTCCACAGGTATTGTGGTTCCGGGGTGTCGATGCCGGGGCGATAGATATAGGTGAGGATTTTGGGGAGCCCCAGGGTGGCGTGGCAGTGATTTTGAACCAGGTCTTTGAAGGATAACCCTCGCCGGGCGAGAACCCGCGACTGTGCCTCGATGGTGTCCAGCTGGGTGAGAAGCATGCGAAGTTCCGTGCTCTTGATAATTTTTTCTGGTTTGCCGGGTTCGTGGGACAAGAGAACGGCGCCTTGCAGGCCGATATCGGCGAGTTTCTTGTTGAGCGTGCGGTCGTCCAAAACGTACTCCACCGACTTGCCTTTTTTCACTTGGTAGAGTGGCGGTTGGGCGACAAAGATTCGGCCTTGTTCGACCAGTGGACGCATGTGTCTGAAGAGAAAGGTAAGAAGGAGTGTGCGGATGTGGGAGCCGTCGACATCGGCGTCGGTCATGAGGATGACTTTCGCGTAGCGACACTTGGTGGCATCGAATTCCTCATCGCCGATGCCGCAACCGACCGCGGAGATGAGCTTGGCGATTTCCTCGTGGCTTAGCATTTTGTCGATGCGGGCCTTTTCGACGTTGAGGATTTTACCCTTGAGGGGAAGGATCGCTTGAACAAATGAATCGCGGCCTTGTTTGGCGATTCCACCGGCGGAGTCACCTTCCACCAAGTAGAGCTCGGTCGAGTCGGGGTCTTTGCTTCGGCAATCCCACAATTTGCCGGGGAGACCGCCGGAACTGAGCGCGCTTTTTCGAGAGAGTTCGCGGGCTTTTCGGGCGGCTTCGCGTGCTTGGGCGGCCTGGACTCCCTTTAAGATAATTCGCTTGGCTTCGGCGGGATGTTCCTCGAAGTAGCTTCCCAATTGTTCGCCGACGAGTTGTTGTAGAAACGTTTCGACTTCGGGGTTGAGCAGCTTCACTTTGGTTTGGGCTTCGAATTTGGGATCGCGGAGTTTGACGGAGACGACGGAGGTCAGCCCTTCGCGCCAATCGTCGCCCGACACGGTGGTGCTGCCTTTGATCAAGTTGTTCTTCTTGGCGTAGTTGCCGGCCACGCGAGAGACGGCGGCTTTGACGCCGGAGAGATGCGTTCCGCCGTGGACGTTGTGAATATTGTTGGCGAAACACACGATGTTTTCGTTGTAGCTGTCGGTGAACATGAAGGCAACTTGGGCGGCAACGCCGCATTCGTTGTCCTCGCCTTTGATAAGGATGGTTTCTTTATGGAGACATTCGGCTCCGCCGGCGAGATGAATGCAGAAATCCTTGAGGCCGTCCTCGAAGCAGAATTCACATTCACGAGCGGTATTTTCGTCGATCAATTGGATGCGCAGGCCGCTGTTGAGGTAAGCGAGTTCGCGGATGCGGGTCTGAAGCGTTTCGTATTTGAACTCGCTCTCTTGAAACACCAGCGGATCGGGTTTGAATACAATGGTGGTTCCTGTTTTGCGCGATCCGGGTTCGGAAACAAGCTCTTGGGAGGTTTCGCCGCGGGCGAATGCCATGACGTGGCGTTTGCCTTCACGATGGACTTCGACGCGAAGCCATTCGCTCAGGGCGTTGACGATGCTCACGCCAAGACCATGCAAACCGCCGGAAACTTTGTAGCTGCTTCGATCAAACTTGGCCCCGGAGTTGAGAACGGTCATGACGATTTCAAGGGCGGGTTTGCCGTTGAGTTTGGGGTTTTCGTGTTTCAAGGGTCCGACGGGAATGCCGCGGCCGTTGTCCACCACCGTGCAGCTTCCGTCCGCATTGAGTCGCACGAGCACGGAGTCGCACACGCCAGCGAGAGCTTCATCGACCGCGTTGTCGATGACTTCGTAGACGAGGTGATGCAACCCCGCGGACCCGACGCCGCCGATGTACATACCCGGGTTCTGTTGAACCGCGCGCAGACCTTCGAGAACGGTGATGCTGGATTCGTCGTAATGTCTCTCCGCCACAATCGTGCTGGTCATCCTTGCCCCCTACCCTTTATCGTGGGTCATGCGCCGAGGTGCTGAAATCGCACTTTTTTCCACTTTCGACCTACCACGCTCTGGCGCAACGCCCGTTGCAACGTTTCGCTCCATCGGCGCGTCATTTCGCTGATCAACGTGGGTGCGTCCACCCCGATGATGACCGTATCGCCTTTCACGCCGGACACTTGGCAGTGCCTTTGAAACGTTGCATCGGTGCATGGTCTGATCGTTGATTCGATCTTCGCCAGTTCCTCCGGCAGAGAGGCCATCCAACTGCTGACCGTCCTCTGAAAAACCTCGCCAATCGATCGGGTTCGGTCCCACCGCGATCGATTTCGATGTACCCAGAATAGCGTTGCGTTTGTACTCGTCACGATGTTTATGATAACCGCTACGCCGATAGGCTTACAGGCATGATGACATATTGAAAATCGGGACCCGTTTGTAAAAGTCCGGGGCGATTGGGCTCCGTCAGACCGAAGTTAATCTCGTCCGTGGAGGCCACCCGCAACACGTCCATCAAGAAAACCGGGTTGAACCCGATGTCGATCGGTTCTCCTTCGTACTTGACCGGTAAGGTAATTGAGGACTCACCTTGTTCCGGGGCCCGACTCGACAACAACAACGATCCGTCACCAAAGGTAAGGCGAACGGCTCGGGACTCCTCACTGGTCAACAAGGCCGCTTGCCGAAGTGCGCCTTGGAACTCGCCTGTTTTGATCGTGGCCAACTTGGTCGACTTCTCCGGCATCACTTTTCGATAATCCGGGAAGTGACCGTCCACCACGGCGCCGCTGATCAACGCGGGTCCAGCGTTAATCAGGAACTGATTCGGCGTCATTTTGACCCCCACCTGTTCGTCGGAATTTGCGACGAGCTGCAAAAGCAGCTTCATCGCCCGCGAGGGAACAATCGTCGTGGGTACGTTTCCTGATGCCTGTGCCGTTACAGTTCCGCGAGCGTAGGCCAATCGTCTGCCGTCGGTGGCAACCAGGGTTAAATGTTCACCGGCCAGTTCCCAGAGAACTCCGTTGATCGCGTATCGGGAACTCTCGCGTGCGGAAGCGTAATTCGTCCACTCGATCATCCGACGTAAGACGCCGAGTTCGATCGTGAAATCCGCTGAGCCTTCCATTTGTGCGACCGGTGGAAATTCTTGCGGGTCGTGCGTAACGATTTGAAAGTGGCTTCCCTTTCCACGAATATGAAGATTGTTCTTCACGGTTTCGAGGGCCAACGTCTCGTCGTGACACTCCTTAACGATCTGCGTCAACGTTTCCGCTCGAACGACAACCTCCCCGGGCTTGCGAACTTCGACGTGCTTGATGGCATGACGAATGCTCAGTTCCAAGTCCGTTGCGGAGATAAACGCAATGTCCTTGGCGGTCTCGATCTTGAGACATTGCAGGATCGGTTTTGGAGTTCTGGCAGCCGCTACGGTTGCAGCTATCCCCAGGGCCTCGGCCAATACCTGACGATCAAATTGTGCGTTCATAAAGAAGCCTCATTTCTTACTGAATAAGGATAGTATTATAATCAAATCTAGTAGTAACACTAGGGCATGTGGGTTAGGTTAAATGGATTTCATCTCTCGAATGTAAATTCATTGGAATCAGGTACCTAAGAAATCTTTTAAGCCAATCATTCGTCCCTGTACCCTGTTCGTAGCCTTGTGCATAAATAGCCGGTTCAAAACAGGGCATTGCTCTTCGGGTTCGTGCGGTGAAAAAAACCAGGTTTACGAACAGGATTAAACAGTCGGTTGTGCTTTGCTTTGTGAAATAGTGGCGAGATCGGCTACAAGGTCCGTAACCTTATTGCGGAACGAAAGATCGGTGCGGAGCCGTTCTTCGGTGGACTCGATGGTGCGGCGAATAAAAGCATCGGTTCGAGACCCAAAAAGACGACTGATTTCGGTCGAGTTTGCATCCGTCAGCCTCGCGGTCAGATAGATGGCCACCGCGCGCGGTTCTTTGTTCTTGGATTTTGATTCTGTTTCTCGAATGGAATCCGCTGAAAGTCGATACTCCCTTGCAACGCCATGAAGGATATTATTGGCGGTCGGTAGATCAATAATCGAGGGTCGGCTGGAGATTGACCTAGCAAGTTTGGCAGTGATAAGACCGCCGCAGGCATTGGACCAACGATCCGCGCAAGCGAGCAAGTGTTCAAGTTCGGGGGCGGAGAGGTCGGACGATTCGGCAAGGATCGTAGCGGCGTCGTTTTCCAATTCGAAGCCATTTCGCAGGGCCAGATTTCGAAGAATAAGAACGCGCGTTTCGTGGCAGGGCGGATCAATCGCCACAACGAAGCAAGAAGATAGGCGCGTGCGGAGCCGTTCTTCGAGGCCAGTTAACTCAGTCGGTGCGGCGTGGCCGGTGATGAGAATGGGTCGACCGGCGGAATGGGCTGCGTTGAATGCACGAAAGATTTCTTCTTGGGCGAGGGGTCGATTCGCTAGTTTTTCAATGTCGTCAAGGAGAAGGAACTCGAGATCGTCAATCGTCGAGCGAAAGACGCTGAGTTCGTCGCGCTCCATGGAGCGAATGAACGTTGATGCAAAAAAGTCGGCCTGAAGGCACGGCACGTTTGCGGTTGGCGATGCGGCTCGAATGACATTGGCGGCTGCGTGGAGAAGATGGGTTTTTCCGGTTCCAGCTGGACCATGAAGATAAATCGAGCGGTATGAAGCGTTTTCTTTTTGTGTGAAAGCCGAAATGGCCGCATGCGCGAAGCGGTTGCAGGGGCCGGTGGCGAATCGATCGAGGGTGAAAGCGGGATTGGGTTCGGGAAAGGCAAACGGTTGCGATATCGGATTGGATTCCGACGGGACGATTTCAAATGCCACGCTAAGAAGGCGACCGGTTTTTTCTTGAGCGGCTTCGGAGAATGCGTCAACGCAGCGGGATTCCAAGTACTGATACTGGGCAACGTTAGCGGCGCGGATGGTCAGAGTTCCGTGGTTGATTCCAGAAATCTGGAGGGCAGGAAACCAGCCGCGATTGAGGTCCGGTTGGCGCGATTCGACGGTTTCGAGGATTTCGTCCCAAAGGGTTGAATGAGTTGCGGGCATTCGAAGTTTAAATGACGCGAAGCCCTGAATGGCGCTTCAGCGCGGTTACCCCTCGATCTTGTCAACGCGAAGTCGCAGATAGCCTTGTCGATGGCCTTTTTTCAAAGCGTACTTCTTTCGGCGCTTGAATTTCTGAATGGTTATTTTCGGACCTTTGGTCGGTCCGATAACTGAACAAATAACCCTTGCTCCGCTGATTATTGGACGTCCAATTTTGGGCGCGCCTTCCACGGAACCCAAGAGGAGCACGCGATCAAAATCGATGGTCTTTGCGCCTTCGTCGAGATCGGGCTTGGCCTGCACGTCGAAACAAAGCCCTTCTTCTACCCTATACTGATGAGAACCGTCGCTGATGATTGCGTACACAGTAAACCTCCAGCAAAACTCCGCCCGGTGACGATCCAACCCGCCGCCAACCGATCTTCGGCAACCAGAACCGAAGACCGGGGATCATCTGTGACTTCTTGTTACTTGTCAAGTGGCATTCGAAGCCCTAACATTTGACTTACAAGCCATAATGGGTTATAGTACAGTAGATGGGGATGGTGTAAAGTATGGCTTTTCCGTCGACGACAATTGCCAATGAGCTTTTGCGGATTGCAAACGCCTCAGGAGACCCCCTTACGCATTTGAAGCTTCAAAAGCTCGTTTACTTTTCCCATGGATGGTACTTGGCACTAAATGAAGGAGAGCCACTTGTGGACGAAACCGTTGAGGCGTGGGAACACGGTCCGGTGTTTCGGAGGCTCTATGCGGTGTTCGCATCGTACGGCAAAGGGATAATTAGTGGGTTTTATGTTGATTTCAGTCGAATGGTCAGCGAGTATCAGTTCGCCG
>JBBTCX010000014.1:0-11150 GCA_038043045.1 Planctomycetota bacterium | reverse complement strand
CCCCCTCCTCCGCCACCGCCCCCTCGATGGAAAGATCGTCAGGTTCGAATGATCTTGATGACTCAAGCCGGGGATCAAAGCGTCTCTGAGTTGATGCTCTATAACACGAAGACGGCTTCATCGGAGTACTACAAGGCCGGGGATCCGTTCGATAACGGTGAATTGGTTTTTGTGCATCCTCGAGGCGGGGTTGTGCGTAGGAATCAAGAGTACTGGGTATACCCAATTGGCATGGATGTGGATTTATCGCTCAAGGCCGCAGATGCGGAAGATTATCCGGAGCTTCAAATGGCGGCGCAAAGGCATCACCTGGCGAACCCACCCGCGGAGCCTGCTCCAAAGGAACCGGCGGCGGTGATAAACCCGGAGATGTCGGAGGATTTCGTGGGTCCGGTGGCTTGGCCGGAGATTCTTGAGGCGGGTTCCGCAATTGGGGCCGATGCGGCGAAGACCGCGGGACCCACTTCCACGGAACCTGCACCGGTGACGCCGCCCGCTGCGCAACCGGCCCAGGGAGCGACTTCGGGTAATAAGCCAAAGCGACCTGAAAAAACCGGCGGAAGTCGTGGAAACAAGAACAAACCCGCGCCTCCTGGGACACAGGGTGGCAGTGAACAGCCGCCTGGTGCGGGAAATAACACCCAAGGCAAGGGAAATCGTCCTCCTCCAGAGTGATGAGTTTTTCGGAGTCGCGAGGACAGGGAAAAATGACTTAGAGTGCGTCTTAAGACCGGAATTCCGAGAGTTTGCGCGGGCTGAAGCCCATGGCTCGATGGGATTTCGGACGCACTCTTCACCGCGTGGATGGAAAGCGCGGAGGAGTTTGAAAATATGAATCGATCATTCGCTTATGGATTCCGTCACAAAGGGAGCTCGACGTCGTGGGTTGGCGTCGTCTTTTCGACTTTGATGATCGTGCTCGTCACGAATGAACGGGCTTGGGGTTTCACTGACGGGTTGGTTTCAGGCGGCAGTTCCGCCGTTTCCGTCGACGACGAGAAGAAAGACCAACCCAAGGGAGAAGAGGCTCCAAAGAATGAGGCAAAACCGTTAGACAACGAGGGTGCTCCGAAAGCAGAACCTGGTGCGGAACAAGATCCCGCCAAGAAGGCCGAAGATGCCAAGAAAGCGCGAGAGGCCGCTCGGCGCACTCAACAGCAATCGAGAACCGGTAAGCCCACGGAGGATAAACCAGCGGTTCCGAGACCCGCGTCGCCACGCCTTCCGACCGGCATGGGTGAGGGCGCGGAACACGGGCTGGAAATGGGCCCGTCTCAAACCATCAACATCCAAGCGGCAGAACCCGGAGCGAGCAATGTCCCGCCCGAGGAAAAGATGTACGGGTTTAGCATCAAGAATGGTACGGCCGAGCAACTGCTCGAAGGTGTTGCTCGTCAGACGGGTCTACCGATTATTGGCGAAGCGCCCAAGGATGCCAAAGTCAGCCTGGTGACCGACAAGGTGATGACGTACACCGAGATGCTCTCGCGGGTTCGGATGCTGCTGTTCAACGCCAAGCCGTTGGAGCCCTTTTGGTTGCGAAGGCATGAGACGTATCTCGAAGTCAAGAGGGTTAACGATATCCTTCGTGAACTCGAGCCGAGTCAGATGCACCAATCCGTAGAGTCCTTTCGAGCGGCCAACCTTCCAACGGATGAATTATCCTTCGTGATCTTCACTCCAAAGTCGGGTTCCATTGCCGACTTGCGTGAAGTCAGAAACTATTTGCCGGATTATGTTCGCGTGACGCCCTTGGAGGGGCGAAACAGCGTGTCGATTTTCGCGTTGGTGCGGGATATTAACAAATACTTCGAACTGGTGCCCATTTTTAGTGGGCGCACGGATCCGCGAACGCTCAAGATTTTCAAGTTGGAACATGCGATGCCTTCGGAAGCGGAGGTAAGAATACGTTCGCTTATGGATTTGGATCGGCCTCGTGCCGGTGGCGGGGGGCCCGTTCGTCCTGGGAAATCTCCGGATGCCAGCTTGCTGGACAACATTCCCGAACCTGAGGTTTCCATCGTTGCGGATGATGCGCAGCGTCGGCTGATTGTTCGGGCGATGCAGGACAAGATTCAGGAGATTGAGAATCTTCTGCCCATTTTCGATTCCGTGGCGGAGGTGATTACGCACGAACCGGTGATCCTTGAAATCAAGCACGCCGACGTAACGGAGTTGGTGAATACCATCCAACAGATTCTTACGTTTAGTCCGGCGCCAGCCGCCGCTACTCCGGGCGCGGTCACGCCGAAAAAGAAAGGCGCCAAAGCCGCCGCAGCGGCCGCGGGCCTCAATGTCTCCGCCTCCCCGGTGAAAACGGACGAGATCACGCTTCTTCCACTTCCGTCCCGAAATGCCATCGTGGTCTTGGCGGATGAAGAAGGCGTGGAACACGTCCGGCGTCTTGTGGCCCAGTTCGATGTGGTGGATGAAATCGGCCCGATCAAGATTCCGGTCCACCATGCCGATGCCGCCGAATTGATCAACGCGATCATGGCCGTCAAGTTCGGTGAAGCGCCTCCAGCCGGCGGAACGAATCTTCAACTGACGCCCGATCGATCGGGCACGGCGATCTGGGTCAAGGGAAACAGTCGGGATATCGAAGATGTGAAGACGTTGCTGACGGCGATGGATGTAGAAGAAGAGGTTCCGTCATTGCACGTCGTCAAATTGGTTTATCAAAGGCCGACGTTTGTTGTCACGATCCTTCGTGCCTACGAAAGCGGTGAAGCCGTCGTGCCCCCTCAAGTTGGCGGCGCCGCGCCTGCCAAGGGTGCGAAGAAGGCCAAATCACTCGCCCGAGCGGTTCCAGACCCGTCCAAGTTTACCGGCGATGACGACTCGAATCGACTTTATGTACTTTGCACTGAGGTCGAATGGAAGCACTATTCCGAGCTTATTGAAAAGCTCGAAGAGGCCGCAATCGACAACCGAGCGGTGTTTGAGCGCGTGCCGTTGGTTCACATGACCGCCGACGCGGCCATTGAAAAATTGACCTCGGTTCTTCCTTCCACGGATGAGGTTTCGCAGATCCGATTTACGCCGACCGACGGCGGACTGTTGATTTTTGACGCGACGAACGAACTGCTCAATAAGATCAAAACGATTCTGGCGGAAGTGGATAAGGAAACGCCGGTCGTTGAGCGGACGTTTGACATTCAATTCGCCGACCCGGGTGAAATCGAAAACGCTATTCAAACCCTGTTTGGCGGCGATACGGCAACCGCTGGCGGTATGCCACGACCCAAGCCTCGAAAAGCCAAACCCGGCGGCGAGGATATCGTTCAGCCTATGCAGCTTTCCGGAGGAGCATCCAACGGTTCATTGACTGTGCTCCGCTTTGGAAAGCGTCTCAAAGTTCGCACTTCACCGGAGACGATGGAACGAGTTGCTTCCCTGATCGCGGAGTTCGATGTCGGAAGCGACGGGGCTCTCGTGCGTACCTACGGGGATTTTCCTCCCGGTACGGACATTTCGTGGATCGCCGATACCTTGTCCAACATCTTCACCAGTTCATCGAGCATTCCCACGGAAAAAGGGGTTAAGAAGAAAGCGGCTGCGACCGCATCCGAGGGACCTCAGTTTATTCCCCAAGCTGCGGCCAATCAATTGGTGATTATTGCGCAAAAGGATGAGTTTCCCAAGATCGAGGAATTGTTGGGTGTACTTCGAACCAATGCGTCGCAAGATGCCGGACCGAGTGTTACCACGTTTGTCGATCTTGAACATGCCGATCCGGCAGAAGTGGTCGAGATTGTCGATCGCGTTCTGGCCGCAAAAGTCAAGGGATTGGTCTCGTCTGGACAATTGCCGGAGGAAGTCGGTGAACAGCCGGCGCCCACCACGGGGAAAGGCCGTGGTAAAGCGCCTAGGGCTCCGTCCCAAAGTGAACGCTATCATCTAGAGGCGGATACGCGGAACGGTCGAGTGGTCATCGTAGGGCCGCAGATTATCGTCGATGAAGCGTCGGCCCTCATCAAGGAGTTGGACAAACCAGGTCGCACGCCCAACGCGCCGATTTCCCGAACGGTTCAGTTGAAAAACACGGACGCTGCCGAAATCGTCAAGTCCGTTCGAGAACTCATGGGCGCACCCGTCCGAAAGGCATCCGCGAAGACCGCGAAGGGACAACCGGCAGTTCTACCCGAATCCGCCACGGACACGCCGTTTGCGATCACCGAGATTCCCGGTGGAAAGGCCGTCTTCGTTCGCGGTCCCGCCGAGGAAGTTCTGGAAGCCGTCAAGTGGATCGACGAGCTCGATGCCCAATCGATCCCCGGGCGGGCGATCAAGGTCTACGATGTTCAGTACACCGACATCAGCAAACTCGCCGACCTCATCATGGCCGTTGTGGACACGGGGGATAAGTCGACTCCCGGTCCAAGGGTGGCTACCGGTAGCAAGAAATCCGGCAAGGGCGGAAAATCCGAAACCATCGAAGACGATGGCGACACCGATTTCAAAACCGTGAGCACCCGGGTTGGTGCGGAAGTTTATATTCAAACGGATCTGATCAAGAAGCGCATGATCGTGGCTGCGAGTCAATCGAAGATGGCCCAGATCGATCCGATCGTGGCGCGATTTAATAAAGCACCGGAAGAAGGCGAGGAGAGTTTCGACACCAAGCCGATTCCAAAGTTCACGTATGAGTTGATTCATAAGGATGCCTTCGACGCGGCATGGGATTTGGAACTGGTCCTTCAAGCGATGTGGGACAATGAGGACGAACTTCCTAAGGTGGATGATTCGCCGGTCGGCAATTTCCTAATCATCAAATACCCGTACCCCGATCGTTTCGATGAGATTCGTGAGTTGATTGCCAAGCACGTTGATAAACCCAGCAAGGAGGATCTCAAGGAAGTCAAGACCATCATGCCTCTGCCGGAAGGGGTGAATCCGCTAGATGCTCTCGAATGGTTGAAGAGTCGCCATCCTGAAATCGAAATCCAAAGTGAGGGCGCTCAACCGAAACCGGTGGAGGATTTCGGAGTCGAGGAGATTGGACCTCCGAAGAAAAAAGCTCCTTCCACGCATTGCGTTCTGCCTGCAGGGTTCGTGCGCGCGGTTCAATCGCTTTCCGTGGCCGTTCTCCTCGCCCAAAACCAGCAAGAGGAAAACGGTGCGCAGCCGGATGAGGAAGAGGAGCAACTGATTGAGCAACCGATCAACCCTGTCTTGTTCAACGCCGGGGTGGATTTGATAAACCGTGGGCCGGAGAGCGGAAAATCTTCCGATGACGAAAAGGGCGGAGAAAAGAAGAAGACACTCGATCTAGGTCCGGTCAAGGCCACCGTCGATCCGAACAAGGGCGTGATTTATGTCGAAGGACCTGCGGCGTCCATCAAAGCGCTGGAGGACGCGGTCAAGGATTTCGAGGACGAAATCAAGAAGCTTCCGGAAAAACCGGATATTCGCATTGTTCGCGTCCGGTACATCGACGTGCAAGCCGCGCAAGAGATCATCGAGGAGATGTTCAACGCATCGAGGCAGCAGCAGCAACAATTTCAGCAAATGCAGGCCATGAATAATCGCGCCATGCAACAGCAACAGGCCGGTCAACGGGGGCAACAGCAACCCGGTGTTCAACCCGGTCAACAAGGGCGAGGTGAAAAAGGTACGGAAGGTCAAGGGCGTCCGGGAATTGAACAACCCGGCGGTCGCCCGCAGCAAGTGGTTCAACAACCGTTCCAAATGCCGCAACTTCCTCCGACGGCCGTTCGGGTTTTTGCGAATCCGCGCGACCGTACGTTGATCCTTCGGGCGGCCACCAGTCAGTACCCGGAGATTTATGAACTTCTGGCTACGATCGATCAACCCAAACCGATCAACAGCGAGATGCGCGTGTTTCCGTTGGAGAAGCTAAACGCTGCCGAGGTGGAATCACTTCTTCAAGATATGTTCAACCTCAATCAGCCGGAAAACGGAAGCAGTCGGCGTCGCGCCGCCATGGTGCAACCCGGTGGCATCGGCGGGGGCGGTGGTTCCGCGCCGACGTTTCCAACTCTTCCGCGCCAGATTCAAGCCGCGACTATGACGGGTACATTGCCTCTCACCGTCGACCCCAAGGATATTCGGATTTCCAGCAACGATGATGCCAACGCCATCGTGGCCGTCGCGCCGAAAGAGGCACTCGACTACATCGCCGACATCATCAAACAGCTCGAAAGCCAGGAATTGCCGGAGCGTCAAACGAAGCACTTTGCGTTGCGATTCGCGGATGTCACCGAAGTTACTGATTACCTGACCAATCAATTTGCTGAGGCGAGATCGGTGATTCGCGGCGGCGCGGGTCGTCGCAGAGTGACGCCGAGTGGTGACGGTCCAGCGCCATCGGGCGGTGGTTCCATGAACGCGCCAACGTTTGTCGCCTATTCAAGACTCAATATGCTTTCCGTTCAGGCGACCGAAGAACAGATCAAGGAAGTCGAAACGCTCGTTGCAACTCTCGACGTTCTTGCTCCCGAGGATGAATGGAAGACGATCACACTTGCGTCTGCTGACGCGCGGGTAGTGGCAGATACAATGGGCGCGATGTTCGGCGGATCCGGTGGAAGCGCGCCGTCAAGTGGCCGTCCATCTCGAAGCGCGAGCCAATCGTCGCAAGGCCCGAAATTCATCGGCGAAGAGGGCGGACGCATAGTGTTTTATGCTGCGCCCGTTACCATGCACGAGCAGATTCACGCAGCGGTTGACAAAATCGAAGCCCAATCTAAGGAAACCGGTACGGTTCGCGTAGTCGAACTGCAACACGCTCTACCCAGCGATGTCGCGGATGCCATCGATGCCGCGTACGGCGGCGGCGGTCGTCGTCCTTCAAGTGGGCGAAGCTCACGCGGCGGACCCAGCGCGCCTTCGAGCGGCGCTGGCGGTCGATTTACCGTAACCCCTAACGACTCTTCCAAGCGTCTGTTTGTCGTTGCGGATGACGAGATGTTCGGAAAAATAGAATCGTTGGCCCAGGCGCTCGATCAGCCCCGAAAAATCGGCTTTGATTTCAAAATCTACCCGTTGAAGTACGCCAATGCGCGGACGACTTACCAGTCGATGAATAAGCTGGTCACTGATTATTTGCGGATGCTCGGCAGCCGTGCACCGGTCGAACCATTCAGTGTCGACGTGGACGATAAAGCCAACGCGCTAGTCGTTCTCGGCGGTCCGGTTGTCTTTGGTTTCGTCGAAGATGCTCTGAAGACAATCGATATCGCGGCCAACGCGGCCAGTCCGCCTGGCTTCTTCATGATCGTTTTGAAAAACGGCGATGCTGTGGAAGTGGCCGGAAACATCACGCGACTATGGGCTCAAAAAACTCCGCAAATCACCGAACAACCGCCCGTCGTAGAGGCGAACCGGGCTCTCAACGCCTTGATTGTTCGCGGGACCCAAGCCCAAATCGAGGAGATCAAAAAGGAAGTGATTGACCCGCTCGAAACCCAAGCACTCGCCAGTCTGAAGACGGAAACGATCAAACTGCAACACGCGCAGGCCGAGCAGGTAGCGGAGTCGGTGCGGCTTATTTTCGACGACAAGAAAAAAGCAATTCAAGGGATGGGAACCGGCGGCCCCAAAATCCCACCCGCGGAGCTTGCCGTTGCCATCACTGCGGATGTCACCACGAACCAGGTGGTACTCCAAGCCAGCGAAACCAACTTGGCGTTAATCAAGGAACGCATCGCGGAGTTGGACAAGCCGGAAGTCGCCGGCGCATCCGTTACTTCGACTCGGACTTACGTCACCAAGAGCGCCGATGCCGCGACCGTGGCCAACATCATCACTCAGTGGGCTCGATCTCGGGTGAATCCGGGTCCCAGCGGAAAAATCGCTCCACGCGATCAAGTGACCGCGCTGGCTGAACCGACCACGCAGTCGGTCGTCGTTACCGCCAATGAAGCCAACCACAAGTTGATTTCCGACATGATCGCCCAAGTCGATACCGACCGCGCTGTCGTTGATCGCGCCGCTCGAGTGCTGACTCTTAAGAACGCCGATGCCGAGGCCGTGTCACGAACTCTAAACGATATTTTCGTTCGCTCGGCTCCGCGACAAGGCGGTCCGACCGGACCGGCGATCACCATCGCCGCTTTACCAGGTTCAAAAGCGATTCTGGTGAAATGCAAAGAAGACGATTTCGCCAAGATCAAGGAAATCGTCACGTCCCTGGATTCTGAAGTCGTGAAGATAGGGGAAGTCGTCCGCGTGGTACCGATTCTTTACGCCGACGCCACCGAGGTTCATACATCCCTCAAGGAGTATTTAAGACCACCGGGTGCGACCGGCACCAGCGGCGCGGGCCTCTCCGGCGACGTTCGTGTCAGCGTCTTGGCACAAGGCAACTCCGTGGTCATCAGCGGCGACAAAGACGAAGTGGATCGCCTTGAAGGAATGGTCAAGTCGTTGGACGCCTCCGGCGAAAAGGGCAGCGTTCCGCAGATTATTCCGCTCAAACATGCCCGCGTGGCGCAGATTGTTCCCAGCTTGCAACAGATGTTCGAAACAACATCCGGTAATCGGCGCAACCAAACGCCGCCGGTGATAGTCGGCGACGAATCCCAAAACGCCATCGTTGTTCGTTCCAGCGCTACCGATCAGGCCGCCATCAGGGCGGTGGTCGAACAACTTGACACCGAGGAAGCTGCGGCCAAAAAGCCATTTCGCATTGTTTCCGTGGCTCCTGGAATAAGTGTCACTCAATTGGCCGAGCAGATCGAACTTGCGGTTAATGAAAGCGCCAAGGCAGCCGCCGGCACTGCAACAAGGAGTGGACGACCCGTTCCCAGTATTGCCGCGACGGCTAACGCCCGAACCAACTCCGTTTTATTGGCCGGTAGCCCGGTGCTTTTTGATCAGGCCGAGGAGATGATTCGCTCATTGGAAAAAATGGGTCCATCTGGAAATACAGCGACACGGATCATTAAGGTCGGTAATATTACACCCGACGAGGTGGAGGCGTTGATCAATCAACTGACCGGGGAGGGTACGTCTGGGGGTCGCGGTCGACCCGGCGGAACACGAACCGGCGGTGGAACTTCAAGGCCAACAACCCCACCGAGACCACGGAGACCCAACCAATAATCTCTGGGTGTGTATAAGAAGAGTGGAAGCGCCGGTGACCATGGTACGATGACCGGTAAAAAAAGGGCGAGAACTATGGAAGTCAATACAATCGGTCAGCGGATTTATCGGCGGAGCCGGTACCGTGTTTTGTTCATGGTAGTCGTGGCAATTGTTCTTATTACGATTGCAATCCCTGCGCGACTTTCAGCCCAACAAGATCAGAAGGTCGAAGATCGCGAATCCAAGGCGGCCGTCCAGCAGCCACGCGGGGATGCGCAACAGCAACCGTCGACTCGCGCGCCTGCTCAACCGACGCCCGAGCAAATCCGCGCCGCGCGCACCCAGGACATGCTGAAGAAATTAGATCCCGCGGTTCTGAATCGGCTTCTTGGGGCGGAAGTGCAAATCGAATTCGTTGGCGGTCAAATCATTCTGAAGGGTCCCGAGGACGCCGTTCAAACTTTGGAATTGCTCCTCCGCAGCTTGGATCAAGAGATCGAATTTCCAGAATTTCGCGTGGTCCAAGTGACAGAACGTGACGCCAAGGAAATCGCCCGAACCGCGCAGGAAGCGCTGCGCAAGGTCTTCACCACCAACAATCAAAGACCGGAGGAAGAGATTACTATAACCGCGTTGAGTTCCAACATTCTGCTGGTCTCCGCGCCCGGGAAACATATTGACTTTGTCGTCGAGATTATCGAGGAGATTGATTCCGTTCCCGATCCGCTGGGCAAGGTCGAACTGATGACTTTTGATGTCAAGCATAGGCGTGCCAGCGACGTGGCCACGGAGCTGGATGGGGCGATTTCCAAAATCATCACGTCGACCGGAGGTCAAAAGGACAAGAGCAAGATTCAGATTATTCCGAACGACGCCAACAACACCATCGCCGTTACCGCACGTGAAACGGAGCGTGCTAAGATTCAATTGCTGATCGACACGCTCGATGTCGAACCGAAAAAAGGCTGGGGCGAGGTGCGCCTAACTGTCTATCCGTTGCTTCATTCAAAGGCCAAGGACTTAGCCGAGGTCATCAAGAACTTGCTTTCCGCGCCGCAACAGGCCTCAGCAACTGGCGGCGGAAGTCGACCGGGAGGCGGCGGTGGGGGGGGGGCTCAAGCGAGCAGGACTCAAGAAGTCTTTCAGCGGCTCATCATCAGCAAAGCCACGCCATCGGGCGAGATGAAAGAGCTTCCTCCGATCGATCTTCAGAAGCCGCTCAAGATCCTGAATGACGATGGTACCAACAGCCTCGTTGTCGCGACGGTTGACGAAAACGTCGGTCCCATCGGCGAGCTGATCCGTCTCATGGACGGTGTTCCGCTCGGCGAGGAAATGGACATCCGCCTATACCCGCTTCGCTTCGCCGACGCAGAGTCGGTGAAAGAACTCCTCGACAAAATGTTCGAGCAAGGCAAGAAGCTCAATGAAGACCCCGACGGCAGCGGTAAAGAAGCCGTCCCACCTGGAAACGTCGGTAAGTCCCTTGTCTACAACATCAACGTCACCACCGAGGCCCGCATCAATACCCTGATCGTCTCAGGCCGGGCGGACCAACTTTCCCTGGTGGAGAAAGTGATCGGCGATCTCGATCGACCGGCCACGTCATTGAAATTCCCGTTGAGATTAATCCCTCTGAAGTACGCCGATGCGACGCGGCTTGCCGAAATTATTACCGATCTTATCGACAAGCGTATTGAAACCGCCGAAAAAACCGGCGCTCAAAAGAACGCTCTCGAACGCGAGCGCGTCTATCTTACGGTGGATGTCAGAAGCAACAGCCTCATCGTGTCTGCGTCGGAGGACAACCACAACGAGATCGTGAAGATTGCCGAGCAATTGGACAAAGCGCCGTCCTCTTCCTACGACCAGATTCGCATCGTGAAGTGTCAACGTCTTCAAGCGAAGGAGATCAAGGACAAGCTCGATGAATTGTGGGCGCGAAAGACCTCGCTTCGCACGGCGCGCGAACTCATTGAGGACAAACCCGTCATCGCCTTCGACGAACGCAGCAATCTATTGATCGTCGCTTCAAGCGTCGAGGACTTCGATGAAATCCAGCGATTGGTCGTCGCCTTGGAATCTCAGCCCTCGCCGAA
>JBBTCX010000013.1:0-14132 GCA_038043045.1 Planctomycetota bacterium | reverse complement strand
TCGCAACCTTCGCCGGATCGGCAGCCGCCGCCGTCGGGAGGGCCATCGTCGTCGCCCGGAACGCGCGGGTCGCAGCTGCTCTTCCAGTCCGAAAGCAAATAATCACCGAGCCAGTCGATCTCGGGAAATTCCTCCCAATAATCCCCGAAGACCGCCGCCAAAATCCCGGGATCGGGGCTGGGATCACACGGTTCAGAATCAAAGTAGACCCACTCCTGAGCCTTGGCCGAAACCGGCAGAAAACACACGAACACCAACGCCTAAAGAATGGGCCGAAAGACTTTCGCCATGACGCGCTCCGTTCCTTCTTTCGCTGAATCGCTCAAAAGGATGCGGTAGTATTATCGGGAGTCGGGTCGAGGTCAAGGGGTAAATTTAGATTTCGCGCAAACCTAAGGGCGTGACCGTTTAGGCGGCTGAACTCTGTCCTGTAAAACCTGACCAATCGCAAGAAAGTTGGCGCGAATTTCACAAGCCGAATTTGTCACGGACCCTGACATTTCCTCTTCCGTGACCGTCCATATCGTGATCGTTAGGAAGGCCCTATACTGCCAGTTCGCCCGTTGGCGATAGGCCGCCCTCTTTTGTGCGCCGAAACGGTTATTAGCCTTGGCAGTTGGATAAGCTCGGTCGGTTATGGTCCACCAACACTTAATTCGAAATTTCAGCATTGTCGCCCACATTGACCACGGCAAGAGCACGTTGGCGGATCGCATCCTGGAGAAGACGGGGGCGATCAGCAAGCGGGAAATGCGCGACCAGTTCCTGGACGACATGGATTTGGAACGCGAAATGGGCATTACAATCAAGGCCAACCGGGCCACCGTCAGTTGGCCTTACAAGGGCGAGACGTACATGCTCAACCTGATCGATACGCCGGGGCACGTCGATTTTCATTACGAGGTGTCGCGGGCGTTGGCCGCTTGCGAGGGCGTCTTGGTGTTGGTCGATGCCACCCAAGGCGTGCAAGCGCAGACCGTGGCCAATGCCCACATGGCGATCGAGTCCAATTTGGAAATCATTCTGGTCATCAACAAAATCGATCTTGCATCGGCCAGGCCTGAAGATATCGCCTTGGAAGCGGAGCAAATTTTGGGGCTGGAGGCTTCGCACGCGGTATTCACCAGCGGAAAAAGCGGAGCAGGAATCGAAGAATTGCTGAACGCGATTGTGGAGCGGATTCCCGCGCCCAAGGGCGATCCCAACGGGGCCCTGCGGGCGTTGATCTATGATGCCAAACCGGATGTGCATCGCGGAGTGATCGTCCATACGCGCGTGGTCGACGGTTCGTTTAAGCGCGGGGACAAGATCGACCTGATGGCCGTTGCCCGAACGCACATCGTGGCCGAGGTGGGGAAATGTTTTCCGAAGCCGACGCCGGTCACCGAGTTAAGTGCGGGTGAGGTGGGCTACGTCGTCGCGGGGATCAAGACGCTGGGCGACATCAACATTGGCGATACGATCACACTGTCGACCAATCGGACCACGCAACTTTTGCCGGGGTATGAGGCTCCGCAACAGATGGTGTTTTGCGATTTTTATCCGGGAATCGGCACACAAACGGATCAGTTGCGGGAGGCGATGGAAAAACTCTGGCTAACGGATAGTTCGTTTACTTACGCGACGGCCAGTTCGGATGCGTTGGGGATCGGGTTTCGCTGCGGGTTCCTGGGTCTTTTGCATATGCGGATTATTCAGGAGCGGTTGGAGCGCGAGAACGATGTCACGGTGGTGCAAACGGCTCCCACCGTGACGTACGAAATCGTTCTCAAGAGCGGCGAAATCCAACGGATTGAATCGCCGAGTGAATTACCCGATGCGTCAACTGTGGAGGAAGTCCGCGAACCGATCGTCGATGCCCAGATGATTATTCCCGCGGATTGCGTCGGCGCGGTCATGCAACTCAGTTTGGATCGGCGCGGAAAGCACAAGAAAACGGAGTATCTTTCGCAAACGCGGGTGATGATGACTTATGAATTACCGCTGTGCGAAATCATTTACGATTTTTACGACAAGTTGAAGGGATGCACCAAAGGCTACGGGACGGTCGACTATCACATCACCGGGTATCAAACCGGCGACATGGTCAAGATGGATATTCTGGTCAACACCGTCCCGGTCGATGCGCTGTCCGTCATCGTTCACCGCGAGAAAGCTCAATATCGCGGTCGTCGATTGATCATGCGTTTGAAGAAAGAAATTCCGCGACACATGTTCGAGATTCCGCTCCAAGCGGCCGTTGGGAACAAAGTCATCGCCCGCGAAACGATCAAGGCCTTCCGCAAAGATGTGACCGCGAAATGCTACGGCGGCGACATCACCCGAAAACGCAAGTTGTTGGAAAAACAGAAAGAAGGAAAAAAGCGAATGCGCATGGTGGGCAACGTTTCCATTTCTCAAGAAGCGTTCATGTCCATCCTGGACCCGGATGACGAATGATCCGGGGAATTTAAGAGCCCGCGCCAAGGTCCGCAAGCAACCGACGAAGCTCGGGATGGTTCAATAGTAGTTGATGGCCGATCGAGAGGAGGTCGTCGATGTCGCGGTTGGAAAGGAAAAGCGTTGTCGGCATGGATAGGAATCGACGGCGTTCGTCCGCGTCGGGGATCTCTCGGAAGTTGACTTCGATCAAGTAAGTGTCAACGTCTGGCATCGGAAAAATGTCCGAATCCACGATTTCCGGGCAACGAGCGATGACCCGGTCTCGAACGACTTGCATCGCCCGTGGTTGTTCCTGCAGGAGAAATCGAAGCACGTCCATAATCGTCGAGCTATAATTGTAGACCGTGGTGTGGCCGCTCTTGAGACCCATAGCGAACAGGCCGGGTGCGGCATCGCGGTCTTCGACCTCCCCAGGCGGATCGTTGGCGGCGTTGACCACAATCACGACGAGTTTTTTGATTTTACCGGCGTCGAGGTCACGGCGGATGTGGCCGAACCGAAGGGCTTGCAGGAAATACGTGACCCCGAGGTTGTCAACCAAACCGCCGTCCAGCAAGTAGAGATATTTGTGTTTGGTTTCGTCCAAATGGCACAACGGCGAGGAAGGATCGGCATCCTCGTGGACCAAATTGGAAGCCCACAGTTGGCGTCGACGATCGTTCATGTCCGCGTTGGGATCGGACAAAACATCGCGCAACGCGGATCGACCTTCGGAGTCTTCGGGGCCCTGATAGTATTTCAGCCGAAGAGGGCTGAATAGAAGAGGGAAGGCCGAGGACGCGGCCACGACTCGTCCGACCGACATGGAGGTGAGGTCGGAACCGAGTAGATCAAAGTCGTCCTGGGTAAACTGGAACCGTTGACCGGATGCCAAGTTCGTGGCATTGACGACGATCAGCGGTCGTTGACCTTGTGCCAGAAGATCGCCGTAGGTCTTCCGATCGAAGACGTGCTTGTCGTAATAGTCGGCGGCGACGTCGACCCGATCCAGAGAAACCGCCGGCAACATCAGCAGATGAAGCGGGGAGAAAAGAAAATCGATCAGCCGCCGCTGCACGTTTTGTTTGAGGAACCCACGTTCAAAACGACCGTCAAAGAGTCCTTGTCGTTCGAGGCCATAGCCCAACGCGGTGAACGAACCGCCGGAAACGGACGAAATGACATCGATCTCATCCAGAAGTCGGCTTGGCGTGGATCCCCCATTCGCCGGCGGAATCTTGGTGTCACGCAGCCCTTGGAGCACGCCATAGGCCAACGCTGACGCCCGCACTCCTCCGCCGGAAAAGGTAACGCAAACCAACACGTCGTCCGTGTTTCTCGGTCCTGGAGTGAGGTTGTCGTATCGATAACCGGCAAGGGGTTCATAACTTTGGAGCGGCTGATTGCCGTGCATCGGACCGCGACATCCGGGCACAAAAGATGCAATCGTAGCCGAGACAACGCAACACAACGCTAAGTGCATAGCGTGATTCTTGTGGATTGAACTCCGTTTTCGTGCAAGGCCCATGTCAAACACTACACTTGTCGCCAATCGGAATCGAAGGGATCCGAGAACGCCAACTGGATACGCCGGGCCTTTTCCGGCTGGTCGTCGCATAGCAGAGCCAATGCGGAACGAAGCGACGCAGAACGCGGGTCACCACGAACGACGGCGGCGTCGGATGCCCGATCCATCCGATCGAATGCGGCCCCTATGTCGAGAATTCGAGTGCGAATCTCTAGGAAGTCGCGTTGCAGATATTCGATTGCGGACAAAACAGTAGGCATGGAGATTTCCTCTTCGGTCAGTGTTTTGCTCGGAGGCGCCTATCCATCACAGCAAACCCAGCTTTTCAAGTCGATAGCGAAAAGCGTCGCGGCTGAGGTGCAACAGTTTGGCGGCTTTGGTCTGGTTGTTGTTGACCCGTGCCAGCGCCTGACGGATCAACGTATTCTCCAACTCTTGAAGATTCACGCCGTCTTGCGGAAGCGCAAGACCGGGAGTCTTATCGGAAGCCGTTTGGTCCGGTCGACCCAGGGTGATATCGTCCGCCGTCAAGGTTTCGCTCTTCGATAGCAAGACGGCTCGCTCCACAACGTTGCGGAGCTCTCGCACATTCCCAGGCCACGGATACGCGGAGAGTTTTTTGTACGTGGAGGGATCGACGGTCGTGATCGGTCTGCGGAACTCCTTGGCGAACCCGGCTACGAAGTGCTGCGCGAGAATGCGAATGTCATCTCCGCGCTCTCGTAGGGGCGGCAGATAAATCGGAATCACATTGAGGCGAAACATCAAATCGTTTCGAAAGCGGCCTTCTTCAATGGCTTTTTCGATGTCACGATTGGTCGCGGCGATGACGCGAACGTCGACCGATATCTCCGTGACCCCTCCAACCCGGCGAAACATCCGTTCTTCCAAGAAACGCAGCAACTTCGCCTGAAGACCCAAGGGCATGTCGCCCACTTCATCCAGGAAAATTGTGCCACCGTCGGACAATTCAAAAAGCCCTTTTTTGGTGTTCTTCGCGTCGGTAAACGCACCTTTTTCGTGACCGAACAGTTCGCTTTCCAAGAGTGTTTCAGACAAGGCCGTGCAGGTGATGTTCATAAACGGTCGAGGCGCTCGATCCGAGTTGTAATGGATCACCCGAGCCACAAGGTCTTTTCCGGTACCGGAGTCCCCGCGCAGAAAAACCGTCGAAGCCCCGCTGGTGGCCACCTGCCGAATTGTGTCGAACAGTTCCAACATGCACGGATGCTTTCCGATGATGCGATCAACTCCGAATTCATGTTCGAGATTTCGGCGGAGTTCACGAACTTCTCGGCGGAGTTTGGTCGTTTCCAGCGATTTGTCGACCACGCGCATGAGGTGGTCCATGTCGAAGGGTTTGGTCACGTAGTCGTACGCGCCTAACTTGATCGCTTCCACCGCGCTTTCAATGCTCGAATAGGCCGTCATCATGATGACGACGACATCCGTGTTGGTCTCACGGACCCGGCGGAGAATCTCCAGTCCCGAAGTGTCCGGGAGCTTGTTGTCCAGGAGGATTAGATCGAAGTCGCATGCGGAAAGGGCCTCGAACGCCTTGTTCCCACAATCGGATTCGGTGACCTCGAAGCCTCGCCCCGAGAACTTCTGCCGAAGCGACCAACGGATCAGCTTTTCATCCTCTACGATTAGAACTCGAACTTTCATAGCCTTTCTTCGATCGCATGTTCACAGTTGGCGGCGGCAGCTCAATGGTTACGGTCGTTCCATGACCCAAGGCGCTGTCGAGGTGAATCCGCCCACCATGAGCGTCGGTGATTTTACGACAAATGGATAGACCCAAGCCGGTTCCTTTTGCTTTCGTGGTGAAAAACGGTTCAAATGCCTGGTCTCGGATTTCCGGCGTCATCCCGCGACCGAAATCCTGCACACAAACCCGCACCACATGCGAATCCCGTTCCACGCTCACGCGAATGATACCCCCGTCGAAGGAAGCATGCGCGGCGTTGATGATTAGGTTGAAAAGAAGTTGTTCGATTTGACGGTCATCCGCGAAGGTGCTCACGTCGCTACGCGGTTCCTCATATTCCACCTTGACATGTTGAAGGGCCGGCTCTTCACGCAACAGCCCAAGGACGCGGGTGACCAGTTGATGCAAGGGCACCAATTCACGCTGGGGAACAGGCGGTCGGGCATATTGAAGGAGGTCCCGTACCGTCGCATCCAGGCGTTTGATCTGCCCAAGCACTTCCGAAAGGATCGGACGGTGGGCATTGTCCGAGGCCATCGTGTCCCGAATGACTTCAATCGCCCCACTAATCCCGGCCAATGGGTTCTTGATTTCGTGGGCCAACGACGCCGCCAATTGCCCAATTTCGGCAAGATGCTCCGCTCGCGTCAACTGTTCTTCCACCGCGCTTCGCTCGGTGGCACGCACTTTGTCCGCCAGGGTGTCCTTATAGCTCGACAGCATGATGGCCAGATCGAGCGATAGCAGCTTGTGCAGGGAACGAAGCTTTTCCTCCGCACCCGGGATTTTCGCTAGGTGGGCGCCGGCCGCCAGTTCCTGCCAAATGATATCCATCCCACACAACATGAACCACTGAGGTAATCCCACATGCAGATGGGTGGAACCGATTCGAAGTCGCTTTTGATAATACTCTTCGTCGTAAATCCCGGCGAAAACATCCGTCAGCCACGTCATTAACAGCTGACGCTGTCGCTCGATCTGTACCGAACCGCCCACAAAAACCGCACTGGCGCTTTCGTGCTGGAGTAATCTCTCATAGAACCGATCGATAACCCTCGGTAAGAAGTGCTTCATCTCTTTCTCGAGGATGGGTATGCGCAGCCCGTCTTCCTTGGTGAAGCCGACAAACTCTTTCATTTCTTCAAAAATAGTCGCAGTCATGGCCGTCGATACATTATAAGTCCGTCACCGCTAACGCTATAACCCCACTATCCGACCGCTGAACGGGCGTGAATCGCCCTCCTTGCGTGACCTGACGAATCGCCTGTGGGATTTTGCACACTCCTTTTTCCCTACGGCCACCCCTCTTTTCGGCTACAGGTACAAAAAAAGCAACAGATTTCACAAGGGAATAAGTGATTTGGGGCTGTGCTCCAATTTTCGCACAATATGGCACGCCGCCTGCCAGAACGCCATTGAAGTGTTAATGGATTCAGGTTCACAAGGAACCAAGTGGTCGTGAAAGAAATATCAGACGTGGTCCGCCATACACCCAATTTCAATGCCGGAGTCCGGCCCAAGGTCCTATTGGTAGAACCGGATAGTTTACTCCGGTGGTCCGTCGAGGCCTATCTTCAACACCGGTTTGCCGTGGAATCGGTGAGCAATCGACCGGCTGCGGAAGCTCGCCTTCGGGTGGATGAGTTCAATGCCGTCATCGTGGCGGATGATCTCTCAGAGCACGGGGCCGACAGCATCGCCGCGCTCGCACGATTGGGGAACCCCGATGTTCGCGTGATTCGCACTGTGACAAACGCTCTCGCAACTCCTATCACGCGGGATGGTGTGTCGCGTCTCGAAAAACCCTTCCAATTATCCAAGCTCGAGGAGCTTCTTTCTACGGATTTATAGAATCCTTCGTTCCGGCTTTGTGCATCAAAAGTGTTGAGAGAATGCCGTCACGTGGTTAGAATAGGAAGAGAGAGAAGCGTTTCCTGCTAAAGGGTGGATAACCGGCAGGAGAAGAGGAGGTGTCGTCTTCGCAGTTGCCGTTCCATATTCCACGTCATCTATCCTCGATAGCAATGTCTTATTGCTCAATGCCCATTACATGGCCTTGCGCGTGGTCAGCGTTCGCCGGGCGTTCATGTTGCTTTTTAAGCGGGATGATTCCTACACCCCAGTTGCCGAAGTCGTTAGCATCGAAGACGGCAGGTATGTGTCCTATAATTTCGACGATTGGACACACCTAAGTGCGTTTAAGGCCGAGTTTGAGCCATCTAAACACGACTGGATTCAAACTGTTCGGTTTCCTATTCTAGTGCCGCGAATCGTCCGAGTTCTTAGTTTTGCCAAGTTGCCCAAGCAAGACGTGAAGTTCAATCGGCGGAACATTTTCGCGCGCGATCACAACACTTGTCAGTATTGCGGAAAAAAATTTAGCACTTCTGATCTGAGCCTTGACCACGTCGTCCCTCGTTCGCGCGGCGGGACTTCGACGTGGGACAATATCGTTTGCGCCTGTTTGAAGTGCAATGTTCGAAAGGGTGGCCGCACTCCGAGCGAGGCTCATCTTCGGTTGGTAAAGCCGCCGGTTCGACCGCATCGAAATCCTGTCGTGACCATTAAGTTATCGGACCATCGGTATGCTTCCTGGAAGCAATTTCTCGATACGGCGTATTGGGACGTGGAACTAAGTTAATGGGTTGCGGTTTGTTAATGCAAATGGAGAGAGGTTAAGCCATTTTGCAGTGCGACGCGGACGAGTTCGACACGGTTGTGAACGCCTAGTTTGCTCATGAGCCGGGTTTTGTGGGTATCCACGGTTTTGGCGCTGACGTGCAAGGACTTAGCGACCTCCTTGACCGACAGCCCTTCAGCAAGAAGAGTGGCCACCTCGCATTCACGCTTTGTTAATGGATTGATTCTTCCATTCTCGGTTGGCTTGTGACGATTCTCGTGGGTTTGAATTCGCATATTGAATACCGGTGCCGCGCGGGCTCCCGGCAAGCCGGGTTTGTATTCCACCCGCAGTTCGCAACGTCGGGTCGATGACCCGACCTACCTGGCTTCGCACTTACTATCGCCCATGAAGTGGCGCGGTCGTCACGTTGAAATCGTCAGCGACATATGGATGACACTCTGACGGGGTATTTCCGTGTGTTTGGGCAAGCCCCAGGGAATGAATGGCCGATCGGTATAATTTCGGCGGGAATTTGCTGTGTCTTCACGCAATCTTGACATGGGCGTTGTATCTAAACTTGACGGAGATTATTCCGACTTGTAATGCTGGGGCTACGGAGAATGAAACGAAAGGACGACTATGAAGAAACCAAATGGCGGATTCGTGATAGGGTTGGTGGTGCGGAGTTTTTCGCGTTTTTTTGCGTTTTCGGTTGTGGCTATGGCGGCGCAACTGAACTTGCCGGTGGTTCAAGGGGCCGATCCTGCGGGAAAGGTGAACCTCCAAGGGTCCAGTACAGTGGCGCCGATTGCGAGTGCGGCGGCTGAATTGTTCATGAAGGAAAATGCAACGGTTCGTGTCACCGTGGGAATCTCCGGTACCGGCGGCGGATTCAAAAAATTTCTGGATGAACAACCGGAGCTGCGTCCGGACATCTGCAATGCCTCTCGACCCATCGACACCACAGAACTTGAACGGGCCAAGAAGTTGGGGATCGAATTCGTGGAAATCCCCATCGCGATGGACGGGATGGCCATTGTTGTCCATCCGACCAACAGTTTTTGCGATCATCTGACTTTGGCTGAGCTGAAGCGAATTTGGGAGCCGGGAAGCACAATCAACAATTGGAAAGACATCCGCCCGGGATTTCCAAACGTCCCGCTCAAACTTTACGGGGCGGGCACGGACAGTGGGACGTTCGATTACTTTACGCAAGTGGTTGTCGGCAAAGAGAAGTCCTCTCGAAGCGATTATACCGCTAGTGAAAACGATAATACGCTGGTCCAGGGCGTGACCGGTGACGCGGGCTCTTTGGGCTATTTCGGCTACGCTTATTACGAGGCCAACAAGAATAAGCTCAAGCTCCTGGCGGTCGATTCCGGCGACGGTAAACCGGTGCGACCAAGCCCGGAAACAATCCACTCGGGCAGCTATCATCCACTGGCGAGGCCGTTGTTCATGTATGTCAGTACGGCGTCGCTCGGTCGGCGCGAGGTGGAAGAATTTCTCAACTACGTATTGAGCCATGCAAAAGGAGTGGTGGAGCATCCTCGGGTCGGCTATGTCGCGCTGGCGGAGGAGCACTATAACGCGGCCAAGAAGCGCGTGAAGGCGAAGAAGACCGGTACGGTGTTTGGTCAATCCGGCGGCACGGGATTGGACGAACTTTTCAAGCGATACTCGGCGGATTGATTGGTTCCTTGTCCTGGGGTCGCCCGACGTTTGGGCGAGCGCATCCCTGACACGAATGTGCACCAACGGAAGCGGCGTTTGCGCAATTTGAGCGCGAAGTGTCATGGCGTGACACTTTTGTTGACCCAAAAGCGGGCGCATTTGCAGGGGTAATGACGGGATTGAAGCGGTACGGCATATTTTAGGTCCCGATAATCTGGATTTTGAAGTGTGACTGACAGATGGGTTCGTTTGGTAATTTTTTCGTTTTGGAAGTGTCATGGCATGGCACAACGAGAATGCGGAATGTCGAATCGGGAATGGTGAAGAATGTCGGGTCGATGACTCGACTGTAGCATGGTCACGCCCTGCGTGCCGAGATCTGTCGGCGTGAGCCATGATACGCGATGTCGCAGTTCTGGTTTTCCGGTGTTTGTGTTTCCCTGTCACAGCACCCACCCCCCCTTACCCTTGACGCTTCGCGTAAAGGGCAGGCGGTCGCGGTGTCGACCCGGCAAGCCGGGTTTTGTTGAGTCGGGCCGAGCCCGACCTACAACGGACCGCTCCATGACTGTCGCGGTTCTGATTGAACCGTACATTATGTTAACTCGTGTTTGGAAAAAGTCAAGGCTGATTCTGCGAGCGAAGGGTGTCGCGAAAGCGGGCGCGGAGGGAGAATTGGTGAGGATTTTTACTCGCTTTTTTGAGTGGGGCGGGTCTATCATGTTGAGGCAGCAGGAAGGCAGGTCGATGACCTGCCCCAAGTATGGTCACGCTACGCGTGAACCATGCCTCTCGCTACTGACAAGCTGCGGCTTAGCAGTGCCACCCATCAACCCTGACAGTTTGGTTACTGAGCTTTGCGATAGATGACCAGATTTCCTAATCCGTTGCTTGCGGCCAAGACTTGCCCTGGACCCGATGGGTTTGCGACCGCCCAAATGCCTACGCCAGCTTGTATTGTCTCACGATAGACCAGTTCACCTTGGGAATTGAAGAGCAGCAAAGCATCTCGATTCCACTCAAACGCAAATCCGAGACAAATTGCAACATATACGTCGGTACTGTTCTCAGAAAATGCAACTCGCGTTCCACCGACAAAGCGAATGCGATCGCGTTCTTCACCAGGATCGAAACGAAAAAGAATCTCTTCGCTAACGCTGAGTACCTGAACCTCTCTTTCGGTGTAGCGCCTAAGTGCAGGACCACCAGCGCTTGCCGGCCAATCGAACGACTCGAGATTGACAGGCGGGTCCATCACTCGTCGTTCTATCAACCCGCCGTCCGCCGAGCGAATTTCAAGTTCTTGCTTGGCAAAAGCACCGAAGGGATAAGAGGTCGCCAGTACCCTAGCCTCTGTCGTTTCGCTTGCTGATTCGACAATTAGACCTCCATCATAAGAATGATCCAGTCCCGCCCTCCAAAGTGAGTCTCCCGTCGTGTTGAAGCATTCAATGGAATCAACGTGGTACACGATGCAGATTTCTTGCTGCCCGTCGCCGTCCAAATCGCCCGTGGCAATGGCTGCAGGACAATCTTCGAGTTGCTCAATAGATCCTGTTTGCTCCCATAGGAGTTGCCCCGAGCTATCCTCGAGCCAAACATCGCAATCAAGACCTTCGCAAGCGAGTTCAAATCGACCGTCGCCGTCCAAATCCGTGAGCGATTCCCAGGCACAGTCGTTGGATACCGACGATTCCACCATTTCTGAGATAGGGTCGATGTAAATGGTGGAAAAGGTACCCGCTACAGCAAGAACGGTTGAACCATTTGGTAGGATCGTTGACCTCACGTCATTGATCAACTGGGCCTGTCCATCGGGACCTGTCGGAAGTGTAATCTGTTGCCTGGCAAAGAACCCTTCGCCGAGAACGGTCCGTAGTTCCTTCAAGTCGTCGGGAACTGGTCCCGGGCCGCAGCCGGCAAAACCGCAGATTACAATGAGGCGGAGAATCCGTGTCCGCGCTAAGGTGTCACAGCATGGCAGGCACCGAGTTAAACCTGGGATGATCTTCTGGACCATGTTTATTGCTCCACTGGGGATTCGTGGCTTTTTTGAGCACGCTCATCATACTCGAAGGACGCTTATTGGCCAAGAAGCAGCGGCAAACGACGTTGGACTGGTTACCCCCCAACGTGGTCCTCCCTCTGAGAGGGGGAGGATGAAGTCAGGTCGATGACGTGCCTTCAAGTTCTCCACCGCCTGCCCCTGACTCTTGGTGTCAAGGGGAGCAAAGCGGCGGCTTTGGCACCAGTCCATCAGAATCGGCGTGCAGAAAACAGTCCGCCTGAGTAAAATGGCGTTCGATGGGAGAATCGTACGGGCGTAGAGATTTTTTGAGGTATGGTCTTGGGGCGGCGTCGCTGGGTTGGTTGGCGCGCAAGGGGTTTGGGGCGGGGCCTGTTAGACCGGCGTGTGTCGGCGCGGCTGGTCCTTCGTGGTTACGCAGCAATCCATTGCTGGGTTTGTCTCCCCATCCGCAATCGCAATCCATCGCCGGCATGCCGTTTCCCACGTGGTTCACCGGGGATGATTTCGGAAACGATGGAATTCCCTTTCATTTCGTGACGGATTGGTTCAAAGGCGGATCGCCACCGGAAGCGGATGAATCGGTTCAAGTGGCTGTGGTCGGTGGTGGGTTGTCCGGGCTAGCGACGGCGTATCTTCTGCGTGATTTGCACCCCGTGTTGTTCGAAGTGCGCGATCGGGTCGGCGGAAACGCGATGGGCGAAGTCTGGCGAGGGCTGCCGTATTCCTTGGGGAGTGCCTACGTCATTTCGCCGGATAAGGGATCGTTTCTGGAAAAGCTTTATGGCGAACTCGGGTTGGACCGAGTGGTCCGGGTGAGTTATCCGCCGGATCCGGTGGAGATTTTTGGAAAGATCACGGACGATTTTTGGAGTGGGTCGTCGCGGCCCAAGGATGAACAACTGGCCTTTACGCGATACGCCGAGGTCGTCGCGTTCATGGCTGACAAAGGCTATCCAGATATTCCTTTGCCAGATGATTCCGAAGAGGTGAAGCGAATCCACGCTCTCGATCGAATGACGTTTCGGGAGAACGTTGAGAAGCAAATGGGAATGGCCATGCCGCCGTTTCTTGCCGCGGCCGTGCAAGGATATTTCTACTCCTCGTTTGGTGCGCCGATGGAAGACATTTCCGCAGCGTCGGGTTGGAATTTCGTCGCGGCGGAGGAATATGGCCGATGGGTTTTTCCCGGCGGGAATTCCTATATGGCTTGGGCGTTGTGGAAAAAGATTAGCGAGGGTAATTGGGGAGTGCCACCGGAGTGTCGCCCGCATCCGATTCGATGTCAGAGTCAAGTGGTGGATGTGCGATCGGTGGGCGAGCGGGTTCAAGTGAGCTATTTTGATCCGAACCGGCAACTTCGTTCCTTGATGGCCGACTCGGTTGTCATGGCCGGTTCCAAGCACATTTGCAAGCATGTGTTGCACGATCTCGCCAATTGGGACCGCGACAAATACGAGGCCATTCACCAGATTTGGACGGCTGCTTATGTGGTGGTGAATGTGTTGCTCGATGCGCCGATTGCGCGCGACTTCTATGATTGTTTCTTGCTCGGCGACGAATCGTTTCCGATGGATTCCAATGCGTTCGAGGCTCGCCCCATCGTGGTCGACATGCTCCGAGGGGATTTCGCATTAAGGCGACCGGCTCCGCGAAGCGTTTTGACGCTGTATTGGCCGCTGCCTTGGGCGTCGGCGCGATTCACGCTGCTGCTGGATGAACCCTATCGCCATTATGCGGAGCTCGCGGTACCGCAAATTCGCAAGATGTTGAAATTGCTGGACGTTTCGGAGTCGACCGTGGAACAAGTGCGAATTTCGCGCTGGGGACATGCGCTGCCGCTGGCGAGGCCGAACCTGATTGCCGACGGTATTTGCGACGCGGTTCGTCGTCCGCTCGATGGTCGTATCTACTTTGTGAATCAGGATAATTGGTCGCTACCCGCCGTGGAGAACTCGCTGTTGGAAGCGCGAACCGTGGCGGAGATGATTAAGGCGCGCGGATAGGGCAAGTGGTGCGATTCCACTGAATCCACGGGTCGATTTCCTGTTGCAGAACCCCTGCTCTTGAGCAGTGGCACGCGATGGCACTCGAGGGTGCATCCCGGATTTCGTGGCGGTTATGCGGCCCTGTGCAGAGGGCGGGAGTT
>JBBTCX010000012.1:0-5522 GCA_038043045.1 Planctomycetota bacterium | reverse complement strand
CGGAAAGCTGCCGCCATTACCCGACCCCGTGGTTGCAAGCGGCTGAAGAGTTACCGTTTTTCAAATTGCGTTTACAGTATGATGATAAAAAGCGACGAGCATCGAAAAGAGTTTACGGGTGCATGACCGTTGTTGCGCGCCCAAAGCGCTTCTTCGATGCTGAAAACGTGGTTCGCTTCCCGAGCCGGGTCGACCCCGCGCGCGAACGAGCCTGAGTTTCTCGATGTTGGCAAGAACGGTCATGCACCCAGAGTTTACTTTCTAGTTGCATTCTCCGTTTTTGGTTGTAGACTCTTCGCTGTGCGGAGCCCGGTTGTGTTGGCTCCTATCGATCGCATCGGTTGACTAGATAAGGGACAAACCGGCTTTGCCGGAGGGCTCGTTGCAGAGTAAGCCGACGTGTTTGAACTCGTCGGTTTTTTTGCCCGTATCGGCTTGGGAGCGATTGCTTTTCATGGACGAACCCTATGCAACCCGTGGAAAACAGAAAAACAACCGAAGCTCCGGACGGGCAGGTCACTGCGCCTGCTGTTTCCCTTCCCAAAGGTGGAGGCGCTATTCGCGGCATCGGTGAGAAGTTCGCCGCCAATCCAGTGACGGGCACCGGCTCGATGAGCGTGCCGATCTTCACCAGCCCTGGCCGCGCCGGATTTGGCCCTCAACTTTCGCTCTCTTACGACTCCGGGGCGGGCAACGGGCCGTTTGGGTTCGGTTGGCGTCTCTCGCTCCCTTCCATCACCCGTAAGACCGAAAAAGGATTGCCACAGTACCTCGATGTATTGGAATCCGACGTCTTTGTCCTGTCGGGGGCCGAAGACCTGGTGCCGATTCTCAATCCGGACGGCACACGATTCAAGGACGACACGACCGTACCAGGTTACACGATTCATCGCTATTGTCCGCGTATTGAGGGCCTGTTCGCCCGGATTGAACGGTGGACTCGGGACGACGGCGACGTGCATTGGCGGTCCATCTCCAAGGACAACAACCTCACCTATTACGGCAAAGATAAAGACTCACGTATTTTTGATCCCGACGACTCGCGGCGCGTTTTTAGCTGGCTGATTTGCGAAACCCGTGACGACAAGGGCAACGCCGTTCTCTATGAATACAAACCGGAGGACGGAGTCGGCGTTGATTTGACCCGCGCCCACGAACGCAACCGGGGCGATCGCATCGACCCACGCCGCGCAACGAACCGCTATCTCAAGCGAATACGCTACGGCAATGTGGTGTCACTGCTGGATAATGCGGTGCAGCGCCCGCGCGTGCTGACCGAAGAGCAGTTACTCAACGCGCAATGGATGTTCGAAGTCGTCTTCGACTATGGCGAGCATGATGACAATGCACCAAAGCCTAATGACACCGGCTCGTGGAACTACCGTAGCGACCCGTTCTCCTCCTACCGCGCCGGGTTTGAGGTGCGCACCGGCCGCCTTTGTCAGCGGGTGCTCATGTTTCATCAGTTCGCGGGCGAGCCGGGCTTTGGAAACGATTGCCTCGTGCGCTCCACCGACTTCACCTATTTGCACGAGGAAGTTCCGGACGATGCGCGCAACGCTGTGTACACTTTTCTACTTTCTGTTACACAATCTGGCTATAAGGGTAACAGCGGCAGATACCTGAAGCGCAGCCTGCCGCCGGTGGAGTTCGAGTACACGCAGCCCATCGTGCAGGACACGGTGGAGGAGGTCGACCCTGCCAGCCTGGAAAACCTGCCCATCGGGCTGGATGGCTCTGCTTACCAGTGGACCGATCTACATGGCGAAGGCATTCCCGGCATTCTGACCGAGCAGGCTGGCGCCTGGTTCTACAAGCGCAACCTCAGCCCCATAAGCTCGAAATCAAGCAACGGAGTGGCGCACAGCACGGCGAAGTTCGCGCCGGTGGAAATGGTCGCGGCTAAACCCAACCTCGCACTGGCTGACGGCGCACAGTTCATGGACCTGGCAGGCGACGGCCAAACCGATCTGGTCGTTTTGGATGGCCCCACGGCCGGTCTTTATGAGCACGACGCAAGTGAAGACTGGCAACCATTCCATCCGTTCACGTCTCGCCTCAACCGCGACATGCGCGACCCCAACCTGAAGTTCGTCGATCTGGACGGCGACGGTCACGCCGACGTGCTGATCAGCGAAGACGATGCCTTCGTCTGGCACTCTTCCCTGGCTGAGGAAGGCTTCGGTCCGGCCCGCCGCGTCCATCAAGCACTGGATGAGGAAAAAGGTCCCCGTCTGGTCTTCGCCGATGGCACTCAGTCCATCTATCTCGCCGACCTGAGCGGTGACGGCCTCACCGATCTCGTGCGCATCCGCAACGGCGAGGTCTGCTACTGGCCCAACCTCGGCTATGGCCGGTTCGGCGCCAAGGTCACGATGGACCAGGCGCCCCATTTCGACAATCCAGACCAGTTCGACCAAAAGCGAATTCGATTGGCTGACATCGATGGGAGCGGAACTTCTGACATTATTTATTTGCATCGCGACGGCGTCCGTCTCTACTTCAACCAGTCTGGGAACGGCTGGAGCGAACCCCAGCAACTAAACGTCTTCCCGCGCGTGGACGACCTGGTGTCCATCGTCCCCACCGACTTGCTCGGCAACGGCACGGCGTGCCTGGTTTGGTCATCGCCGCTACCGGGAGATGTGCGTCGGCATATGCGCTATGTTGACCTGATGGGCGGTCAGAAGCCGCATCTGCTCATCAGGACAAAAAACAATCTTGGCGCGGAGACCGAGGTCCAATACGCGCCCTCCACCAAATTTTATCTGGCCGACAAGTTCGCGGGCAGTCCGTGGATAACGAAGCTGCCGTTTCCTGTGCAATGTGTCGAGAAAGTCACGGTAAAGGACAAGTGGCGGAAGACTGAATTTTCCACGACCTATTCCTATCACCACGGCTATTTCGACGGTACCGAGCGTGAGTTCCGCGGCTTCGGTCGGGTGGAGCAGGTGGATGTCGAATCGTTCGGCGAGTTTATCGCGGGCAATGTGGACAGCCCTTTCATAACCAACGATCACACGCTCTTTCAGCCACCGGTCAAAACCATCACATGGTTTCATACCGGCGCAGCGTTAGACCGTCAGCGCATTCTTACTCAGTTCCAGGCGGAGTATTTTCCAAGTGCACTCGCGGCGTTGCCGGGCTACTCGGTCTTGTTGCCAGGCTTTAATGAAAAGCCACTGCCCGAGCCAGATCTGGAATCGCAAGGCCTCAACGCCGACGAATGGCGCGAAGCCCTGCGTGCCTGCAAGGGTATGGCGTTGCGGCAAGAAGTCTACGAACTGGATGTCGACCAACTGGAAGTCGGCAAACAAATTCCGGTGCGCCTCTTCACAGCGGCCACCCACAACTGCCACATCCGTCGCCTGCAGCCGAAGGGAAGAAACCAGCACGCCGTTTTTCTGGTTACAGAGAGCGAAGCACTCAGCTACCACTACGAGCTTAATCTACGTTCTGTGACCTTTCCTGCAAATCCCGGCGCCGTCGAGCCGCTTGAGCCCGACCCTCGTGTTGCGCACACGCTCCATCTGTCGTTTGACAAGTACGGCAACATCCAGCAGTCCGTTGCCGTGGGTTACCGGCGCTTGCGGCCATTCGCCGACGCTGATCTTACCGAACACCTTGCCGTGATCCACGATGTGCAGGGCGAGCAACACCTCGGCTATACCGAGACGCACTATACCGGCGACGTTGTCGAACCGGCTGCGGGAACAGCGATCATTCAGCATCACCGCTTACGTGTGCCGTGGGAGGTGCAGACCTACGAACTTGCCGGCATCAGTCCGGCACATGGACGCTATTTCGATCTGGTCGAGCTTCGCGGCTACCGCTTGAGCGACACGCTTCCAAACCAGGGTTCAATACCTGTCGGCAAACTCAAGTATCACGAACTGCCGCAAACTACCGCGGCGAACATGCGGCTGGTCGAGCATGCCCGCACACTGTTTTTCAAGGACAACCCGGCGGACACGCTCGATTTTCTAAAAAAACCACTCCCGCTCGGTACACTCGGCCCACTCGGCCTGCCCTATGAGCAATACAAGCTTGCCCTCACCGAAGCATTGCTGAATGCGGTTTTCACCGACGGGCAACTTGATGATACCGCTCCCAATGGAAGCACCGTACGCAACATGCTGAGCGAACCTCTCATAAGCGGCTACATCAAGGGCACGCACTTTTTCCCGCAGCCGGGTCCAATTGCGCCGCCGGAAGCGGCCAACGAATACTGGATGCGTTCCGGTACCGCGGGCTTCGAGCCGGACGCTGCGCTGCACTTCTACCTGCCGGAACGTTATACCGACCCCTTCGGCAACATCACTACGCTCAAATATGATTGGCGCGACCTCTTCATTCAGTCGAGCACCGACGCGCTTGGCAACACGACCCGTGTTACGCAGTTCGACTTTCGTGTTCTAACTCCGCGCGAGATGCAGGACATCAACGACAACCTTTCCGAAGTGTTCTTCGATGTATTGGGCCTACCCACTGCCATGGCCGTGAAGGGCAAAGGCAGTGAAGGCGACAACCTCACCGGCTTCACGGACGCCCTCAGCCACCCGGCGTTAACGGATCTCGAAAGGTTTTTCGATCAACCCGACCTCGACGAGACTCAGGCGCGCACCTGGCTGGGCAATGCCACCGCCCGCCACATCTATTACTTCGGCGAAACTGAAGAGAAGCGACCCGATGGCACAACTGTGACCCGATGGGGGCAACATCCGGCTTGCGCTTGCGGCATCGTGCGCGAGACGCACATGGGCCAGCTTGCGCCGGGCGAGCGGAGCTTGCTGCAAGCCGCTTTCGAGTATTCGGATGGCCTGGGCAGCGTGGTGGTGAAGAAAGTTCAGGCGGAACCCGAGTCCGGCGGTCAACCACTCCGCTGGATCGCCAACGGCAAGACCATCCTCAACAACAAAGGCAAACCGGTCAAACAATACGAGCCGTACTTCAGCCCGCCTGAGGTGGGTCACCGGTTCGAGGAGCCACGCGAAGAAGGCGTCACGCCCCTCATGTACTACGACGCGGCCGGGCGAATCGTGCGTACCGAAATGCCCGATGGAACCTTCAGCCGCGTCGACTTCTCACCGTGGCATGTCGCCAGTTACGACCCCAACGATACCACTTTCGAACCCACCGAGCGCAGTGATTGGTACAAGCGCCGAATGGATCCGACACATCCACGATTTGCAGAGTTTAATGGACCGGAGAACGTTCGTGCCGCAGAGTTGGCCGAAACGCATGCCGACACGCCCGCGCTAACTGTGCTGGATAGTCTCGGACGCGAAGTCGTTTCCATTGCTCATAACCGTTTCAGGAACAACGCTGGCGGGCTGGTGGACGAGAAGTATCTCACATTCACCAAGCTCGACGCCGAAGGCAAGCCGTTGTGGATTCGCGACGCGCGCGGCCATCTGGTGATGCAGTACATCACGCCGGTCAAAGTGAACAATGATCCGAGCGATGCAATGCCCACTCATGCCGTTCCTTGTTACGACATCGCCGGCAACCTACTCTTCCAA
>JBBTCX010000011.1:0-4444 GCA_038043045.1 Planctomycetota bacterium | reverse complement strand
TGTATTCTTCAATGGTGCACGACAATCCAATCTCCAGCCACAAGTCTCAAGCTTCAGACCTCAAGCCTCACGTCTCCCGCCTTCACCCTGGTGGAGTTGTTGGTCGTTATTACTCTGATGTCTCTGGCCGTGGGCGTTGCGGTTTTTCGGATGGACGGGTTCTCGGATTCGGCCAATCTGCGCTCCGCCGCCAATCAACTGGCCTCCTGGGTGCGGCTTACCCAGACCCAGGCCCGCACTTCAGGCCAACCGCGACTTTTGGAATACGGTCCGAAGTCCTGCACGCTCCGGGTTCAGAGGCCATACGAACAAGATGGAGCGTGGTCGTGGCAGGAGGGGGCGGAGTTTTCGGTAAACCCTGCCGTTCATCTTCGCAGGGTCTTGGTGGAAAATGATTTCGACCGTGTGCGGGAATTAACGCCTACCCAACTCGTGGTCGGCCCAAGCGGACACTACCCGGCCCACGCCGTGTTGGTAGACCGTCACGACGTCGTCGGCGTATTGCTATTGGCCGCCTGGGAGGAACCCCGGTTCCTGATTCTGCCGCGAATGCCATCCTCCGTCACCTTGGAAAACCTGCGTATTGAATTGGAGTCCCTGCATGTTCAATCGTCCGGCGCTGACCCTCATTGAAGTGGTGGCCGCCTTGGTCTTGGTGGCCACCACGGCGACTCTGGTGCTGACCGCCCAGAGCCGAAGCCTTCATCAACTCCGCCACCTTCAGGAGAGTGAGACCGCCCACCGCCTGGCCGGGGAGTTGATCGCCAAGTGGAAACTGCAACGACCGCAACAATCTCCCATGCTCGAAGGCCGTTTCGAAGAGGCCACCCACTGGCACTGGCGCCGTAGCGTGCGACCCCATGATTTCCGAAGCGGTTCCCTTCAGGAAGTGACCCTCACGGTGCAACGCTCGGAACCAAAGGAATCATCGCCGGCAACCATCGGAACTTGGATTTGGTTGGAGAGAACGAATGTTCCGTAGTCAACCCTCTTGTGCACGATCCTTCACCCTGGTCGAGGTGCTGGTGGCCCTGGCACTAACGGCGCTGTTACTTTCCATCGTCGGACCGATCGCCACCGGCGCTCTTCGATCCCGAAACGCCGCCTCCGACATAGCCGCCCGCATCCACCGAGAGTCCGCCGTGATCGACTCCTTGGAAAACGATCTTCGTCGACTTCTCGACGGTCTTTCGGAGCATGGTTCATCCGTTCGTGTTTTTGGTTTTCCTCAGCAAACTCTGGAACTGGATGTTCTCGGTGTCGTCCATGAAAAAGCGGATGCCCTCCACGAAGCGCTCTATCCCTCCACCGTGCGCTATCGGTTGATGAGAACCACGGACAGCGAAAACAACCTCGTCCGCGAATCCCACGATCACACGAATGCCTCCGCGAAAACGCAGCGAGAAACGCTGGCTAGTCACATCACTTTGTTCGAAGTCGAGGTCTTTGACGGCCGCTCGTGGTTGCGATCGTTTCCGGACCCCAGAAAATCCTCTACGAAGGGCGTTCAAGCCCTGCGCATTCGCATGGCCTGGCGAAACTCCCCCGAACCGATCACCCATACCCTGGGGGTGAGTCATGTACCTTAGATCATTTCATATGGACAAACGAATTCCAGCTTTTCCATGCGAGCCAGAGCGTGGCTTCGTTCTCGTCGTGGCTTTGCTCTTGCTCACTCTGCTGATCGCCATTGCCGCCGAACTGGCCACGCTGACCTCCGTCGAAACCGTGGTGGCCGCTCGCCGACAGGCCGGCTTACAGCACGAACTGGCCGTGGAGAGTACGCTGTTGGTTCTGGCCGATGTTTTGGACAACCGTTCTCGAACCAACTTGCTTACGGATATCGACCAAACCAACGAAGCTAGGCTTAATGTGGAGATCGCAACGGTCAAGGTTGTGTGTTCCATCCGCGACGACGGCGGCAAACTCAATCCACTGCTGTTCGAGAGCGAAGACCAATCCGAAGCCCTTCGTCGAAAGCTACGTCTCCTTCAAACCCAAAAGGGACTGCCCATTTGTGACGTGCACTTGCGCCCCATCCTCGGCGATTCAACCCAGGGAGGCTTGCGTTTTCACTGGTTCGATCAGCTTCTGGACGACGCTCCGCCGGGTTCGTTTTTTCATTTGGGAGATTCGGCGAGTGAGCGTTTCCATCGCTCGGTCTGGTCGGACGTGCTCACCTTCTGGGGCGACGGACGCATCGATCTGCGCCGAGTCGACCCCATCGTGCTCGAGGCGGCGTTGGAAGACCTTCGACCGGGTCTGGCGCAAAAGCTCCTGGCATCGCGACCCGCCGATCGAACAGTTGATTTCCGGCAGATCGCACTTGCGCACATCGATTCCGAAATCCGCGAGCGCGTCGCCGCTCGACTCACCTTCGATGACCACCGCTACGCTCTTCGAATCGATACGATCCTCGGCGCCGACCGCCGTAAATGGTACGTCGTGGCCCGCATCGAGAACGGCAAGACCACCGTCCTTCATCGAAGTCCCGTGACATGGTAGGCACACGCCGGCACATTCTGCTCTTTGGCCTCAAGATGCTTCGCGCCGCGTTGATCCTGGCCATACCCGTTTGCGTGGTGATGTTGCATCGAGATCGATCGCTGTTGCCTGCGGTCGCTTACGATCCGACTCCAGTCCTCGGCGAACAACGAACTCTGAATCGTTGCCCACGATCTTTGGAATTCTACGCTCCGCTCTGGGAGCGCGATCTCAAGCAACCGCCGATCCCTGCCTCATCAATTTCCCCTCCGCCGATACCCCCGAAAGAATCCTTGCCCTCCCTTCTGGCCACCTTTGTCGCGCCCGACGGCCGTTATGCCCACTTCTCCGATGGCAACGGCCGCGTGGCATTCAAAACCGTAGAAGATGAAGTCAGCGGATTCCGCGTGGCGACGATCGAACCGGGGCGCGTGCGGTTGATCAACGGGACGCTAGACCTTTGGCTTGAAGTCCCCAAACCCAGGGAGCCGTGAACGTGTCCAAAACCAAAACCGTCTGCCTCCTCACCGAACAACGCATCCACGCCGTGGCCCTCGACCCGCGCGGGCAACCCGTGGCGAGAGTGGCGGTGGATTACGTGATCCCTGCCACGCTGTGTCACAATGATGACTTGAAATCCTTAGCCGAAGCGATTGCTCAATCCATTCATGCGCTTGAGGCGGATTCCCACAACGTCACTCTCGTCCTGCCTCAACATTGGTGTTTTTGCCATGTCCTGGAGGTGCAACGTCGTGGCACTTCCAAACAAACGTTGGAATACGCCTTCGAAGAGGTGCTGCCGCTTCCCCTGGAAGAACTCACGTGTGCTTTCGCCGCGCTGGGTTCCCATCGAGTCCTCGCCGTGGCCGTGCCTACATCTCCCATGGGAAAGCTTCTCCAATTGCTGGAGGAAAACGGCATCGAGGTCGATCACATCACAATCGACGCACCGGCCGTGGCCCTGTCCCAATCTATCGACTTCCCCGGAATCATCCTCCTCGATGCGACATGGGCACGAATGGCCGCCCATCTCCACCCGCCGGAACTCGCCGTGGTCTCCGCGTTCGGAAGCGACGAACGAAATCTGGCCGAGGAACTTCGGCAACGCGACCTGCTCGATTCTTCCACGGAGTATCTGCGGCTTGATCTTGGCGAATCGTCAGACTTAAGAGCGAGGGACGATGTCGCATCGGATGCCGTCGGCGAACCGCGAACCCTGTATAGCCAGGACGCCATTGACCTGATCGCCGTGGCGGCGGCCACGGTCTCATCGCCTGACCTTCGCACGGGAGCGCTGCTTGGTCGCAAACACCGTGATCAGGTGACTCGATTAACCCACCACGTCCTCATCGCCGGAATCCTCCTGTTGATCACGTGGTGTACACAGTTGGTTTGGAATCAACAAACTCTTCGTCAACACCTCGAAGCCGTTCGCGCCGAACAGCTTCGAGTGTACAGTGATGTGTTTCAAGCAACGCAGCTGCCTCCCGCCGCCGCGCTGCGTCTGGCGTCGGAACGCATCCGCCTGGAAGGACTCACCCAGGCCAAGGCTCCTCTACCGAATACAAAAACGTCATCTCCCCTGGATGGCTTTCGAGACTTCGTGGCCGCCTTGCCGGACGACATTCGGGTCATGCTGCTGGACGCCCGTCTGGATGAAGCCCAATGGACCCTCCGCGGCCAGACCGTCGAGCACCGCGACGCGGAGCGCATCGTCGAGACCCTCAACGCCCACGCCGGACTCCAGGCCAAACCGCCGCGCACCACACGGCTTCCTTCCGGCGGGGTGGAATTCACCGTGGTCGCCGCCAGCGCCGATCCGAATCGGGAGAGGACCACCCATGAACCCTGAATCGATGGGAAAGATGTCACGTTCTGGCACGCTCTCGGCGATTCTTGCCGGAATGTTGATCCTGGGTGTCTTGATCACCTGGCGCCAAGGGCGATCCCTTCGTTCCGC
>JBBTCX010000010.1:0-1189 GCA_038043045.1 Planctomycetota bacterium | reverse complement strand
CGAAGCCGTTGAGGATGATGATGAGGTCATCCAAGTCGACCAGTCCCGTCAAGTCGAAATCGCCGAAGCGATACGGCACGCAATCAAAGGCGATGGCTGTCACATGAGTTCCATTGGGCATGGTGACAAGATCGGATACCGCGTGGATGTTCGTTTCAGCCCGGTGAATGATTGAATACGACCCATTCTGCGCATCGGCCCAGTAAATCCTCCTGGGTACGCTTGCGATGAAGATGTCGTCATACAAACAGAACAGCTTGCCCTTTAGCAGGATTTCCACCCCGGAACCATCCAGTTTGCTTCGCTGCATCTCGGGGCAAATCCAATACATCTGATTGGCCAGGATATCCAAAGCAAGATCGCTAGGAGGTAACCCTGGTGTACCCGTGTAAAGGTCCTCAACGTTCGTGCCATCGAGATTCGCACGCCTGATTCTCTCTGCGTCGGTCCAATACAATCGGGCTCCCTCAAGGTCCACCGCGATGTCCTTGAAATTGTCCACGCCGGAAACCAGATCCTCAATCACTGTTCCACCGATGCTCATCCGACGAATTCGATCCGAAAAGGATTCGGTCCAATATAACATGTTGTTGGGTGCATCTAATGCCAGGTGTAGAGGTACGTTTATTTCATCCAACACTTGGGTCACGTTAGAACCGTCAAGATTGGCCCTGTAGATTCCACTGCTACCACCCCAGTACATAACATTACTGATGGCGTCGATTACCAGATCCGTGGGACCATCCAGACCACCGTAATAAAGAACATCCACAGTCAACGCGATGGGGTCGATGCGAACGACATTCCCAGAAGCGAAAAGAACTCCGAGGGAGTCATCGAAAACAAGCGACGACTTGCCTGCCCAAGTGGTCAGTACGGTCTCAGCGTTTGAGCCGTCGAGGTTTGAGCGTCGTAGATCTGTGTTTTGGCTAGATCTCCAATATATTTTGCCGGCACCAAGGTCAAGCGCGATTGCGTCAGGTGTAAAGGGAGGATCAACGATGAGATCCTCGATTTCACTTCCGTCCGTGTTGGCTCGTCGCAATCTTCCTAAGGTCTGACCCCAATACAATTTATTTTCGATGGGATCTATAGCGAAGCCCCATAATGTGCCCACAAGTCCAATAGTTACATCTCAAACTGACCGATTTTATGCCACGAGGAGTTTTTCCAGGCGGCGAAGGACGGC
>JBBTCX010000009.1:0-2874 GCA_038043045.1 Planctomycetota bacterium | reverse complement strand
TGCCTTAGCCACGCCGCCAGCGTTCGTTCTGAGCCAGGATCAAACTCTTCAGTTTGTTTATCGTTTTTCTCATCGGTGCCAAACTTCGACACCAACGATCCAATACGAAATTAGGGCTCTCACTCACGCGCGTCGACGAGAGTGAAAACCTTCGGTCCTCTGGCTGAGGACCGATAGATGATTAATTGCCGACCGCTTGGCTGTGAAGCCCCAGCAAGTCGACTTCCGATTCACCGCCAAAAGACGCTGGCGGCGATTCGTCACACTCCCACGACGACATACCTGTTTACTTTTCAAAGAGCTTTCCTCACCAGCACCGAAATCGGCCTCCAGTGAGGAGCGTCGTAGTCTATACCCTTCCAAACCCCTGTCAAGCACATAATTCAATAAAAAAATGGTCGCAAAGTGAATTTAAGCATTACAAATTAAAGATATAAAGCAATATTACGCCTCAGATTCGGTCATTAGGCACTTTCGCGAAAAAAGTGTGGCGTCTGCGAGACATAATCCCGCTTTGCCTGTCGCGGAAAAAATAAAAAAGAATTTTCCACCCGTCGTTTTCCCTCGGCCGGTGTTATTAAGGCAGAGCTTTTGATCGCGCGAGGCAATTTTCAAGGAGGCGACTATTATGCAAAACTTCAATCCGAAACAACTGGCTCGTTTACTCTTGGTCACAATTCTCTCCGCTACGCCCGCGTTCGCCGGCGAAACCGACGACTGCTTTTTGTGGGTCCAGCGCCGAACATCACCGAGTCCGTCCTCCGGCCACGCCATTACTTATGACACCCATCGTCACGTCACGCTTCTCTACAACGAGGCCGACGCCGAAGCCGGAATGTGGGAATGGGACGGGATAGAATGGACCCTCATCCCAATCAAAGGCCCCCACCCCACTTCAGGCCGAACCATGGCTTATGACATCGTCCAAGGTGTTACTGTCTTGTACGACCGCGATGGCCATACGTGGAAATGGGATGACAAGGGCTGGCATCTTTTGACCACGGTGGGTCCGGGAGGACACAACGGCTCTCGACTCATTTACGACGAATTTCGGACTGAACTACTACTGTTTAGTTCTGTTGATTCAAGTGCCTGGGTTTGGCGCGATTCTGGATGGGAGCGAAAGCCACAAATCGGCCCTGTGTATCCTCCCGGTTCAGGGTTTACTCTGGCCTACGACAGTGTTCGCCATGTTGTCGTTTGGCATACTGGACATGAAACGCGAGAGTGGAACGGAGTCCAGTGGGAAACTCGTGCTACCAATGGGCCGTCGGTTAGCGGTCACGCGATGGCCTATGACAGTGTACATCATGTGACCGTATTATTTGGTGGAGACATTCATTGCGCCGGTGAACCACCTCACTGTCGAGATACCTGGCTATGGGACGGCGAGACCTGGAGTAGTGTGTCGTCTTCGAGTCCAGGAATACGATATTACCCATCCATGACTTTCGACCAAACCCGTGGTGTCAATTTGCTATTTGGAGGGAGTTTTCTGCACGGCAACGTCGCTACTCTTAGAACGGTTGCGGACACTTGGGAATGGAACGGAAGTGAATGGAATCGAAAGCACGATGGAACTCCCACTCCTCGAAGCGGCGGTCGGGCAGTTTTTGATTCGGCGCGAGGTCAGACTGTTTTTCTTGGGGGATCAGATGTGTCTGCTCATCCAGACGGTACTTGGGAGTGGGATGGCTTACGTTGGCTCATAAAGTTCGACGGCATTCCAGCCCCTCGATCCGGCCACGCATTGGCTTTCGACAGCATCCGTTCGCGCACTGTGCTATTTGGAGGATCCGGCAGATTCCCGATTGATAGCGCGACATGGGAATGGGACGGAACCACATGGGTAAGGGTATCTGAGGTCGGGCCTTCCCCTCGAACGGATCATGCCATGGTCTACGACTCGAAACGTGGTGTGACGGTCTTGTTCGGTGGTTTGACTCCCACCGGTGGCGCGCTTGGAGACACGTGGGAATGGAACGGATCAGATTGGATCCAGAGAGACGCAGTGGGTCCGTACGCTCGTTGTTGTCATACGATGGCCTATGACGATCGACGAGGTGTCACTGTACTTTTCGGCGGCACCACCTCACCCGGATACCGTGGTGACACCTGGGAGTGGGATGGATTGTCTTGGCAACCGAGATCAGACAATGGACCGTCCCCAAGAATTTACCCAGCGATGACCTACGACTCCTCCCACGAAATCACATTGCTGTTTGGAGGGCAGTCGGCGGGATTCGAATATTATCATGGGGAGCTTTGGGCCTGGGATGGAGAATCCTGGCAACTGCTGGGCATGACCGGCCCCGAAGCGAGTGCAAATTCACCGATGGTGTTCGACGATCAACGTAGCGTCGCAGTTCTCATCAACGGTGGTTTTCAATTATGGGAGCTCGACCTTGATCGCGTTCCCGATTCTGACTTCGACGGCGTTGGCGACGAATGCGATCAGTGCCCGAATACAGTCGGCGGTTATGCCGACGAAACCGGCTGCGCTCCGCCGGATGCCGATCTCGATGGCGATGTCGACTTATCCGACTTCGCGGCCTATCAGCGATGTTACGATCCGTTCAATTACAGCCCTCCGGTGGAGTGTGAACGATTTCGCGCGGACCGATCCGGAAGCGTTGGGCTTTCCGATTTCACCGCTTTGTTCGAGACCATCTCCGGCCCGGGCGGAGATGAATAGCCGGAGGAGCTTTCAAGGATCTATGGGGCCATTGCATGGCGACGGCACTCGCAGTGCCAAGAAATGCCACGATGTGTCATGCTATGTCACCAAGATGATCGTTGGATGGCGAAGTTTCAAAAAACGTAACTCTTCAGCCGCTTGCAACCACGGGGTCGGGTAATGGCGGCAGCTTTCCG
>JBBTCX010000008.1:0-28329 GCA_038043045.1 Planctomycetota bacterium | reverse complement strand
ATGGCACTACAACTTGACAACGTACTGTGTATATGATATCATTAGAGTGTAGTTAGTAAGTGCTCCCGCGATGCTACCAACATCCGGGAGCGTGACCAACCGCTGTATGAAAGCGATCGGTATGACACTCCTAAATTCATTCCGTCGGTTTGTCAACCTTTCCGTAACGTGGACTTGCCTGCCGTGGTTTCGAGCGTGGGCAAGCGAAACGTTAAGACTCGCCACATACACAGCGTTGGTCACGTTGTTTCTTTGGTAAATCCACGTTGTTCAATTGGGGGGAAGAGAACATGCAAGCAGTACAGGAAACGCGAGTACCAACGGCTGGGACGGGAAGTGAAAAGGTTAAGGAATTACGACGACGGATTGACGAAAGCGTGGACACGCTCGCCAAGGTCGTCGATGAAGTCCGAGCGTCCGAAACCTTTCAGTCCTTTTTGAAGATTCAAGCTAGATTCCACCAGTATTCTTGGTGCAATTCGCTTTTGATTCTGTCACAAAAACCGGACGCGATAAGGGTTGCGGGTTACCGAACATGGCAATCGCTTGGACGGCAAGTCCGCAAAGGTGAACATGGAATTATGATTTTCGCCCCTTGTCCTTGGAAGCGGGAACGCGAAACCGATTCAGGCGAAACGGAAATCGAAAAGGGTATTTTCTTCCGAGCGGTTCACGTTTTTGACATTGGTCAAACGGATGGACCGGACCTACCGTGTATCGAAGTCCCGGACGTGGAAGCGACAGCCGATGCGTTGCTCGCCGACTTGGTTCGGGTCACCGCACAACGAAAGATTGCGGTAGCTTTCCAGCCGATTTCCAGCGGTGCCTACGGCCTATCCAAGAATGGATCAATTGAAGTCGACAACCGACACGCAACCGGCCAACAAGCCAAAACGTTATGCCATGAATTGGCACACGAAGCGTTACATTGGGAAGACCGTGGACCGTTGACTCGTTCCATCGCGGAATTGGAAGCGGAGTCCGTCGCTTATGTTGTTTGTCACCATTTCGGCTTAGACGTGGAAGTCCGAGCAAGTCGGTATATCGCCTTATGGCAAGGGGATGGAAAGAGCCTACGGTCAAGTCTTGAGAGAATCGCCAACACCGCACGCGAACTGATTGACGATTTGGAAGTCGTGCGAAGCGGAAAGGCGGTGTCGTGATGGGCTGGCTATTCACGCAAGGTGCCACACGAGCCGACATCATTGCGGATCGTATCCGCCTTTGGGAAACCGACACGCACACGGGCAAGACGCTGAAACACTGCACCAAGGGAAACGTGCTTTGGACAATCCGCGAAGTAACGGACACGCAAGCCGGAACGACCTTTCGATACATCGGCTGTGACCTACTCCAATGCCAACGCGGGTACGGTTGGGGTTACAAGGATTTGTGCGAATCGTCGCATCCTTACTATTACACGTGTCCGCTCACGTACCTTGACGCGGTTCCCGTGGCGAACCAAGCTTGGCGACAATGCGTTCGGGACTATCACGCCAAACAATCCCGACGGCTGGTGGTCGGGGCGGTTTATGCCTTGACCGGGCGAACTATTCCGCACGTCGAAATCGTGAGTTTACGCCCGTTGCGTGGACGGTATGACGGCAGACTTTATCGAGTTTCCAAGTCCTACATCGGTGACGAAATACAGAGTACGGTCGGATCGCTCACGATCGGTTGGAAAGGCGGTGTTTCGTGTCCGCCAGTCTGATTGGGTTCGGTTGCGATCTTCAACAGAAACTCGACGCGATGGACCGCAAGTTACGACGGACCCGATGGGCTGGTGACGTGGGTGTCGCGTTATACCGAATTGCCCGCAAGCTGGATCGGCTCGCCGAATCTGCACGTCAATACGGATGGACGCCGGACCATGATCGTCGTGAACGCCAATTGATTCAGCGGGCGAACGAGCAAGCGTCCAAGCTGGGCAGTGGCGTCACTATCCATCGTCCGACCGAGCCGAATGCGTGGCCGTTGGTGGTAGTATTTCCGGGCGACATTCGTCCGGGCGACAGACCGGAAGAAAAGGGGGTTGCGGTTCCGCCGCGACCGTAAAACAAAGGGGGGAATGAAGATGACTACGTTGGTGGTTCTCATCGAAGGGGTTAAACCATTTGTATGTACGGGTTCAAGTGAAATCCGAAAGACTCCGCCGCTGTGTGACGGGTGTCGGGGTGAATTGCACGCCAATGAATTTAAGACGGGGCTGTGCGTGCCTTGTCGGACTCGAATTCTTCGGAGATTGCGGGTTGGAAGCGTCACACAACCCAACCAGTCTGCGAAAGGGGGTGCATGATGCTTTCGGAAAAGTACCGACCGAAAACGTGGGACGACTTTGTAGGTCAACCGATCATCGACGAAATCCGCCAAGCCTGTACTGACCCTTGGTTGTTCGATGGATGCGGGGAACGTTGGCTATTCGAGTCCGACGGTATCGCGGGTTGTGGCAAAACGAGTGCGGCCTATGTGACCGCACGTGCGTTGGGTTGCTCGGATTTCGCAATCGAACGCATCGATAGCCGAGCGTGTACCGTGGCCGACTTGCGGGACTTGTCGGACCGGATGTTGCAGTTTGGTTGGGGTGGAAACGGTCGACGCTGCTACATCATCGACGAAATCCAACACTTGAATCGGGATTGTCTACGGATGCTATTGGGAATACTCGAAAACCTCCCGCCGCACGTCATCGTCATCGGGACCACAACGTCCGTAACATGGGCGGACGATGTTGACGGGTTGTATTCTCGTTGGCGTCGGTTCCGGTTCCGCAAGCCGGACGCCAAAGCCATTGCCGTATTGCTTGAACGCATTGCGACAAGCCAAAAACTGACCATTCCCGATGGATTCCGGTTCCTATCCTACGTTCAAGGCAAGTGCAGCGTGGAGCTAAAGGGCAATAACGTACGCGACTGTATCGACCAGCTACCGGACGCACTCCGCCGCTTCAAGGGCCGATCCGACACGGACAAGCCGGAACTCATAGAAGCCGTGGCCGCATAGGTGCCGCTGGATGCGTCCATTGCTACGAATAGTGCTCTGGTAGCGGTCAGTGAAGTTTTTGTCTTTTTTTGGAGTAGGCGGACAGTGCGTAGGCGACATACGTCCCGCAGAGAGTCACGAGAAGTGGAGCGAAGAGAACTTGTATTAGTTCCAAATACGTCACCGTCGCAGCTTAGCCGGTTCTTACCGGCGGTCAAGGGGGGATTATGAAAGCGATCGGATACACGCGGTGCTCGACTCAAGAGCAAGCAGACAGCGGGCTGGGTTTGGAGGGACAGGGACAACGCATCCGGGCTTACGCGGCTATGCGAAATCTGGACTTGCTCGACATCATCACGGACGCGGGCGTGTCGGGCGGGAAACCCCTTGCGTCCCGTGCGGGGGGACAAAGATTGATTGCCATGATTCGGGACAGGGATGCCGATTCCGTTGTGATGCTCAAGCTGGACCGCATGTTCCGCAACGCGGGCGATTGTTTGACGACGGTCGAGAAGTGGGAAAAGGCTGGAGTCGCCTTGCACGTGGTGGACCTTGGCGGGAATGCGATTGACACCACGTCAGCGGCGGGACGGTTCATGCTGGTCGTATTGGCCGGGGCTGCCGAAATGGAACGCAACCTCACGCGCGAGCGAACCCGCTCGGCACTAGCGGTCAAGAAAGCCAACGGTCAACGGGTGGGGAGCGTACCCTACGGCTACAACGTGGACGCGGACGGGACCACGCTGATTCCCAACGACGCAGAGCAAGTGGTCATCGCCGACATGCGGGCCATGCGCGTGGAAGGAATGTCGTTGGAACAAATTGCCGACCGCCTGTCACAACGTGGAATTGCTACCAAGACGGGGAAGTCAAACCGCTGGACCCACCAAGCCGTGGGGCGCATCCTCCGCCGCTCATAATTGAGCATCGCTTTTGCGGGCTTTCCGCCCAAGGTGATTGCAGTCTGGCCACCTTGCTACTGTTCGACACACAACGAACTAAGGACATTGCGTGCGATCGGGTCAGTAATGTCCAGTACGTCGTCGTTGACAATCTTCGTGGAAAGCCAGTAAGCATACCCATTCGCATGTACGTCGATCGAGTAAGTTACACTCTCGACGCCTTCCAGCAAGAGTGTTGCCCATGCTGTGAAAAAAGCCGGAGTCCCGTCCGCAAGAGTAATTGGAAATGAGTCGATGATGCTTGCTCCCGTGACCTCCTGGAGCAAATTGCGGTCTGCAACAAATTGGGCCAAGCCTCCAGACGAAGTGTCGTAGTTTACGGTGGTAGCGACCCCAATTGGACTCTCACCGAAAGGGATGTTCCAGAATGCAAAATAGAGACCGTAGCCGTCCGCCTCAATCCGCGTCGCTTCGGGAAGAAGGTCGAACCCAAACCCGAAGTCGCCGTTGTAGAACGTCGTGTTACAACCCGTTGAACCAAAATTGCCGTCGTTCGGAACGCCGCCGCCGTCGATGATCGTCTCCGGCAGCGTCTCCCGCGTCCCGGTTCCGCCCGGCGCGGAGGTTGTCGGTGCGTTGCCGCATCCGTAGCTGAGTGCGAGACCGATGACTGTAACGGGAATGGCACTTCGAAGCTTCATCGCTTGGATTCTCCAATGCTGCGAAAGACGCGAGGCGCCGTTCGCCCGTGCAGCGAACCGAGGTCACTACTCATACAGTTCCAACGCGTCGATTGACACAAAGTGGCTTCTTCCGTCGAGCACGCGGATTTCGAACTGCGGGGTTTCAGACGTAACCGGCGACTCCACCAGCTTAAGCACAATCCCCTCCGTTGGCGAGGTAGTCATCTGCCCCTCCATCCGGGGGCACTCGCCTATGACGACGCATTCATGGTGCAGACCGGGACCCAACGTCACACGGTACATTGTCGCTGGCTTGATATCGGCTGTCTTCATCACGCCTTGTCTCCTGTGAGTGCGGGGCTTCGGCGGGACCCCGATCGAAACGCTAGTTATACTGTTCTATCGACTTGGCGGGTCCCGACCTCCATTTCCCCCCAGCTTTGCCAGGATTCGGACGGGCGGCCAGGGTCCGAAATGCTAGTTATGCTCTGTCGATGCATACTCTGCGGATCGCCAACCTAGGAGCGTGGCACGAAAAGACACCACGCTCGTCAAATTGGGTGAAAACCTTCGGCGGGTCCGGGAACAGCGGGGCTGGTCGCAAGAAGAATTGGCCTTCAAGGCTGGCGTCCACCGTACCTACGTAGGCGGCGTGGAACGGGGCGAGTACAACGTGACCGTCCTGACACTCCGCAAGTTCACCAAAACGCTCGGTATCACGGTCCAAGACGCCCTACGCGGGTTGTCGTAAGGCGGGTCACCATAGGACGCTCGGTGTCGTAACGGTGAGGGTCAGGCGCTACCGCACACGCCTTGCGATTGTGAATATACCGGCTCCAACAAGCAATGTGGTCATGGAAATTAAGCCCCATTCAGAGAGCATCGGGACAGCGACCGAATCGACAATCTTGGTCACGAAAATGTCTCGACTTCCGACCGCTGAATGCCAGTCCCCTTCGCCCCAAGGGTCAAAGTCTACGGATTCATAGAACATGCCTGCCAACACAACATCATCATTGCCGTCGATGGCCAGGTCATACGCGGTCGCAGATGCCGGGGTATCGGTGTTGATGACAGCCGACCATATTCCGTTCCCGTCGGGATCGCGTTTGAACACCATCGGATCGCCGGTCACTCCACCAATCCCTACGGGGTAGTCTGCCCGGTCCACGGTGATTCGGATACCGCCCACCCCGGCAATGGACCACACCACTTGACCCTGGAGATTGAGCTTTGTGACGTACGGATTCACGTCACCGTTAATGGCCCCTGTGACGTAGATATTTCCTTGCGTGTCCGCCGCAACTCCGTTCCCGCTGTCGTATCCATTGCCGCCGAAGGTATAGGTCCACGCATAACTTCCATCCGCGTTGAGCTTGGTCACAAAGGCATCCACATCCCCATTGGACGTGTGAAGGTCGATCCCATCGCTGGGATTGAAGTCAACGGTCTCACGGAACCGTCCCGTCACAATCACTGCACCGTCCTTGTCGATGGTCAGGCCGAGACCGCCTTCGTTGGCAAACTGACTCGCACTCCCGAACGTGCGGGTCCAAGCGTAATTGCCGTCATTGTAGAGTTTCGTCACAAAAACGTCCTGCGCGCCACTGGCGACGTGGTTGTCCACAACGCTACTTGGGTCAAAGTCAACCGGACCGCCCCCCTGGAAAGTGCCGGTCACCGCGACGCTTCCATCGGGTGCCACGGCGATGTTAGAGGGAAAAACGCCGAACCCAACGCTTCGGGTCCACCCATAGGACTCATCGTCTTTGAGCTTGGTTATGAAGAGCCAAGGGGCGTGGCTGCCATAGGCCCCTTGAACGTCAACCCCTGGGGTCGGGTCGAAATCAACAAAATCCTCAAAAGTTCCGGCCACGAAGATGTTGCCGTCGCGGTCAGCGACAACGGCTGCGGCTGACTGGTCATCGTCTGCCCAGTAGGTATGAGTCCATCCGTAAGAACCATCGCCATTGAGCTTGGTTACGAAAAAGTCAGTATAGGAACTTTGGCGAATGTCTTGCCCATCGGTGGGATCAAATTCAACCGAGCCATTGAACGCACCGACAACGTATACGCTGCCGTTTGGAGCGACCGCCACCGATTCGCAGTTTTCGGGATTCTGTCCGCCGAATGTTCGCGTCCACCCGTACCGTGGCTCGGCACTCGCCGACGGCGTCAGGTGCGCCGTAACCACGCCTACGATTAAAGCAAACCGAATCGTCATCGCTTCGACTCCGTTCATGCGACCTTAGCGTCTGTTCGTCCACGTACGCGGCTCGCCCACGAGCGTGCGTGCTAGTTACATCATGCAGACCCAAATGTCCACACGCTTTCGATGCAAGGATCGGGGAGAACCAGCGTGGAGGTCCATGCCCGGCATTCCGAACCGCACCGTGTCGCCGCCCCCCCAGTGACACTTGCAGATCGTCCGTTTGGTACGTGGTTCCCATCCGAGACTTGGAGCCGGACGTTGATCCGCAGGAGACAGCATTGCCCGATCCTGTGCAGCTTGCCAAGCCGCCGCGTTGGATAAAAGAAACGGCGTCAAACCCTTGACCCCCGAACGGTCGTAAGCACCTATGTTTCGTTCAAAATGTAACAGCTCGGTGATACTAGCATCCCCGCCGCCACCATGTCCCCCCCCGACACCGGTCCAGTATTCACGCTGACCAGAATACCCGCGTCAGCTTGAAGTCACCACCCGCGTGACCGTCCCGATTCCGTTCCCCGTTCCGCACCCCTAGAAACGGGAATAGGGGAACAGCATTCTGCCGCCTTGCCAAACCTTCCAAGAGCCTCTCTTCGTCTTTGGTCACTCAGTGTCACGGATTGGCAGTCACTCCGCATGTTCCCGTCGAAACCGGCAGTCGAGACTTGCAAGTCTCAAGCCGTGGAGGTAGAATCGGGCAAGGAGGCAGCGAATGGATTGCTGCTGAGACTACGATGACACCGAACATGGAGGTTCTACCAATGCAAGTAACGCCGGAATCGATCCCCAAGCAACCGCTCCCGATGGTTTGTACCTATTGTGGGAAGGGTTGCGATCCGATGAACGCAACCGCAAAAACTGGACGCCCAGCAATCTGCATTTGCTGCTACCGCTGGTTCTGCGAGTTTTGCCTCCACGAACACCAGCGGAGTCCTGAGTACCGCAACCCCCACGCCCGACAGTTTATTCGAGAGTCGAAAGCACAGCCGGGTTGACCGAGCGAACGAGCGTCAGGACTGCATGTCGGATGTGCTCAGGTAACACAGGCCACGCGGCCACGATCATCGCCAAGGCCGCGAAGTCACCCGGTGCCACGGCGTGACAATTCGCGGTACTACGAGACACCGAGCAATCCGCCGAGTTGGAAGATAACGCTTCGTAAGTACCGTTATTGCAAGGCTTTACATCAGGCGTTTGCGTGTTCTCATCCTGAAGACAGGGGTTCGAATCCCCTTGGGGGTAATTGTGGTCAGGCGATGACTTTCGGCGATGAGGGCGGTCATAAGTGGCCGTCCTCACCGCACTTACGGGAGGGTCATCATCGGACCGAATGCCGTTGTCAGTACCATGCGGCGACTTGGACGTACCTTGCGACGAATCCCCTACCGACGAGCACGATCTCGCGGACTTCACCGAAGCGAAGGCGGTGATCGCGGGGGTCATCGAGCACTACAACCATCGCCGGGTGCACTCGTCGCTGTCGTACCTGCGGTGGGTGGATTACTATCGCGGAGATCCGACCACGCACCTGGCCGAGCGCCGCCGGAAAATACAACAGACCAGAGAACTGCGAAAGCAGGAAAACCTGAAACTGCGACAACGACTCATCCCCCGGCGGCAGGAGGAAGACCTTTGCTCGACCAGGCCATTGATCTCACTTTGATTGAAACAAATCAATTTCAGCTCAGCCCACACAACCAACATGATGCGTGAATTGACCCATCCGCTTGTGGAAATTCACTCAGCGAGCGAACTGTGCCCCGGTTAATTGGATGAAAAACGCCGCTATTATGGGTCAAACTGCATTTCGCGGTGGCATTCGAATTGCTTTATCTCCTTTGCATCCGAGATGAAAACGTGGGTGCGGAAGAATGATGCGAAGGGCGACTCCGGAAACTCTTGTACACGGCCCTCGCAGAGAATCGCAATGGGGCGGTTCTGACGACCAGACAGGGCAAGACCGACGAGGAAGTTTCTCCTCCCTATCAATCCTCTCTCCGGCCCGAACTAGGAGGAGGCCCGTCGGTCTTGCTTTTTTTTGAATCGCCTGATCCCGGCTGAACGCATTCGTCTCTGTTGATCCACCCTTTCGTTCGATACATTTCCCGGAATGACTTCTGCCCTTCGAAAACGCGCGTGGCCCATCGTGCTGGTGAACCTCATAGTGGCGATGGGTACCCTGACCGCGCATTGGCCGACGCTTGGCGCGCAGGCTATCACCTTTGATGATGACGAATACTTGACGGAAAACCCGCTGGTACAACATCCCAGTTGGGCGTCGGCGAGACGATTCATCACCGAAATCGCGGAACCTTCCACCGTCCGCGGGTACTACCAACCGTTGTCTATGATTTCGCTCATGTTGGATCACGCGCTTGGCGGGCGTGCGGATCGCCTTGGACCGTTCCATCGAACAAGTCTGTTGCTCCACGCCACCAATGCCGTGCTGGTTTCGCTTCTTCTTTACTTGTTGTTCGGTCGGGTCATTCCCGCGGCAATGGTCGCACTCCTCTTCGGACTTCACCCCATGACGATTGAATCGGTGGCGTGGATCGCCGAACGAAAGACGCTGCTCGCCGCATTTTTCGCACTGATAAGTCTCCTCAACTATGTTCAATATGCGCGGACCAAACGCTTCTCGTTCTATGTTGCAAGCATGATGGCATTCTTGTGCAGCCTCCTTTCCAAACCCTCCGCCACACCGCTTCCGTTGCTCTTGCTTCTCCTCGATTACTGGCCTCTGGGTCGACTGACCCTTTCCAACCGAACCGCAACCCTAACGAACCGAGCCGCGACCGTCAGGGAGCGGAACATAGTGCCACTGCATAGCACCTCCCTTGTAAGAACTATCGTCCTTGAAAAACTGCCGTTCTTACTCGCCGCAGCGCTTTCAGCGGTCGTGACAATGATCTCCCAGGGCAATACGTACGGTCTAACCCTTCCGCACGAGCGAGGCCTTTTGACGATCTCCCTCGTCGTCTGTCACAACCTGATCTTCTATTTCCAAAAAATGCTTTGGCCCTACACCCTGTCATGGTATTGCGCCTATCCCAGTCCGTTTTCCGTGACCCATCCGGCGATTCTTACTGGGCTGATCGGAACGATCGCCTTGATCACCGCACTCCTTATCAGCCTTCGTTGGACCCGGGCATGGGCCATCGGAGTGTCAGCATTTGGCATCGCCCTACTCCCGACGATGGGGATCGTCTCCTTTTGGGGACTCATCGCCGCCGACCGCTTTGTTTACTTTCCCGCGATAGGTCTTTCCATCCCGCTCGCATGGGCCCTCGGTCGTTTGTACACAGGTAAGAAACTCGCAACGGCCACGTGGACAGTCCTTGCCGCATGGACCGTCTCGCTGGGTCTCTCCACGCATTTCCAATTGTCTCACTGGCGCGATTCGGAATCGCTTTCTCGCAGAATGGTTGAACTTGTTCCCGACGCCGCAGTGCCACGCGTTGGCCTTGGCAATGCTTTTCAAGCTCGCGGTCAAATCGGTGAATCCATCGTCGAATATCAACACGCTTTGCGCCTCGAACCCGACAATTCCAACGCCCTCACGGCCCTCGGCGCCGCATTCGCCCGCGCCGGAAGAATCGATGACGCGGTTGCTCAATACACTCGCGCGCTACAAGTGAAACCGGACGATGTTCGAGCCATGAACAATCTCGGCGTCGCTCTGATGGAACAAAAGCGTTTTGAAGATGCCGTGATTCAATACCGGAAAGCGGTTGCGAAAAAGCCGGACTACGCCGCGGCCTATCAGAATCTGGCGACCGCTTTGGTCTCATTGGGTAGAAATCAAGAAGCCCTCGATCAGGCCCACATCGCCCTTCGACTTTCGCCCCACAATCCACGAACCTATCAGCATCTCGGCGGAATTTACGCCGCGACCGGAAGAATCGATGAAGCAATCGGCGCCGTTCGAAAGGCGATTGAACTCTCCCCGACTTACCCGGAAGCACACGATCGGCTGGCGACGCTGCTTATTGCACGAGGGGAACTTGCTCAAGCCGCGTATCATTGGCATGAAGCGACCCGCCTGCGTCCCGATCACGCACCCTACCACCTGAAATTGGGCAATGCCTTGGCCAGTCAAGACCGCTTGACTGACGCCGAAACCCAGTACCGCGAAGTTCTGCAGCTCGATGCAAAGAACAAGAACAAGAATGAATCCACACTGGCCCGTGCCAACCTCGCTCAAATCCTCACCGATCAGAAGCGCTTCGACGAATCCATCGCCCTGTATCGTGAAGCCCTTGCGCTTCAACCCAACGATGCAGACTTACAATACTGCCACGCGCTGGCACTGCACAAAGCCGATCGATCGCTCGAAGCCATTACCGCGTATCAAGAGTCTCTGAGAATCCAACCGGACAATCTCCCCGCCTTGAACAATCTCGGCGCTGCTCTCGCCGATCTCGGCCGTTTTGACGAAGCCGTAGACACCTATCGCCGCGCGATCGCCTTGGATCCGAAAAACGTCACGATCCGAATCAACCTCGCCGGCCTCTTGTCCCGCCAAGGCCAAACCGACGCCGCACTCACACTGTTCCGCGAAGCCCTTCTGCTCGACCCCACTCAAACCCAACTTCAACCCCGAATCGAAGAACTCACCAAACACCATTGACAAACGCTCGTAATTCCTTGCTGAAGCGAATAGTGATTCGGCGCATGGCGTCGAGCGACGTGCCGGGTTTTGGGGTGTCGCCTGCCCAGGTAAATGGTCACGCTCAACTCGAAATCACCGACACCGGAATCGGCATTCCAGCGGAAGACTTGCCAAAGGTGTTTGATCGCTTCTACCGCGCTGATCCGTCGCGCTCGACACAATCCACACCCGGAGCGCGGCTAGGCCTATCCATCTGCCGGTCGAACGTCGAGGCCCACGGCGGGCGCATCGTCATCGAAAGCACTCCGCGCGAAGGCACGCGCGTATCCGTGTTCGTTCCCGCTGGCACAAGAAACCGTGCCTAACGGAATCGTACAGGTATAAAAAACGGCGCCACTCACCCGCCGGGGCATTCGGAAATCGGCGGCTCGTTTGTTTCGCTAATCGTGGTCGTGTTCAAATTTTTCGAGGCGTTTGCGAAGGTCTTTGCCTTCGTCGCGCACCTTGGCCAACTCTTCTCGAAGCTCTTTCACTTGAACTTGCTCGGGGGCATCGGCGGCGATTTTTTCGGCGGCGGTTTTGGCGGCTTGGCGAACGCGGTGGTCGGGATCATTGGCCGCGAGAGCCCGAATCACAGGCAGTGCCGGACGCGCCCGGTCGCCGAATTTGCGCAGCGCTTCGATTCCGGCGCGTTGCACGCGACGATGCTCGCCGGGCATCGAATCGCCGATCGCATCAACGATGAGCGCGACTTCGGTTTTGGACAACTCGGCCTGTTGACCTAAGGTGCCAAGGGCTGACATCGCGGCGGATCGGCACTCACGAGGGTGCCCGCGCTTCGTCCATTCCAAAAGTATCGGAATCGCTGGCGCCGGAGCCTGCCATCCCAATGCTTCCAGCGCCGCGGATCGAATCTGCTCTTGATGAGAATCGCGACCAAAAACGGTGGTCAGCAATGGCACCGCGTTATCCGGTTGCAGCTTTCCATAGCTCGATAGCACGGCGGCTTCCACGCGATAACTCGGATCGCCCGATCGAACAAGCGCCTCCAGGGCCTGAACAACTTTCTTGTCGCCGTGGAACGAATCCAATTGCTGCGCACATGCCCGTCGAACCTTGGGATGTTGGTGCTTCAAGCCGACGAGCAATACATCACGAGCCTTTTCGCCGCCGATCTTTCCCAACGCCCCGGCGATCTCGACCCCCACGCCCCAAAACGACTCCTTCAAGATCGCTTCTCCAAGCAACTCCGTGTCGGAGTCGGACTTTGATTCTCCGAAATGCAAAGCCGCACGGATTCGCAACGCAGCCGATGGATCGTCTTGAAGCTGGACCTTCCAAAGGTCCCGACCCTTGCGTTCCGTGAGTTCCATCAGCACCGCCGCTTCCGGATCGACGCGCACGCGATGGGGTTGTTTGGGAAGCGTGACGAACATCCGATGTTCTTTCTCTGTGACCTCAAGGGTTTTCCGAATTGGCTCGGTGTCAGGAACATGGCACTCTACGACAAGCGGAAAATGGAACGCATCGTCCTTCTGCGTCTGTTTCACCGTGATTTTCGCCAGTTTCTCCTTTTCTAGCCAATCGACTTCGACGCTTACCGCGGGCGCGCCAGGCCGCTCGGTCCAATCGTAAAAGAATCGCTCCAACGACCGTCCGGTTTCCGATTCGAAGGCCGCTCGCAAATCGGAGGTTTCAACCGTCTGGTGTCTATGCTCGGTCAGATATCGCTTGACCGCCGTGCGAAAAGCGTCGTCTCCAACTTTTCGCCGCAACATGTGCAAAACGCTCGCGCCTTTCGGATAAGCCCGCGCGTCAAACTGTTCGCCGGCGTCTTCGTATCGGCGGTGCACGATAGGGTGGTCTTTGCCGCCGCTGATCGCTCCCTGCATGTTGCGATGCATTTCGTATTCGTATTCCTCTTGCCCCAAATCTTTCTCAACCCACAACGCGTCGCCGAAAGTAGCGAAGCCTTCATTGAGCCAAGTATGGGCCCATTCCTTGCAAGTCACGAGGTCCCCGAACCACTGGTGGGCGAGTTCGTGGGCGACGAGACCATCGGATGAAGTGTCAAGATGGGCCCGTTCATCGTGCAGCGTGCTGGGTGTCAAAGTGGTGGCACTCGTGTTTTCCATTCCTCCGCCGAATTGCTCCACGCAGACTTGGGCGTATTGATCCCACGGATATTCCACGCCGAAATAATCACTGAAGAAATCCAGCATTTTCAGGGTATTTCCAAAGGATCGCTTCACATCGGCGGCGCGTTTCTTGGGGACGTAATAAACGACCGGACGATTGCGCCACGTTTCGCGCTCCACATGAAATTCACCAACCACCAGGGTGATCAGGTATGCGACGTGTGGCTTGTCCTGCAACCAATGAAACGTCTCAGTGCCGTTAGGATTTTTCGTCCGCGATACGAGTCGTCCATTGGAGACGACTTCATTTCCATCCACCGCGGTCGCGCGAATTTCCGTGGTCTGCATTTCATTGGGGTGATCCAAACAAGGAATCCAATAACGGTTGTCTTCGGACTCACCTTGCGACCACATCGCGTAAGGAACATCCGGTTCGGCTTCGCTGGGACCGAAAAAGTGAAGACCGGATCGCGGATTCGACACGGCATACGTGATCTTGATTGTTGCGGATGCGCCTTTCGCCAGCGCCCGGTCGCGAAAGTATACTTCGATTTCTTCGCCTGTATTTGCAAATTCGGTCACGCCCATCGGACCGCCGTCGCGGGCGACCGTGACGGAATCCACCCTGAAATCCACCGCATTCAAGCGAACCAGATTCACCTCTCGCAAAGCCATGAGATCGATCGAAGCCGTTCCCGCCACTTGTTTTTTGGGAAGATCGACGGCCAAATCCAAGGCAATATGCTTGACATCCACCGGTCGGTCGGCGGAAAAGCGAAGTGGTGGTTGCGGCTTTTCGTCGGCGCCGAACACACTCGAGAAGAATACGAAAATACAAACCAACGAATTCCGAATGGCGCATTTCATCCAATCACTCCTTCTTGCCACATGAAATCCGTCCATGTGGGAATCGGCAGGATAGCAATTTTATTCCAAGAATGGGAGAAGTGTATTGAACGAACAAAAGGAGGGATGAGAACCGAACGTCAATCAGGATGATGAAAGTCCATCAGCGGTCCATCGAACCGCCACCCCGACCTCAACGGCAAAGAGCCGATCTCGTAGGGTGGGCGGCAACGACGCACGAAATTCATCGGCGGATTGGGCGAGAATTGGAAATGTCTTGTAATGAACGGGGAGGATGGCAGTAGGCTGCAACATCTCAACCGCGAGGGCCGCCCCCTTGGCACCCATCGTAAATCGATCGCCGATCGGGAGAATACAAATTTTCGGCTGATGCAACTGGGCGATCAATCGCATGTCGCCGAACACATCGGTATCGCCGGCGTCATAAAGAGTGGCCAATCCGTCGACCTTGACGACAACACCATTCGGCATTCCCGCATAGGCCGGTCCGGTCGGTGAATCAAACCCCGATGAATGAAACGCCTGCGTCAGACTGATACGAACGCCGTCTACGTCGATCGTCCCGCCGGTGTTCATTCCTTCGAACCGACCGCTCCCGATCTTCTTTTCCAGCACCGTGCATAAATCATAATTGGCGACGACAACGGGATTGAATCTCTTCACCAAGTCAGGCACTTCGGCCACGTGATCGAAATGGCCGTGAGTCAGCAAAATGATGTCGCATCTTGCCGGCGACTTCAGATTGACCGGACAAGCCGGATTCTCCGTTAACCACGGATCAACGAAGATGATCCGCCCATCGGGAAGTTCCAATCGCACCGTCGCGTGGCCGAACCAAGTGATTGTTCCCGTCGCCATGCAATGAAGACTCCGCTATCGCTTTGTCGCCAACCCTTTGATCCTTCCAATCACCTCGTGATGCTCCGGAAAGCGCCCCACGTCGTGCTTGTTCCACACCTGCGTTTCGTCGACGTGGACATCGAACACGCCGCCCGATCCTTCAATCAACTGGGATTCAACCCGGAACTCCGCCTTCAACGCCTCCGCCAGACCGGCGGCCTTCGGAAGGTAGTTTCACTGGGTGCAGTATTTGATCGTGATTTTCACAGCGGATGCTCCCTGGATAGCGGTCCATGACAGCGTTATCAAGTCACTTTACGTTTTGAGTTTCTCCCATTGCGCACTTCGATGCTGGTAATCATCAGGACGTCGACAACCTCGAACGACTCATCCGGCTGACCAACGAAAACGGTGCGCCCTCCCGCGTAAGCCATGAATTCGGGATGGTGAACCGATATCGTCCTACCGTCCGCGATGTGAAGAAAAAAGGGCCGAAACGGTTGCGCCTGGTGAAATGCCCGCAACTGGTCAACAGTCATGACGCCCCTTTGTCCCACGCCGTCGGCTCCCTACGCCAAATTCATCGTCATCAAGAACTCCGCGTTCGTTCGAACTTTGGCCAGTTGATTCCGCAGCAACTCAATCGCCTCCACCACGCTCATATCCGAAAGAACCCGACGCAAGCGATAGACGCATTCCAACTCCTTCTTATCCAAGAGCAACTCTTCCTTGCGGCTGGCGGACCCGGCCACATCGATCGCCGGCCACACCCGACGCTCGACCAACCGACGGTCGAGGTGAAGCTCGCTATTCCCCGTGCCCTTGAACTCTTCGAAAATGACTTCGTCCATCTTCGATCCCGTGTCGACCAAGGCCGTGCCGATAATGGTCAGCGATCCGCCTTCTTCGATATTTCGAGCGGCGCCGAAGAATCGCTTCGGTTTCTGCAACGCGTTGGCATCCACACCACCGGAGAGAATCTTGCCCGAGTGCGGAACTTCCGTGTTATACGCACGCGCCAAACGGGTTATCGAATCGAGCAGGATCACCACGTCCCGACCGTATTCCACCAATCGCTTGGCCTTTTCAATAATCATTTCCGCGACTTGCACGTGTCGGGAGGCCGGCTCATCAAACGTGGAGCTCACCACCTCAGCCGCTGTATTCCGCTGCATGTCGGTGACTTCCTCCGGTCGTTCATCGATGAGCAAAATAAACACATAAACTTCTGGGTGATTCTTGGCGATCGCGTTGGCCATCTTCTGCAACAAGACCGTCTTACCCGTTCGCGGCGGCGCCACAATCAACATGCGCTGACCCTTGCCGATCGGAGTCACAAGGTCGACGATCCTCATGTTCACTTCCTCGGGCCCGGTTTCCAGAAAGAGTCGCCTGTCGGGATGCATGGCCGTGAGGTCCTCGAAGTTGGTCTTTTCCGTCACCGAATCGGGATCCTCAAAGTTGATCGCTTCCACGCGAAGCAACGCGAAGTAACGTTCGGACTCCTTGGGCGGACGAATCTGCCCCGCAACAATATGGCCGTTGCGCAATCCGAATCGACGAATCTGCGACGGGCTGATGTAAATATCATCCGGGCACGGAAGATAGTTGTATTCCGGGCTGCGAAGGAACCCAAACCCATCCGGAAGGATCTCCAAAACCCCTTCACCGTACATTAAACCGTTGCGATTGATTCGTTCTTTCAGAACCTTGAAGACCAAGTCTTGCTTCTTAAGGCCGACGTAGTCTTCCAGCCCTTCCGCCTTCGCAACCTCATGCAACTCGGCGACACTCATCACCTGAAGCTCACGAATATGCGTGTTGCCGCGTTTGATTTCCTCATACTTGGCATGGGTTTCGGGATCGATGGGCCCGCTGTGACCACTGTGACCGCCGTCCGTTACCCCCACCCCAAAAAGAGGCTCGGACTCTACGGGGTCTGACTCAACCTCTTCTTCAACCGGTGCCTCCATGGGTGATTCATCCACCTCCAACACCTCGTTGACGGTTGCACGCTTTCTGGTTGTACGCGGTTTCCCGCTTGTCGTTCTTGCCATAATACTGTCCTCCTGAGCTAGATATGCCTAAAACATGTAGGATCCAGAGTCTTACCGTTAAGACCGAAGTTCTCTACTTAATCGTCACTGAATCGTTAAAAACCGGTGAGCCTATTACCTATCGCGTGTTACTAAAGGTGACCAGCACCCACTTGAACGCCTGCTCTACCGCAAGTCGTAGTTGTGCAATGCCGGAATTGTTCTCGATAACATAATCGGCATTTGCTCGCTTTTTGTCCAGAGGAAACTGCAGCCTCTCCCGTCGCTCCAAATCGGCTTCCGTCCAACCGCGGGTCCGAGTGACCCGTTCCAGTCGGATTGATCGATCCGCATCCACAAAGATGACGGCATCGCAAACCTTGTCAACTCCCGCCTCAAACAGTTTCGGAGCGTCGATCAAGATGGCCGCTACATTCAGATCCGCCTCGTGCACGGCCATCAACTCCCGCCGCTTCGCTTCAATCCGAGGGTAGAGCAAACCCTCCAGCCGGCTGAGTTGTTCGGGAGCCGAAAACACAATGCCGGCGATCTTTCGTCGATCAACAGTTCCACCAGAATCGGCGACCTCCGCTCCCCACCATTGTTGAAGCGTTGTCTTAACTTCCGATTCCCCATACTGCTCATGCGCCAATCGGTCCGAGTCAATGACCGCGACCTGGAGCGATTCAAACATCGAGGCCACCAGCGATTTCCCAGCCCCTATTCCACCGGTTAACCCGATGACCGGTTTCGTGTGATGCTGGTGTTTGGTTGACAAAGCCGGTGCTGCCGAATCAGAACACCAACAAAACCCACTGAAACCGCTCCTTCGCGATTTACAGTTGCCTGCCGGACATCATTACGGCAAATCCTAGGGGAACGGAAGGCAGCCTCTACCGGTGTGCGACGCACCCTAACCGGACTACACCCAAGTATAACCCACGCCACTTGCTTTGTCATCCCCCTATCGCAGTTTTTTCGAAACCTTGGACAATCCCCGTCGAGCAGGCCGCACCGTTATTCGACTCCCTACAGGAAACACCAAGACCACGATTGTCGCAATTCTACCCGGTTTCCTGCGGGATCCAACATCGAGAGCCTCCGGTCCGTGAAATTGATACCGGATATCCGTTGATATTCCAGACTCCGTTCATCAAGTTGCGCAGCCGTTTCAATCAGCGAAGGCACCAAGATCGTCACTCGGCTCCGCACCGAGTCAATCTCCGGATTGGAACTCAGCCGAATTCGAATCTCGAGATGTTCGGACCGAAATCGCAATTGACTTTCTTCGATTCTCGTCTCCACCTCTTCGAGCCCGACCAATTCACCATAAAACCACCTCAAATTTTCGAGGGTACCAACCCCTGCGTCCAAGTGCACATGATCGACGCCGACGATTCGACTCTGCCTCATGTTCCCGTCTCATGTCACGGAGTACGTCCAATCGAACCTTCAACGGCAAGAGCTATCAACTCTGGACTCTTTCGACTCTTCTCCAAAGACCATGGCCGTGAATCGATAAATCTCGGTCCGGGGATCACCCCAAGCATCGGCCGGCAACCCGGCCTTCATCACACAGCAATTCGACAAGAACTCTTGCGTCGACCAACCATGTTCCGCGGCCACTTTCGGAAGGAAACACCCCGTCGACTCAGCTTGTCGAACGACAATACCGTGCACCCCCAGCTTGATGCTCTTCAGATCGCTCACCAACTCAAAGCCGGATATCACGGACAATTCGATACACAACTCCGCAAGTTCACATGGAGTAATCGGCTCATGAACGAACCTCGGATCGGCCAAAGATGAGATCGTCACCGCTTCAACTTGCCCGACGATATTCTCGGTGGGCTGGAAAGTTCCCACGCACCCACGCAGGGCCCGTTCTCGCCAAAAGGATACGAATACGCCGCCAAAATGTCCTCGGATAGTCTCTTTGAGATCGGGATTCCTTTTTTCACCCCCGAAGTGTCGAACGGCCGATGCACGCGAAACATGCAAAAGTTGCTGACACTCTTCCTCAGTCAGAATTGTGGAATGGACCTTCGACATCCAATCAATCCGGCAAATGAAACCACGACCTTTGTTTTGTTTGAAACCTCAACGAATCGTCTCGACCGTTCAGTTTACCGTGCATTGACTATCTAGCTTACGCAACTTATACTGCCAAGATGGAGTTTCGTCCATACAACAAAAAATGAAGTGGCGATAGATAATAAGTACGGATGGGCCGATAACAAGGTGGGGAAACGCGTAAAATCAAAAGCAACTCCAAAGAAGAGCTCGCCTAAGACAGTTTCTTCAAGCAATACTTCAAAAATTGCCGTGAAAAAAGTCGCTATCGAACGTAGTAAGGCGCCCAGCTCTTTAACACAAAAGAAAGCGACGAAAGCACGAACTGCAAGCCATGAAGTCGACAAGATCAAAAAATCCGGATCGACCGGTTCAAGGAATGGTCGTGTCATGCGCTCTGCGCTTCCGAACGGGAAGAAATCCAACACACGATCGAAAAAGACTGTTTTGCTTCCCAAGGGCAAGGGGGTAAATCACTCGCCGATACCCGTCGTCCAAGCGGAACTGGATGCGCCTGTACCCAAGACCCTATTGACTTCCAAGCAGCTTCGAGAATTCAAGGACTTGTTGTTGGCGAAACGATCAGAGATGGTGCGCGATGTGCTGACCTTGACGGACGAAGCCTTGTATCGGCAGCGAGATGGATTCACCAACGAGCATTCGGCCATGCCCATTCACATGGCCGACGTCGGCAGTGATAATTGGGAGCAGGAGTTCACGCTCGGTCTCGTGGAGAATGAACGTGCCCGATTGCGGGAAATCGACGAGGCCCTGGATCGCATCGAGGACAAAACCTATGGCGTCTGCCTGGCCACTTATAGTCCCATCAGTTTGGCAAGACTCCGAGCCCAACCTTGGACGAAACATTGCATTGATTACGCCCGAATGCGCGATGAAGGTCGACTACATTAGCCCGGATCACGCCGGATGACGGACCTTTCGGTGCCACAAACTGTCACCAAGCCGTCCGCTCTCGTTCCGGCGTATCGGCATCTCGGCTCCCACCTCCGATTCTGGATGGTCGGGGCGGTTTTGCTTTCCGCCGACCTGTGGTCCAAAGAGAAAGTCTTCCGCACCCTCGAACCCAGTGAGACGGTCACGGTGGTACCCAACGTGCTTGAATTTCGCCGATCGCTGAACGACGGCGCGGTTTTCGGGTCGTTTACAGGATACGTCGGGCTTTTTATCGCCGCTTCCGTTTTCGCACTCGGCTTCGTCATTTATCTATTTGCCGCGGGAAAGCACAAACAGTGGGCCCAACAATTGGCGTTGGGCATGATTCTCGCCGGGGCAACAGGAAACTTGTACGACCGCTGGACGCAAGTCGCCGACATCGTGACCTACTCCACGTCTTCGGGAAGGGAAGTGTCCATCATTGGCCGGGTGGTCGGCGACCCTTCGGACAAAAACGTACGGGTTGGCGCTTGGCCTGAAGGAACGCACGAGCAAGTTTTTTCCCGTTCCCAGGTTCAGATTCGCCGGCAGGGAGTTGTCCGCGATTTTCTAAAATTCGTCCCGGAGTTTCCAACCTGGGTGCCTCGCCTTGGGGGACTTGATATTTGGCCTTGGATTTTTAACGTCGCCGACGCGGCCCTGGTCTGCGGCGTATTCCTGCTGCTTGGCGGCAGTTGGTTGGAGCGAAAGTTTGGTGCCGCAGATCATGAATGCGCGGAATCCCCGTAGTGCGTTGACCGAATTCGATCGACTGGCCATGACCCGCGCGTTCTCCTTGGCCAAGCGCGGCGAAGGTCGCGTGGAACCCAACCCCATGGTTGGGTGTGTGATCGCCCGCGACAATCGAATCATCGCCGAGGGTTACCATCGCCGCTTCGGCGGTGCGCACGCTGAAATTGAGGCCCTTCGACATTGTCGCGGCACCGCGAAAGGTGCCACAGCTTACGTCACGCTTGAACCCTGTTGCCATTACGGAAAGACCCCGCCGTGTTCCCAAGCACTGATCCAAGCCGGTGTCAGACGAGTGGTCTGCACGATCCCCGATCCCAATCCCGCGGTGGATGGTGGAGGGATCAAGCAATTACAGGCCGCCGGTATCGAGGTTGCTTGCGGAGTTTTTGCAAAAGAAGCTGCGGCCTTGATGGCTCCGTTTCTTACGTACACCTTGGAGAAACGCCCTTACTGCATCGCCAAATGGGCCCAAACTCTCGATGGCAAATTGGCCACCGAGACCGGCGATTCGAAATGGATATCCAACGAAGCCTCACGAAAGGAAGTTCATCGGCTTCGAGCACGGGTGGACGCGATTCTGGTCGGCGTCGGGACCGTCATCGCTGACAACCCGCGACTGACCGCCCGCGATGTGTCGGTTCGGCGACTGGCCGTTCGCATCGTTCTCGATCCCAACCTGCGAATTTCGCCGACCTCGCACCTCGTTCAAACACCCTTGCAAATTCCAACTTGGATTTTTACCACCCCTGCACATTGCAAGAGTCAGAAAGCACATCGATTACTACGACGCGGCGTGGAGTTTTTCCCTCTGCAAAGTAAGAACCGCCGTTGGAATCTACCGCCTACCCTTCAATCAATTCGAGATCGCGGAATCACCAATCTGTTGATCGAAGGCGGGCCGATAACCCTACGTTCGTTTCTGGAAGCCGGCGTTCTCGACGAGGCCTTCGTCTATACCAGCCCGATCCTGTTCGGCGGCGAGAAAGCTCCGACGTTGCTCGGGGGTCCGGGTGTGAAAAAAGTGCGTACTGCGCTCAGTCCCACCGTGCTTTCCATCCGAAGAATCGAAGATGACATTCTCCACCACCTGCGCTTCACCAATCCGGAACGGTTCATTCGCGGCCGCCGTCTCAAAGCGTGATTCTGCCACCGGGTAGGCCCTTGTCGAACTCGATTAAGGGCGTTCGTTGACGCGGGGTTGATTGGAATTCAAACGACTTGGTGGCCAGTAAGTACGGGCGATGCTGACCCACGCTGACCAAAAGTGCCAACGCAATGACATTCGTTAGCAAGCTGCTGCCGCCGTAGGATATAAACGGCAGGGTCATTCCCGTCGTCGGCAACATGCCCATGGTCATCCCCACGTTGATCACCACTTGCGCCGACATCAAAGCCACTACTCCGACCGCAATGAGTCGACCCACCGGTTCCGCCGTGCCCGATGCAATCACGATCCCCGAAACAATGAGAGCGCCGTAACAAGTCAGTACAATCAAGCATCCCACCAACCCCCATTGATGCCCCACCAGGGCAAACACGAAATCATTATGCCGGTCGGGAAGAAGCATGCTCTCCGCGTAGAGTCCGTGTCCCCATCCGTAACCCAGCGCTCCCCCGCTTCCAATCGCATTCTTGGAATGCACGAGTTGATACCCCGAACTCGCCGCCCATTCCAACGCTTGACGCTTGGTGGCGAGAAACCGATACCGCTCCGGGTCCGCGATGATGTTCTTGCGTAACGTTTCCGATTGCAGGAGTACAGCCGAAACTCGGGCGCGTTGATAGGCATGAATCTGTCCCCATGCCGCGGGAATCACCGCGATTCCGATCAACACCAAGACCGCGAGGTGCCTGAGTCGTGCGCCGGCCACAAAGACCATCGCAAACAGTACGGGCAGCATGAGCAAAACCATTCCCAAGTCCGGTTGAAGCAAGATGAGTGCCGCCGGGACAAAGGTCGCAACAAAGGGAATCAATAGACCCCTGAAGCTTCGGTAACTGCTTCGGAAACGAAGGTACCAAGCCAAAGCGAGAATGTAGCCGATTTTCATAATCTCCGACGGCTGAATCTGTAGACCGGGAATGTTGATCCAGCGATGAGCCCCGTTGCGCGGACGCACCAACCCACCCAACGTTGAATGCGACTCTTTCGCGATCACCGGTATCGTCAAGAGGATCAACGAACACAAAAAAATGAGATAGGCGTATTGCGTGATCCGGAGATACCCGACGCGCAGGACGACGGCGGCTGCGACCAAACTCAGGACCATGGCCGCGGCATGTTTGGCCGCATTCCGTGGACCGTCATGCCCGCTGAAATAGTGCGTGTCCGTCACGTAAATGCAAGCGACCCCGACAGTCGACAAGATAAGGGTGGCCACAAGGATCATCCACCCGGAGTGCATGAAGTCCAGACTCGCCCTGCGCATGACCACCCGCCGCAAATTCAGCGGCGCCTCCTAATGGGCGACGAACCACCCAACCCGCAACCTACTCGGAATTCCCAGGTGAGGCGAGAGTGAACGTGGATGGTTGCGGGATTAGCTAATTGGACGACTCTTCACGACCCGCACCGCCGCATCCGGCGCGACGAAACCCTTCATCCAAGGCCTCGATAAAGGAAAAAACATCGGCGAAATCGTCGAGAGTGTCGTCGGTTTGTTTTTGCATGAGATCAAAGTCGATGAAACCAAAAACGATGCGACCAAAATCCTTGGTCGAGCGAATGTTCCAGGCGTCCAACACCACCCGAGCCAAAAGCCCCCAACGCTGCAATGCCAGATCCCGCAATCCCCAACACAAATCACGCCCGCTGACGTGACGATTCAGCTTCTCCCATCCTCCGGCGACATCAATCGTCTCCTGAAGAGGCGGCGGAAGCGATCCATCCGAATACTTCGAAATCAAATCATTCCAATCGAGCTGGTTGGACGCCATATACTCTTGCAACGCACGATGAACCGGCGTTTCGGCCCCGTGCATTCGCTCGGTGGCAAAAGTCAGCCCCTCACGAATAAAGAGGAAGGCCTCCTCGGGATAGCGACCGACGTGCCTCACCAGATCATCCAACGATGTCGCTTTCATCTCGACCATGCGTTTAGCTCTTGCAAATCACCAACTTCGGATCTAACCAAAACTCGGGATCACGATTTTGGAGGAGGGGCGTCCGGTCCACGATCCGATTGGGGCGGTCCGTTCCGAGGTCCCTGACGTCTTCTCCGACGGCGCCGAGCTTCGCCCGGTATTTCACCGGGTCGTTCTCGCTCGGAATCCGCCTCGTTATTGCTGACTGCGCCCCCATCGACGCGCTCTTTCGAACCCGATCGTGGCGCCGGTGGAACGGGCGGAATCGCTTTCCTTATCGGCTGAGATCGAGAGGTTCGCTCAGGAGAACTGCGGGGATTCACTCCAGGAGTCGCCGCATTCTGCACCCCCTTCGAAACACCCTCCGAAGGTCTCGGTGCGGCGGGCACTCCCACCTCAAGAATGTCCTCTGCCACCACCGTGATCAACTTTTCCGACGCCATTCGGATTTGAACAAGTTGCGTCAGAACCTGCCGATTCACGATCACTCCGTCACCATGACTGGTACGAATGCGGACCCCCGTTTTCGGCAGCCGATTGTCCAAGTCTTCATAAGATTCGTGCTCGTACCGCAGGCAGCACTTCAACCGACCGCACCGCCCGGATACTTGGCTGGGTTCGAGCGTGGCTTTCTGAAGCTTGGCCATGCGCATCGTGATTGGCTTTAGAGTTTTCAAAAACACCTTGCAACAGACTTCCCGCCCGCACGTTTCATAATCCGCCACCAGCCGCGCTTCATCACGGGCCCCGATCTGACGCATTTCGATTCGGGTTCGATATTCATCCGCCAAATCCTTGACGATCGGGCGAAAATCCACCCGCTCCACGGCGGTGAAGTAGAAGATGATCCGATCCCCGCCGAACAAGCTTTCGCAATCCACCACCTTGAGATCGACCTTGCTACGTTTCGCCAATTGCTGACAAAAGCCACGGCGACCGAGATTGTCGCTTTGCATTTTCGCGTATTCGGCCAAGTCCGATCCGGTGGCTTCGCGGAGGATGCGACCGGCGTCGAACAGGAACGCGTCTTCGCCACAAGCCGCCACCCATTCCTTCATCTTGTCCCGAGTGACCGAACGATCGCACCCGCCGCAAGTCAGCGAGACTTGCTCCCCCAATTCGGTCCCACGGCGGGTTTGGATCACCACCTTGGCTCCGCACGTGAAACGAACATCCGGTGCGTGCGAAAACTCCCCGATGTACCTCATGTACCCAAAGCGAACCGCCGTCGTGGGGTAAATTTTCTCCAACCCATTTCCGCAGCGCTCACCAGATTCGCCGGAACCGCATCCCCCACATCCGTGACGACCGCTCTGCGGAGGTTCCGGCGGAAACACGACATCCAAATTGATCGTTTGCTGAACCATAGTGGCCTAAATCAAACAAGCAGGGATTGAACCCGACGCCCCGCCGGTTCAGTCAACCATCCGTGAAAACCCTCTCGGATGAACCGTCCGTCGTTTCACAAAATCAACCGGCACTCACGATCTTGTCGATCGCCTGTTGAAAGTCTTTTTTTCCGCGAACTCCCACAAACTTTTGTACAACTTGCCCCTTGTGGAAAATCATCACCGTGGGAATGGAACTCACCGTATACTTGACCGTCACATCCGTATTGGCATCGATGTCCAGTTTTCCCACTTTCACCTTGCCGGAATAATCCTTCGCCAATTCATCAATCACCGGACCCAGCATCCGGCACGGAGCACACCACTCCGCCCAAAAGTCCACGATCACCGGCTCCTCCGAGTTCAGCACCTGTTGCTCAAAATTCTGATCCGTGAATTCCAACGTATTCGCACCGGCCATGCTTTCTCCTTAGGCTCTTTCCCTTCCAACAATCTCGTCGATTCTAGAAAGCGTGGATAGGTCGGTCAACGGGGTGACTCCGAGACCAAATCAGGCTTCGACGGAGACGCATGCCGGTTTCCCTTGGGCTGATGCTTCCATCGTCGATGCATCCACCAATACTGTTCCGGTGCCGCACGAATCATGCTTTCCAGAGCTGCGGAAAAGGTCTGGGTAATCCAAACCAGCGGGTCGTCCTGTTTCTCCCACTCGTGGGGATGAATAATTCGTTCCGCTCCGACCACATACCGCGCCAAGTTCCCCTCGCGGCGGGCATAACCCACCACAATCGGCACCTTGGTCGACATGGCCAACAATCCGATTGACTTATACGTGGACGCCGGCTGACCAAAGAAAGAGACAAACAGCCCTTTTCGCCCCGCATCCTGATCGCCGATAAACGCCATGAGCGTACCGCCGCTCACCAAAGCCTCGGCATCTTGCATCGCCCCGCGCTTATCCAACAGAGCGAGACCATGTTTTCGACGGGTCTCCACAAGAAAGCGATTGAGGTAAAAATTGTCGATCGGTCGCATCACCGCCGCGACATCAAATCCCAAACACGCCAAAAAATGCCCCACCACCTCAAACGACCCGTAATGGGCCGTTACCAAAATCAGCCCCTTCCCCGACACGATTAGGTCCAGCACTTCCTCGAACCGTTCGAGTTGGATATACCGATTCCATGTCGAAAGACCGATCAACCTTGGAAGACAAACCGCCTCCACCGCGAACATCGCCGCACTTTCCAGGCAACGACGGGCCACCTCTTGAGTTCGCCGTTCGGAAAGTTCGGGTCCAAACGCGTTGCGAAGGTGCGCAACCGCCCGCTCTCGATGTCGCGGGAGAATCAACATCCAAAACCACGCCAGCCATCGCGCCGTCCGCAGATTCCAACCCATGGGAAAAACCTGCATAAGCGCGAAGATCACGCGAATCCCGACATACGCCATCCATGCCAGCGGGCCGGACCCTTTCATCACCTCATGGTAGTCGCGGACGTGACTCCGCACATCCTTTGTCGCGCCCAAGCCAAGCTTGACGACTTGCTAAACCCAAGCGATACCTTGATTCAACGCATGTCCACCAATGACCCGACCACCGTCCCACCCTTTGAACTTCGCGACCTCGACTATGACCTTCCACCCGAACTGATCGCTCAACATCCACCCGATCGGCGCGAAGAAGCGCGACTCCTGGTGCTAAACCGATCCACGGGTGAGTTTCAAGACGCCCGCATCACCGATCTTCCACAATTCCTCCGCGCCGGCGACCTTGCCGTTTTCAACGACACCAAAGTCCTACCGGCCAAGTTCACCGCACGAAGACCCACCGGCGGCAAAGTGGAAGGCCTATTCATCGATTCTGATTCAGAGGGCCAATGGCGAGTCATGCTCAAAGGCTCAGGCCGTTTGAAACCAGGTGAGTCAATTCTCCTGAATGGCCCAAGCGCCCAATCCGTGAAACTGCATCTCATTCAAAACCAAGGCGAAGGAGTCTGGCTCGTCGCCCCCAACCCAATGAATTCTCCCGAGAGTATTCTGAACCAAGTTGGCCAAACCCCTTTACCCCCCTACATCCTACGAAAGAATTTTGATCAATCAGAACCGCGACCGTTAGGGAGCGGTCAGTATCCACTTTTAGACAATCACTCCAATCCAAATTCCACCGACCGCTACCGCTACCAAACGGTTTACGCAAAAAAAAGCGGCGCCGTCGCCGCACCCACCGCCGGGCTACATTTCACGTCCGAACTTCTTCAACGAATTCGAGACCACGGGGTCACCACGGCTTTCGTGACCCTCCATGTAGGCCTCGGAACGTTCAAACCGATTTCCACCGCAACCATCCCTGAACACAAGATGCACGCCGAACGCTTCGAAGTATCCGAGGATTCCGCCACGGCCGTCCGAACGACTTGCCAAACCGGTGGCCGCATCATCGCCATCGGAACCACAACCGTTCGAACTCTCGAAACTCTCGCCCTTCACTTCTCACCTAGCGAGCCGCGGGCTTCAGCCCGCCCGACCCCGCAAACGTCACCCGAGCCGCAGTCTTCAGCCTGCGCGACCCCGTTTATCGTCGTTCATAACGTCCGCCAAGTGATTCGCTCCCTCTCCGATTCAACCGATATTTTCATCTACCCACCGTTTTCATTCCAACTGACCGACGCCCTGCTCACCAACTTCCATTTACCGAAAAGCACGCTCCTCGCCTTGGTGATGGCATTCGCCGGAACCGACCTCACCCGCGCCGCCTACGCCCACGCCATCCAATCCCGCTACCGATTCTTCAGCTACGGCGATGCCATGCTGATTCTCTAAGAACGTGTATGAAAACCACTGTTATGCGCATGGTTTCAGTTTCCGGAG
>JBBTCX010000007.1:0-5961 GCA_038043045.1 Planctomycetota bacterium | reverse complement strand
ACGCCCGACGCGCGAGCATGGGGTATCAGCTACGCAAATGTGCCATTCGACATAAGATGTTCTGTGCGTTCTTTGCCGGTTTGCTTGGAATCTTGATCGGTGCGTGGTTTTGGGTTCAACGGATCGACGAAGAATGGCGCAGCGCCACCCAAAGATCGGCGAATACTACTGAGTTGCGCGATGCCACGTTGGCGCTGGATGCCGCAAAGGGTTATTACGCCGCTAAAAATTATGACAAAGCCGTCGGGTACTATCGAGATGCCCTGGCCGGGTTTGAACGTCTCGGTCGTTTTGAGGCCCGAAACACGGGGGAAGCAAAGCTGGGACTGGGTCTTGCCCTAAGCGAAGGACCCGGCGCGACGTTGGGTGACCTCAAAGAAGCCGAAGCTCTGGTGACCGAGGCGGCAGCGTTGTTTCAAAAAGGTGGTGCGGAATGGCAGGATCCATATCAGCGTGCGATCTTGTTGGCTGAGCGATTGCGACAGCAAATGGCATCCGGGGTTGACGGAGTTAGACGAGACCCGGCAACCCCGGATGAACAGGATGGGACCAACGATTCGGACAAGGACGAACGCGCGGAAGGTGCTCCCGTTGAACGCAAGGAATAAGATAAACTTAAGTGAGATGACCAGGCGATGATGGCCGAGGTGGATTCCAAAAAGAATGAACAGCCCGAGGCGCTGACCCAGCGCTTGTTGGCTCACCTTCGTTGCGGAGAGGTGGAGGCCGCCGAGTTGTTGGAGCAAGGATACCGGTCGGCGTTGATCCGCTTTTGTTGGGGGTACTTGGGGGATACGGAGTGGGCGGAAGACGCGGTTCAGGAAATCTTTTTCATCGTGCTGAAAAGTCCCTCGGTTCCAGACGCCTTTCGCTCTTGGCTCTACAAGATTGCGAGAAACCAGTGCTTCAACATGCTTCGCCAACGGGCTCGACGGCCGGATGCCGGTCGCTTGCCCGCGGCTTCGCAAGTGGACGCCGAGCTGACCGGTCAACTTACCGGCCTGGTTCGCGCGGAGGCGGTCGATCGCCTTCAGGGTTGGATCGGCCAACTTTCCGACGCCCAGCGTGAGGTGCTTCGCCTGCGTTATGTGGAGGACCTTTCCCGCGGAGAAATCGGCGAAGTGCTGGACATCCCCGAACCCGCGGTGAAATCTCGTCTTTTCGAGGCGTTGAAAAAGTTACGCGACCTGGCTGGCGAAGTCGAGACGTTCTGATTCATTGGGAGACGCGGCGTTGTTGGGACTGCAAACGGTCGGTCACTCCGTCTTGGATTTGATGTTTCCTCCGCGTTGTCGGTTGTGCGGGCGGTGGATGAATGAGGAAAGTTCTGCCCTTTGCGAGTGTTGCCAAGCCCAAATCATTTCGGAAATAGCCAAACCTGCGTGTCCACGTTGTGCGGCGACACTCGCGCCATTTGAAAAAACGGACGCGGGTTGCGGTGAATGTCGCGGAGAAAAACTTCGGATTACGGCGACGGCGCGAGTGGTCACGTACCGTAGCGGAGTGGGAAGGATTTTGAGGGGATACAAATTCCATAGACGCGAGGAAGTTGAGCCGCTGTTAAGCGAGTTGCTCTTGCAAGCGGTTCTTCGGGCTCCTTGGCGATGGCAATTCGAGGCGGTAGTGCCGGTGCCAACTATTTGGCACCGAAGATTATGGAGGGCGACGTATCCGGCGGAGACGTTGGCCGCCGCCGTCGCGCGGAAACTTCGGGTACCGTGTCGGCACGCTCTTCGTCGTATCCGAGGCGGACCCAGGCAGATTGACCTCACGAAAGCGGAGCGACATTTAAACGTCTTGGGTGCTTTTGTCGTGGAGGAGGATTCTTTTCTGGAGGGTCGGTCTCTGTTGCTGATCGACGATATTCGCACCACGGGAGCCACTCTCGAAGAATGTGCCAGGGTCTTGATGAAGTGCGGCGTGGGGAAGGTCTTTGCCGCTGTCGCTTGCGGAGCGGAAGGCGAGACCGCGGATTGGATGTGATGCGCGGATTCGTTGAATTATAGGGAAGAGGATGCACGAATCGGCGGCCACTTCGGCGGCATTTCGTCGTAGAGCAAATAACAGGATTGGTCGTACCAGGATTCCCCCCACGTCTGTCGACCATGAAGCAAGAGGGCGGCCTGTGCGGTCGGTGTGACCATGGGCGTACTCGCCAGAAAATGGAAAATGGATTCCGGTTCGTCATGAACGAATACAACGTCGGTATGTTCGGCGTCCACCGTTTTGGGAAAAAGAGCCGAGAAACCCGCGTGGTCCAGATGCGTCGTGGCTTCGAATAGGAGTTCCGGCTGCAAGATCGATCGATCACGCACCAAGCCGATGGCAATGAGGTTTGAAAGAGCGCCCGCCGTCAATTTTGTTTCTTCGTTTAATTCTCGCAGGATGGCCGCGAAGACATCGTAGAGACCATTTGCGTTCTTGTCCGATACTTCCAACAACCCGCCAAAACAGTGAACGAAACCGGCATAATGTGCAACCCGTGGTCCTCGCCGGCCGAGGATGATTCTTCCGTCGGCGGTGGTGACAATCGCTGAAGTTCCCAACGGGTCGGCAAACGCCGGAAGGTCGGATTCGATAATCAAAGTCGCGTTGCAGATGTTGGTTCCCCAGAATTCACGGAACGTAGTCGGTGCAAGTTCGAGGTGGAGTGTTTGTGGGGTCCACGTGGCTTTGACCAGTCGACCCAAGCCGCCATCGAAGAGAAGGCGGTTCGTGGATTTTGCTTCGGACAGACTTGTAGTCCAGCTCTTTTGTATGGCGGCTTCAATGGCCGGAGTTGTGGGTCTACGTTCATTCGAGCAGCCTGTGGTTACCTGGTTTCGACTATAACGTTGGGAGATTTCAAGGTAGAAGGGCGAGCGGTAGTTCAGCGATTCGGCCTGTGAAGGTGAGACTTTCTCGGGTACGTTTCTTTTTCGTCGCCAAGCAAAGGCCGTTAGGGTGATCGCCAGGAGAGACCATCCCGGAAGGCCGTAAAGCAAGGCCGCCAGTCCGAAATCGACCACATTAGAAACGGTCACGCCCCGCACCAACTTGGGGTCATCGAAGGGACGAAGAAACCGACCGGCACCGAAGAGGCTCAAAAGGACCGCGGTCGTCCCGACGAAAACAAGGACTCGCCCCGTAAATCGATTGGACATAGGCCACCGATTCCGCGAACGAGCGGCGGCGACGGCCGCGCCGAAGTGACCCAGGACGCCGACGAGCACGGCCAGCACAGCCACCGCGTCGTGAAGATTAAGGTGCCCTCGATTCTGCGAAATCATCAACCCAAGGGGAATGAGACACAGGAGTCCGACGGTGAGCGAAGCAAGGATCGTCAAAACACGATGGAGGTGGAATCGACCGGTGGCCACGTCAATCAATTCTTGCGTGTCGATCTCCCACCCGCACGACGGACAGCGATCTCCCACGGTTCCGTGCAGATTGTAGTTGCATTCCGGGCAAAAGATGTTTTGTGCGTCATCCAGCGGCTGCGAGGAGCGCTGTGTCGTTGCGTCGACCACCATGAATGATGTCCTAGAGGTCTTCACCTTCGGATGTCGGCCGCCGTTTCGCGATGACATCCAGGACGCCGTTGACGAAGCGAGGGGAATCCGCTCCACAGTATTCCTTGGCGATTTCAATGGCTTCGTTGATTACGACTTTTGTCGGGGCCGATTGTCGAATCAACTCCACGGTCGCCACGCGAAGCACATTGCGTTCAACCGGCGAGATTCGCTGAATATCCCAGTGGGTCGCGGCGGATTGAATTTCGTCATCGATTCGTTCGTGCAACTCACGATAGGCGTTGATCAGATTCTTCGCCTCGGACGTGGCGTTTTCATCGGCTTCAAGCAATTCAAAGAGGCCATCCAAACGGTCGAGACTCTCGGCGCCTTGGACCTCCAGTTGGCAAAGGGCCTGCATGGCGAGGATTCGAGCATGGCGGCGATCCAGGGACATGCCGTATCATACTCGAATTCTGCGGACTGCGAGCGAGCGAGGCGGAAAGCAGGGAGCGATCGGATCGCCGAATCCTGTGAAATGGACTAACGATGCCGCGAAAAGGAAAACGAATCCTCGAAATCTCCCTCAAACAGCGGTCGAGCATTCGTCGTCGCTTGTTGCATTGGTACGACCGGAACAAGCGTGATCTGCCTTGGCGAAGAACGAATGACCCCTATGCAATCTGGGTCTCCGAAATCATGCTCCAGCAGACGCGGGTGGAAACCGTGCTGGATTATTACGATCGCTTCTTGAAACGGTTCCCGACGGTCGGGGCATTGGCCAAAGCCAAAGATCAAGACGTGCTCCAAATCTGGCAAGGGCTGGGATACTACCGACGAGCCTTTCATCTTCGCGATGCCGCCCGTGAATTGAGGTGCCACAACGGGACGTTGCCATCAACCGCGGAAGAACTTCGGCGGTTACCAGGTGTCGGGGCTTACACCTCCGCCGCGGTGGCATCGATCGCGTTTGGTCAACCGGAGGCGGCAGTGGATGGAAATGTGTCGCGCGTATTATCGCGGCTCCTGGGGATCTACGTTGACCTCGCATCATCCGCCGGCAGAAATGAAATTCAACACCATGCTCAAATTCTCTTGTCCCCTCAGCGCCCCGGCGATTTCAATCAAGCCTGGATGGATTTGGGAAGTGGGATATGCACGCCGAAAAGCCCCCAATGCCCGAACTGCCCGCTGAAGTCGCAGTGCCGGGCATTTCAAGACGGTTCGGTGAATCGTTCGCCACTGCCAAGTCGTGGCACGAAACGCATGCTGCCCATCGTGAACATGGTGGTCGGCGTGTTTCGTCAGAACCGCCGATTTCTCGTGCAACGTCGTCCGCCGAAGGGACTATGGTCGGGCCTGTGGGAATTTCCAAACCAACCTGGCAGGAACGGTCCGAACGGTGACGATCCGCATTCCCTCATCGATCGATTGGGCCTGCATCCCGGCGAAACACCAGCCTACCTAGGACGAATTCAACACGTCCTTACCCATCGGGTTTACCGATTCGACATTTTCACGTGCGACGTGATTGGCCGGACCACCGCGGACGAACAGACGCCGCGAAAGTGGGTTGACCTCAAAAAACTCGCGGATATTCCCATGTCCCGTGCTCAACGGAAAATCAGCGAGCTCATGGACCCGCAACCCACGCCCACTCAAATCGTTAGTAAAACAGCGTAACGATCAAGTTGGGCTCCGCGTGCTTGCCCTCGAAGACGCCGATGGTTGACGTGGCGAACTTTATCACGATCTGCGGATTGGTTTCCAGCCAATCGTTGATCAAATTGCTCATGAAATCCAATGACGACTCGTTGAGTTTAGAGTGAAAACATCGGCACCGCGTGGCACCCGAGCCGGCCGGGTCCAGCGGCCGCTTGAACCGTGCATCACTCCATCCGTGACCGGCACCAAGGGTAGTCGTGCTCATGGCGTGAATGCGACTCTTGGCCGGTTCGGGAGCCACTTCCTCGTCGCCATGCAACAAGATGGGATCAAGGTCCCCGCTAGCCGCCGGAGCAGACGAGGCATCGTGCGATTTCTCGTACTCAGCCACACAGTAAGAACAAAGCAACTTATCGCCTTCGTAACGAGCGATCCCTGAATTAATGTGTTCGGCGTAAACCGCGGCGCCGCAACTGCCACACGTACTATGTTGGGCTTCGGTCTTTTTCATGGATGGTCTCCTGTCTCTCGGAGCGCGAGAATAGTGTATGCCAATCGTCGGTGCATCGTCAAGATGCCAACGTAACCCCCCTGAATTGACGGCTCCAAAGGCCGGGCGTTACACTAGAGGGGGATACGGGATTTTCCCATCGAAAGTAAACAGAGAACAAAGGAGCTTTAACCATGTCAACATTAGCCGCATTCAACCTGAAGACCTGGGTCGACGAACACCGCCACGCCCTGAAGCCACCCGTCGGAAATGCCGAAGTCTTCCCCAACCACGACTTCATCGTCATGATCGTCG
>JBBTCX010000006.1:0-19317 GCA_038043045.1 Planctomycetota bacterium | reverse complement strand
GTTCAAAACGTTCGCTTCCAACACCGACCACATCGCCAAATAAGGCCGGTGAATCCCCGTGTAAAACGCGGCCAACCCCGTCGACGCAATCGTCGGTCCGATGGAAAGCAAAGCCACCTGCGCATACGCCACTTCCATGGCCATCACCCCCGGCTCGTGCCCGACCACGCGAAAAAGCCAAGGCAGAATCGGATAAAGTGCCAATCCAATGACACCAAAAAACGTGGACACGTATACCGTCTGCCAGGCATATCTTCCCGCCTCCCGATGTTGTTTTTTTCCTAGACATTGCGAGGCAAACGTGCTGGCCATCGTCACCACGCCCATGCCGAACACGGAATAAACCCAAAGATAAAGCTGCGCCGAAAGAATCGCCGCTTGGGCGTCCGGTGAATTCAACCGCGTTACCAAGATGAAGTCGACCAAGTCCAACAGGGCCCTCGCGCTGTTGAGAATCACATTGGGAATCGCCAGCGCCAAGACGTTGCGAATCTCCGCCCGACGTTGCCGCCGAGTGTCCATTAGCAAGTCATCGTGAAGTTGACTTTCCATGAAACGCACAAGCGAGCCGACGTCGCGACCCGTCCCGATTTCCTCGAGAGTCCTTTCCGCCCCTCTTGGGGGACTCGGACTCTCTTAACCTCTGACTCGACTTTTGGGGAGCGGGGAAGTGGCAAAGATGAAATAGAAACTCCAAACGGCAAGGCCTTCAGCGGCGTCCCACCTTCTTGGTAATCGCCGCCTAAATCAAACTGCACAGGTTATCTCTACAAGAAAGCGACAATCGAGTTTCGAATCTCTAACTGGCGATGCGATAAAGTGATGGTTTAATTGCATTGCCTTGATTCGCCCACTTCCCATAATTACTTGTTGCAAAATGAATCATGTTTGTTAATATGGGAATAATGCCTTCGGCGTTGGTGGAGGTTTGTATGCTACTTGCGGTTAGGAGTCCTAACGGGTGCAAAAATAGTTTGGTGATTCATTTGGCTTGCTACTCGAGAAGTCGTCGGTTGCATTCAAGTGTTATTTAGGGGTTGGGAGTATATGACGGGCGAGTTTCGCAGAGTATGATTCGGGTTCCGCGAAATGGAAGCTGGTTAATGGACGATCGCATAGAAGCGTGTTCAGGGGGTAGGGGAGAGTTTTGCATTCCAAAGATGGGGAGTTTTTTGGATTCCCCAAGACTTGCCAGTATTCAAGGATGAGTTAGGCGCTGGGGAGAGATAGACATGTTGAAGGGATTTCGAGTAACTGCGGTTGGCGTATTCGGCCTGATCTTGGTTCTAGGTGGCCTCTTTCCGCGTTGTGCCCAAGGGATGGAGCCGCTGTCCCAGTACACCACGACGACGTTCAACCCGGATGGCGAAATTTTGGAGTTTGTGGACTTCGCGGGAAATCCACAGGAGTTTTTCTTTCCTTTTCCGCCAATCGACGGGTCATTTAATTTTGGGGCGGTCAAACATGAAGTCGTAATGACGCGCGGGGTCTTCATGACGCGTGACAACAGCCCGACACCAGGGGCGATCAACTCGGCGGGGCAGACGGGTTTTCGCGACGCGCCGTGTGCGTCCGGAATTGAATTTATTCCCACCGGCTTCAACATCGGGCGTGTTTTCGCGGCGTACAATCCCAAACCGTACGGTGGAATGAACGGCGGTGCCTATTATTTGGCTATGGACATTAGTGCGCCCGGGGCCATGGATGGTCTTGGAGGCACGCAACCTACCGCGTTCGACGTGGACGGCGATGGAAGCACGTTTTTTCAAACCGAACCGCAGTCGGGGATCGTGACAGAAGCTCCGACCAGTATCAGCTCGCCGGATGTGTATGCCATAGAGCTCAATACAGATCAGATAGGAAAAGAGGAACTCACAATCCTTTTTTTCGAACGACGTGGGGCGGGAGTTCCTTCCGACGCAGTGGCGATCGATCCCGAATGCTGCGGCGACCCGATCAATTGTTGCGCCGGACCGAGGCCCGTGGGATGTCCGGCCACTGCCCAGGTGATCAACGGTTTCTGTGTACGACGGTATGTGCGGTTAGACGACGCGACTGGTTTGCTGGACTCGACACCCGGTGTGCCGTTGGATGCGCGAGATCGGTTGCGGTTCTTTCTCGACGCGGATGACAACGGTGTTTTGAATTTTCGAGATATCGGGGTCGGGCCGGACATTGAATTCGTCATTCGCAACGTGGGCTTGTTGCCCAACATTACGCCGACTTGCTGCACGTTTAACTATGTTGCGGATACTTTTGACGACGTGTTCTGCGGAGGTGCAGAAGACGAAGTCACGTTGTCGGCGCACTTCCCAGTCGGCGACATTGAAGTCACCAAAGAAGCTCGATGCGTGGATGAACCGGCCACGGATTTTCGTCACGCTATTCAAGCGACTCCGGGTTCGGAAGTCGAATTCCGCATCGGTATTCAGAATTGGGGCAATCGAGACCTCGACGTGTCCATGGATGACATGTTGTCGTGTATTCCTCCGGCCGTTGCGGCCCTCGTTCCGCAAAGTTGCGGAGTGCAACTCTCTCCGAAGGATTTCCCGACCGTGGCGTTTTGTCAGGCGTTTGAATCGGCTATGACCACGCAGAACGGGTTTCCGCTGGAAGTGGGTCGATTGAAAGCGGACAGCATGTGTGCGGTTGGGCCTGGCGATCAGCTTGTTTTCACTTTCCGAGTAGCGGTTGGACCGATTCCGAGCCATCCAGATCTTTGCGATCAAGCGTTTGACTGCATCAATGACGTGACGGTTTCGGGGCGCGTGGTCGAGCGAGTCGAGGCCGATCCAAGTCTCGACTTGAGCGTTTACGATGTGGACCCGATTCTGCCGGCTGATCCGCTGACGCCGGACAGTCCGAATGGGAACGCCGAGGAAGAATTCTGCATTGATGCCGCGTGTTGCGCGACGGTTCCGGTTTGTATTCCGCAGGAAGTCTGCCATAACGGAATCTGCGTTCAGGTCGGGTGTGCCGACGCGGTTTGCTTGGCGGGTGACACGGTCGGCGACGTGCGTGACGAATTTACGGTGACGGTGGTAGATCGTCCGGGTGTCAGCGACACCATGCGGGAAATGGCCGGGGGCGGCGATGACAACCGCGTTCAGATCGAATTGGAGTGTCGGGATGTGGCACTGACCAAACAAGTACGGTTGCTTCCCAATGGAGCGTTTCAAACCGGAACGACGCGTATGGATATCCCGGCCGCGCCGTCGGATGTTGAATATCGGTATACGGTGGTCAACGGCGGTGAGGTGGATGAGTCGGTAACGTTGCGCGACAACGATCTTTGCGCGGATGTTTCGGCGGTGGCGGGGGCTTTTCCCGGACAGATCAGCTTTTTGAATTGTCCGCTGTGCGTACCGCCAACGCCGGGCGAATTGGTTCAGACCGTGGCGGCCAACGGTGGCCAGTTCGTCACGAGTTGCATCATTCGAATTTCGACGGAAGCCGCGTTGCGGTCGTTCACGCGACAGGACGACGATCGTCCTGAATGCCAAGCGGTGAACAAAGCCGGTGCACCGGACGTATTGTGTTATCGCAACTGCGCGGATGTGAGCGCGATAGCCACGAACTTGGAAGCTGAAGGCGTTTGTCCGGACGGTGAGATCACCAGTGAGTCTTTTGCCACGGTCTGTCACCCGATTTGCGATATTGATGTGCGTAAGCAGGTTCGGTGTCTTGATAATTGCACGGAAAAGAATCCGGTCGGACAGGAAATGACGGTGCTGGAGGCGGCGCAGGGTTCGTGCGTGGAGTTCGTGGTGGATATTGAGAATACCAGCACCGATATCAACCTCTGCCTTTTGCGCATTGTCGATCAACTTTCGGATCAAACCAGTTGCATCGTGTTCGAGGACAGTGTGCGGTTTGCGGTAGACGGAGTCGTCTGCGGTAGCGTTCCGGCCGGATTTAACGTCAACGGCAATCCGTTTGATTGGAGTCCGGTGACGAATTGCGGTCGACCGTCCCTGTTCCCGGGCGAGGTGTTGACCATCACTTTCAACGCTGAAATTCCGTTGACGGCGAGTCCGACGTGTTCGCCGGACAACACCGTATCCGCCCAGGGTGCGGCCTTTTGCCCGGCGGGAGCTGCTCCAGGTTTTACCTGCAACGATAATTCGCAGGCGACCGTCGAGGTGTTGCAGCCGAGTTTGGAATGTTTGAGCAAGGAATGGGCGTTTCAGTGGGACAGCGACGGCGATTGCGAACCCGAGGCCCCGTTCACTGCGTTTGCCCAGGACATTGACCTGAGAGACAAAGTATTCCCGGCGTTGTTGCGGTTGCAAATCAGAGCGGAAAATACCGGCGAAGTGCCGCTGGATGTCACTGCAGAGGATGATGATCTCGTCGACTGCGTAAATGCGTTGGCGGGCGTTTCGTTTGTCACTCCACCAACGTGTGAATTGGGGACGACAAAGCTGCTGATGCCCGCAGCGATTGGAATATGGAGTTGCGATATTCGCGTCGAAACAGCGGAGGCCATGCGGGCGCTGGATGGTTGCGACGGATCGGCGGATGGCGTGTATGAAAACCACGCAACGGTATCGGGTCGTTTGGTCAGTGCGACAACGGATATTTGTGTTCCCGAAGAGCGGATCATTGTTGGTTTCGAGGACGGCGACAATTGCGAAGCGACGATTCTGGTGCCCGAACCGTGTGATCTGGAGGTCGTCAAAGATGTGAAGTGCGCGGATGATCCGGTTAATGCGTTCGCGGTGGAGGTTGACGCGTTGCCCGGTGCGAGACTCACGTATCGCATGAGAATTACGAACACCAGTCCGCGGGTGAAATTGCCGCGAGTGTGCCTTGATGATGAACTGAGCTGCAACGAATGGTTTGTTCCGAGATCGATTTCAGCGATTATCGGGGCGACGAATGTCACCAATTGCGTGGCGACGGGTTTGGCGGCCGGGCTGGCCAGTGGAAGTCGGCAATGTTTCACGTTTGCTTCGTGTCGACCCGCGGCACCGTGGATCGCCCCGGGTGAGACGCTGACGATTACTTTTGATGTAGACGTTCCCGATGATTTCGATATCGTGGGGACCAACCCCGACTGTACGAACGAAGTCACGGTCGAGGGATTCTCGGAGGTCTGTGTGAGGCCGCCGCTTGTGGATGAGCCTTGCTCGATGGATTCTTCGGAAGCGCAGTTCGATGTGCTCATCCCGGCGTTGGAATGTTCGAAGGACGTTCGGGCCGATGTCGGCGGTAATGGCACGTTCGACACGGAATTCTTGAATGATCTAAGCCTGCCCTGCGACATCCTCTTCCCCGTGATTCTTGAATATCGCTTTACGGTTCGGAATACCGGCGAGACGCCGCTGCGGGATGTGATGGCGTGTGATCCGGATTTGTTGGCCGATGCTGTAGCGGCTGGGTTGACGGTAGGGGCCTGTCAGATTTCGGGAACACCGGACGGATGCGGGACCTTGGTTGCATTGGCGGTGGGTCAGTCCACGACCGCAACGTGTCGCATTACCGTTTCCACGCGAACGGCGTGGGAGAACTTCGCCGCTCGTGACACCGACGGTGGCGAGGACTGTTATAGCAACACCTCATCGGCCAATGCGAACGTGAATACGACCCTGATTTGTGACGCCGGTGCGAATGTTCGGGTATTCTCGGAAGGGTGCTCGGCGCGGGTGTGTCTGCAACCGCAGTGTCAGATTGCTGTCACCAAGCAAGTTCGCTGTTTGGATAATTGCGACGAAGAGAATCCAATTGGCGGGTTCATGGATGTGTTGCAAGCCGCTCCGGGTTCGTGCGTGGAGTTCGAGGTTAATGTAACGAATACCAGCGCGGATTTGCCGGTTTGTCGGTTGCGCATTCGGGATACGTTGAACAATCAACCCGCCAACATTGACTTCGACGGAAGTGTAGGGTTCCGCGTCGGGGCGACCAACTGTCCAACTCCGGCGGGGTTCAATGTAACGGGTGCGGCGTTTGATTGGGACCCAACAACGTGCGGTCTTGCGGGATTGGCCCCGGGAGCAACGCTCACGATCACGTTCAACGCAACGATTCCGCTGAATGCGGATCCGGCGGCGAATCCGACCAACGCGGTGGTTGTGGACGGCGCGCCGACTTGTCCGGCCAATGGTCCGAATTTCTGTTGTCAGGGCACGGCGGATGCAGTGGTGGATATCTTGCGTCCCAGTGTTACTTGCTTAAGCAAGGAATGGGCGGTTCGCAGCGACGCCGACGGGGATTGCGACGCTGACGACAACTTCGGGCCGTTTACAAGCAATCTCGATTTGCGAGAGCGAGTGTTTCCAGCGGTGCTGAGATTGAAGGTAGCCGCACAAAACAATGGCGAAGTGCCGCTGAATGCGGTCGTGTCGGACGCCGGATTAAGTGGATGTGTGAATGCAACGACCGGAGTCGATTTCTTCGGTCCGCCGGCCAGTTGCGAATTGGGTGCGAGCAAGTTGCTGACGCCCGGTCAATCCGCGATGTGGACATGCGACATTCTTGTGGAGTCGGCGGAAGCGATGCGCGATTTGGCGAATTGTGACGGCGTTGCGGATGGTGTGTATTCGAATACGGCCAATGTGACGGGCACGTTGTTCGCGGCGGGGACAACGATCTGCGTGCCGGAAAACCGGATCATCAACGGCGTGCAGACTTGTAGCGCGACCGTCATTGCTCCGGAGCCGTGCCAACTGGATGTCATCAAACAGGTTAAATGCGGCGATGAACCGGACCTTGCTTACGCGACGGATATCGACGTGCTTCCGGGTTCGGGGCAACGGTTCCGTATACGGATCACCAATACGAGCGCGCGGACGAAGATTCCGCGCGTGTGCATCCGCGATTTGTTGAGTTGCTGCGCGTTCTTCACGCCGGGATCGATCGCTGCGGACATCAACGGCGCGAATGTGACAACTTGTGTCGCTCCATTGCTGGCGGGTTCGGTGTGTTCCGGCGATCCAGAGTGCTACACCTTCGCGGCTTGTCGACCGGCGGCGCCGTGGATTGCTCCGGGCGAAACGCTGACGATCACCTTTGACGTTCGCGTACCGCCCACCTATTTGAAAGATCATGATGGCGATTGCACGAACGCGGTGACGGTCGACGGTTTCTCCGAAGTTTGTGCCCAACCGAGCTTGCCCGACGAGCCGTGCGATACGGATGATAGTTCGGCCTCGTTCGTCATATTGCTTCCGTCGTTGGAATGCAACAAGCAAGTCCGAGCAGACATTGGGAACAATGGCACGTTCGACACGCCTTTGACGAACGCGTTGAGTTTACCGTGCGACTTGACGTTCCCCGTTCGATTGGAATATCGCTTTGACGTTACCAACACGGGAGAGACTCCGCTGATCAACGTCATGGTTTGCGATCCGCAGCTTCGGACGGATGCCGCCGCGGCGGGGCTGACCGTGGGACCGTGCGTCGTATCGACCAACCCGGACGGGTGCGGCGCGCTGCCGGTGTTGGCCGTTGGAGGGTCAACGAGTGGCACTTGCCAAATCACGATCCCGACTCGAGCCGGGTGGGAGAACTTCGCGGGACGCGATACGGACAACGATCGCGACTGTTATACCAACGAGTCCACCGGCAAGGCCGATGTCAATGCGGCGAGCATCTGCGACTTTGCGGCCGATCCGGGCGTGGACTCTGAGCCATGCGAGGCGAGCATTTGCCTACAGCCGACTTGCCAGATTGAAGTCACGAAGAGAGTGCGCTGCTTGGACGATTGCGCCGCAGGAAACCCGGTTGAGAATTTCATGGATAGCTTGCAGGTTGCTCCGGGATCGTGCGTGGAATTCGAGGTTGGGGTGACAAACACCAGCCCGGACCGCCCGATCTGTAGACTGCGCATTCGAGATACACTTTCGTCTCAACCGAATCATATTGCCTTCGGGAGCGCCGTCAGATTCCGCGTCGGAAATACGGATTGTCCCGTGCCGGCAGGGTTCAATGTCAATGGCAACCCATTTGAATGGGATCCAACCACGTGCGGTTTGAGCGGTCTGGGTGGGCAGCAAACCTTGCTGATTACTTTCCGGGCGTCCGTTCCGTTGACCGCCGATCCCAATGTGAGTCCGATCAACACCGTCATCGTCGACGGGGCGCCGACCTGTCCCGCCATTGCACCGAATTTCTGCTGCACGGATACCGAGGACGCTGCGATAGATATCTTGCGTCCGCGATTGACATGCGACAGCAAACAGTGGTCGTTCCAGTGGGATCGAAACGGCGACTGCCAGCCGGATGGCACTCAGAGCCCGTTCGCTTCGGAAGCCGATTTGCGTGACGTGGTCTTCCCGGCGATGTTGCAACTTCGGATCCAGGCGAGCAACACCGGACAAGTGCCACTTGATGTCACTGCCAGGGACGACGCGCTTCTCGCGTGTGCGTCTTCCACCCCGGGGATTTCGATTGTCAATCCGGCTTCGTGTGAACTGGGCGTCAGTAAACTGATCGCTCCAGGAGGATCGGCCACGTGGTCTTGCACGATTCGCATTGAGACGGCCAACGCGGCGCGGAACTTGGATGAATGCGACGGGGTCGTCGATGGAATCTACAACAACACCGCTTCGGTGCGTGGGTTGATGGGCGCGGGCAATACCGGGATTTGCGTTCCACGCAACGTCGAGGTGTCAGGCGACTCCACGTGTAGCGCAAGAGTGCGCGTGCCGCAGGAATGCGAGACGCAGGTCACCAAGACGGTGCAGTGTCTTAGCGGTTGTACGAACGGGGCGACAAGTGGCTCGGCGGGTGAATCTCTCGAAGTCGTGCCCGGCGCCTTTGCTCGATTTGCTATTAACATCGAGAACACAAGTCCGCTTGTGAAGATTCCGCGAATCTGTTTGGACGATGCGATCAGTTGTGCCGACTGGGTGTGTCCGGGGTCGGCGAGCGTGACGTTGGCCGGCACCAATGTCGGATCCAATTTCGCGGCATTCCAGCCCGATGGGCAAAAACGGTGCTTCACATTCGGCGCTCGGCCAGCCGCTCCTTGGATCGCTCCGGGTGAAACGCTGACTCTTACCTTTGATGTTCAGGTTCCGCCGAACTTCAACATTTCCGGCGTAAACCCGGATTGCACGAATGATGTCACGGTGGAGAGTTTCACTGAGGTCTGCGTTCCGCCGCAACAGAAACCGTGTGATACGCAGCATGACACGGCTTCGATCGACGTGAAGACGCCGCGGCTGATCTGTCGCAAGACGGTGGCGGCGGATTTTGGCAACGACGGCACGACGGACGTGGCCGCGAATACCTCGATCAACTTGAGCAATCCGACGTTCCCGTTGCGACTCATCTATTCGTTCGTGGCGGAGAACACGGGCGACACGCTGCTTGCGGATGTGATGCTTTGCGATGATGAACTGGTTCGTGACGCGCATGCCGCCGGAATCGCGATCGTCAGTTGCACCCTATGCAACGGAGCCGTTTGCGACGGGGCGGACGATAGCTGCCGACTCGTGGGCCCGCTTGCGCCTCAAGGGATGGGTGTCGCTACGTGTCACCTAGTTGTGGAGGACGAGAACCAGTGGGCGGATTTCGCCGGTCTGGACCAGGGGTTGGATAATCGAAGTGACTGTTATGCAAATCGGGCCCAGTCGACGGGTCGCGTATCGGGCGTCTGTGCGCCCGCCGGGTTCGGATTGATCGCGTCCGATCCGTGCGAAGCGACGGTCTGCGTTTCGATCGTCCGCCAGTGTCCGGTGACGAAAGCCAACTTCGACATCTGGAATCAAAACGAATTCCGATTCTCGGGTACGGAACGATGCATCGAGTCTTGGGATCAGACGTTGCTGAGTCGGTATACAAACGGCGGACCGGCCAACCACTTTATGCGGGATACTCTCCAGACCGACAAGGGTCGGGCGAGGATCAACGGAATCGCCAGCCCCGCGGTCTGCACGGCCGATAGCATCAACGCTCCGTTGATCGGGGTAGCCGCGAAGATTCTAAACTTCGGTCGTGACGGCATCGAATGGGCCGGGGTTAACCTCGTCGGCTCCGGTGACGAAGTCGGCGTGATCCAGTACCAGCCGACGCCGGGGCGTTCGGTCCAGGATGCTCCGACAGCGACCGATCTGAAGTCCGCCGGATTCCGGGAAAGCCGGCCGATCGCGACGAGCGAACTTCCTCCACAGGTTGGATTGACACGGGCGAGCAATTCGGAAAAGGGCAGCTTGTTGGTCTACCCGAAGGTGGAGATCAAATGGAACGCACAAGGTCAGTTGATTCAAGATACGTTTGTCGGAATCACCAACGATTTTGCGGGCAGCGTCCGTGTTCAACTCTATTTCATCAACGGCGATCGGGCGACCGATCCGGTACTTGCCGGCGATCCGCCGGTTGAAATCGAACGTGCACACCCCGGTTGCAATTGGGTGGACAATCGAATCTTGCTCACCGCCAACGAACCGACGTATTGGTCGGCGGCGACTGGTCTGCCGAAGGGCGTTTCCCCATGGTCGATACTCGATCCTGGTGTACCACCGGGTCGACCGGATCGTGATCCGAGGAATCCGGGTGGTCGCGTGGTGCGCGGATATATTTTGGCTTGGGCTGTGGATGTCGAGTCTCAGGAGATTCGTTGGAACCATCTGACCGGTCAATCGACGATCATCAATTACGCGGATACATCGGCTTGGGACTATAACGCGTGGTCGTTCCAGGCAATTACGGGTGCCACCAACGGAAGTTTGCTGTCGACCCCGTACGGAAGATTGGATTTGGACGGGTCGGAATATGACACGGCCCCGAATACGTTGCATTTGGACTTCTATACTTCTGGATCGGCGATCGGTTCAGGCGCCGGAACAGGTGTCCTTATCGATACGGACTTGACGCTGTGGGCTGCGGTGAAGGATTTAAGGAATCCGTAGGTTAAAGTGCCTATTCCGGTTGGTTATGTGGCACAGCCGCCTCGGCTGCGAGGCGCCCCGAGACTGTCCCTACTGAGAAACGCTCTTAGAGTGCATCCTTGAACCCATTCTGAGCCGCAGGCTTCAGCCTGCGCGACCCGGCGAAACGAGGTTTTATACCTCACGCGGCCAAGAGTGAGGTATATAAAGGTCGAGGAATATGAAACTGTCGGGCGCGCAATAATTTCGACGGTACGTTTCCAGCGTCGAAAGGGCGCTTTTTCCCAGGCCCTGAAACAGCCGCAACATGAAAGCCCAGGGCATCGCCCTGGGAAAAAAAATGAGGCAACCTAAACGATTCTTCGCCCCGAAGGGGCATCGACATGACGGCCCACGGCTCCTTGTCCGGACGTTAAGCCAATGTCGGGTCGATGACCCAATCCAACTTTGTTGATCCGAGCCGCGACCGTGAGGAGGCGGAGCTTTTCCCCACTGACGAGGAACTTCGTATTATTTCGTCATGTCGACTACCGAACAAAAACGAGTTTTTATCCTAGGCGCAGGCTTCTCCAAACCTGCAGGCTTGCCACTCGGTGACGAATTATTCGCTGAGTTGCTCTTAGCACGGGAACCCGGGAGTTACCCGCGGCTCGACATGGACATCGATCGTTTCATAGGGTTTCGGAATCGTGTCCACGGCGTCACTCACAGTCGCCAGGAAGTCAATCTGGAGGAGTTCATGTCGTTCTTAGACATTGAGCATTTCCTTGGGTTGCTAGGCAGCGACACTTGGTCAACGCAGGGCAACCCAAGTCAAATTGCGATCCGCCACTTGATTGCCTGCGTGCTCAAGCAGCGAGAAAAAGACATGGATCGTACGAGTCTCGCCCTCTATGATGCTTTTGTCGATCGACTTCAGCCATCCGACTTAGTCGTTTCGTTTAATTACGATACGATTCTTGAGACGGCTTTAGACCGCCGAAATAAGCCGTTCCGCCTTGTTCCTGAGGGCGATGAACCTTCACTCTTAGATGAAGCCCACCCGATCCGAGACCGCGATGTGATTCTCTTGAAGATGCATGGCTCGATCGATTGGTTCGACATCGCGCCCTTTCTCGATGCTTGCCAACCTTCACATTGGGATGAACCCTACCGGCTTCCTCGTCATGCGGTGTTCACTGATTACAAGCGCTTCCGGCCTCGGCGCATCGCCGGCAAATTCTACAATCAGTCGCCGCTCAGTGGGATTCACCGGGTTGAGAATCTGGAGTTTTGGTTCGAACATCCCCACAGAGGGGTGTACACTCCATTGATCCTTTCTCCATCCTTCAGCAAAGTCCTTTATTTGAATCCACTTCGCCAACTTTGGCATGGCTTCGACTACATCGGGTACAATTGCGACCGTTTTTGCGTAATTGGATTCGCGCTGCCGCAACACGATGAATACCTTCGCCAGCCTTTGGCCAATGCGATTGTGGCGTTTCAGTCATCAGACGACACCGAGCCATCTGCCCGGCGCTCAAAGTTGAAGATGGTCGATTTCCGGGAAAGTGACAAAGATGTCGCTCAATACAAGGAATCGTATTCTTTCGTTGACTGGGAGAAGACGGAATGCTTTTTTGGTGGGTTTAGCGAGTGCTCGCTTGCCTTCATCTTTGACGACAATCCGCCGCGCTAATTTGCGAAGACGCTTTCGGAAGTTCCGGGAAGTTGTCCTCCCGTGTGTGCCGGGCGCCATGCTCCGTAACCCCGTGTTAGGTCATCTTCTGCTAGTTCTTGCCCTTCGCCCATTCCTCATATGTCATGATTTCTTGAGGCTGTAGGCCCGCCTTCTCGCGCTCCAAGTTTATCTTCTCCATTTCCGTGCGATATGTCGCATATGCCTCTTTTTGCTTCGCGCTGCTGTATTTGACCGCACCGATGCCGGCTCCAACTGCAGCTACGATGCAGCCGTGCTGCATACAAGCTACAACTAGGCAACCCACGAGCAAGAGAATGATCTGAAGTCTCTTTTTCATCACGCTCCGTTATCCCTTCGAATTACCGTAACCATTCACAATAACATACGCCGCTACCCCCACCCGTCAAGGAATGCGGGCCGTCTTTCTTTTGGGCTTGCCAGCAGTGTAGTCAAACCGGGCGATTGGCCCATCTCATTGCGGAGATGGGGGGAATTTCCTGCGGAGGTTGCAAACTTGGGCGTTACCCTGTCCGTTTGGTTTGGCAGGTGGTGCGTATTCGCCTTGTCGGCATGATTCAGAGGAATTAGTCTTTTCCCATGGATCGTCGGCTGATCAAGGCTAGACCACCTGGAAGAGAATACACTTCCTGTCCGCTTTGTGGTTCACGGCAATTTCATATGGGAGCGGAGACGCTTTCGGTTCCTTGCAAGCCGTTGGGCACGGTCGAGGTGCGCGTTCGGCGATGGAAATGCGAGCAGTGCGGGGAAAGTGTTCTGACTGCGAAGTCGCGTTTGGCAATTGACGAAGCCTGCGGCTTGGCCCGCGAACAATAATCGATGCCATCCACCATGGTGGAACTACGGTTTTCCGCGGTTGGCCCACCTCCTTGCAAAGGTTGGGACTACCGTAAGTGTCACCTACCAGAAATCGTCGCCTCTTGCACCCCACTCTTGACGAACCCCTTCACCTCACTTAATTACTGTCCCAAGGCGGAACTGCGAAAGGAAAACCCCCATGCCCAGCGGCCCCGAAAGAAGCGCCCTAAGCGAACGGGTTCTTCAAAACGATGCTCTCACCTTCGACGATGTGCTTTTGATCCCGCGCCGCGCCCGGGCCATGCCCAAGGACATTGACGTCACTACCAAGCTCACGCCTTCCATCACCCTCAACATCCCCCTGGTTTCGGCGGCGATGGATACGGTCACCGAGTCGCGACTGGCGATCGCTCTCGCTCAAGAAGGCGGGATTGGAATCATCCATAAGAACATGAGCGTTGAAGCCCAATGCCGCGAAGTGCACAAGGTCAAGCGATCGGAAAGCGGTGTGATCCTCGATCCCGTGACCCTTGGACCGGACGCCCCGGTGTCAAAAGCACAGGAGATCATGTCGCTGCACAACATCTCCGGCGTGCCCATTGTTTCCAGCGACGGTCGACTCGTCGGCATTATTACCCGCCGCGACATGAAATTCCTGGAAGACCCCAAACTGCGAATCCGAGACGTGATGACCTCGCGCAATCTCGTCACCGGTCCGCCGCAAACGAGTCTGGAAGAAGCGTCGGACATTCTCAACCGAGCCAAAGTGGAAAAACTGTTGCTCGTCGACGACCAATCTCGATTGGCCGGGTTGATCTCCATGCGCGACATCGAACGAAGTCGGAATTACCCGGTGAGCTGCAAGGACCGCCGCGGTCGCCTTCGCGTCGGTGCGGCCGTTGGAGTGCACGATTACGAGCGGATTGAAGGATTGATTAAGAATGATGTCGACGTGATCGTCGTCGATACGGCCCACGGGCACAGTGAAAACGTCATCGACACGGTCAAGCAGATTCGCAAACGCTGGGACATTCAGGTCATTGCGGGAAACATCGCCACAGCCGAAGCCGCGACGGACTTGATGGAAGCCGGCGCGAACGCGTTGAAAGTTGGAATCGGTCCGGGGAGTATTTGTACCACACGCGTAGTGTCAGGGGTTGGCGTTCCGCAATTGACCGCGATCATGAATGTCTGCAAAACGGCGTCGCCTCGCGGTATACCGGTGATCGCCGACGGCGGCGTTCGACAATCCGGTGATATCACCAAGGCGTTGGCCGCCGGTGCGAGTACGGTGATGATCGGGTCACTCTTTGCGGGCATGGAAGAAGCACCCGGCGAGACCGTCATTTGGAAAGGACGGCGGTTCAAGGAATATCGCGGAATGGGATCGCTTGGGGCGATGTTGGGCGGTTCGGCGGATCGCTACGCTCAGGATTCGAGCGTCGGATCGACGAAGCTTGTGCCCGAGGGGATTGAAGGACGCGTGCCATTTCGCGGGCCTTTGTCGGATTTTGTCTATCAACTAGTCGGGGGCTTGCGTGCGGGGATGGGATACTGTGGTGTATCGACCATTGACGAACTTCGTACAATGACGGTCTTTTGTCGCGTCACTGCGGCCGGAGTGGTAGAGTCTCATCCGCACGATGTGACCATAACGAAGGAATCGCCGAACTATGCACAGGAGTTTCGATATGAGTAATCGGTCTTTGCGCCTTTTCGGAATCGCGTTGTTTTGCATCAGCGGCTGCAACATGTTTAACAACCCCTTTCGAGACACGGGCCCGTCACAAGTTGTTCTGACCAATCCATCCGTGGAAGGGTATCGAGCGATTGAAGTGGCCGAGTCGAAACCGCTCATGCGACCGCATCAGGAAATGACCTGCGCGCCGAACTCTGGGGCTGTCACACACGGTCCGCTGTACTTCGAAGACCCCTACGAAGAAAAGGGCAGCGAAGACGGCAAGTTCGCCTGGACCAGCGAGGATTATCTACACGTCTTCTACTGGCGAGGGCGATTTCTATTGAATGCCGTGTTTTTTCCCGTGAGCGCCGTCGTGCAACCGCCGTGGCGCGATGTGGAAAGCGATGGCAACCGACCCAGCGATGGTCCGGTGACCGTTGCGGAGTTTTTTGGCTGTCACCAAGCCTTTGATGCATCGCCTAGAAAATGATTGTTTTGCAGTTTTTGACAATGATTGGATTTGATCGATTTAGGCGTTTTTATTGGACCAACCGGTCGTCCTATAACTATGCTTTTTGGTCCAATAACTCGAATTTTTTAAGTGGCCGGGCGGGCTGAAGCCCGCGGCTCGCTGGGGTTTTAGGATGCGGGATCACCAAGCATTGAGTGGTGTCACGTTGTGTCACGGATGGGGGCCGGTCAAGTGCGCAAACATTGAAACCGCATCCGCGATCGTGATTTGCCCGTCATAGTTTTCATCGACGCAACGGCAGTCGTTTGCTACCTACAGATTGAAGAAGTTCACCAGAGTGGCTACATCAAAGAGGTCGAGATCGGAGTGCCAATCGCCATCCGTATCCGGCGGGCATTGCGTGCGGTTTTGTTGTGCGGATAGATCCGCCTCACGGAAGAGTTCCGGCAGCCCGCCGCCACGTGACAAGCCGGTCACGCCGTCTCTGGCGGAAACTTCCTCAAAGTGAAAGGCGATTCGACCGCCAAAAAAAAGTTCGAGTTGGAACGCGTTGCAATTGTCCTGACTACACCCCTCCTTCACCCTACGCCGACTGCTCAAGTGCAGTCTATCCTATGCGGGTCAGTAGACCGAATTCTTGGACGATTCATATGCTCTTTGAAGCGAGAACGGCACCATTTCCGAGTTTTCGGTCCGGCAAAAGCAGCTGGAAAGGCCGCTTGCGTTGACGGCTGTCACCAGGGCGCAACGTAGCCCACTACCGGATTGACGTTCGCGGGGCTGACCGACAGACTAAGTGATAGGGAACGTCGTCGCATCCAATTCGAAAGTGTGGGAGCGGCGATACCAAAATGCAACCCCCAGGCTGCGGAAATGGAGGTTTTGGTGTGAACGCTATCAGACGAACCGTTATGGAAATTGTCACGATCGGGGTGATCGCATTGGTATTGGCCTTCAGCGCAAACCATTTAAGAGCCGGTGCCGCCGGCCACCTCAAAATTGCAAAGAACTACTTCGACAAAACCATCCCGCCGGAAGTTCTCAAAGACGCTTCCAAATCTCAACGGTCTGATGGTGCGGGCGGTGTTGCGACACAAGCCAAACATTCTGCCACTGGTGAATCCAAGGAGGGCGAACCCGGCCATATGGATCACGAGTTTCAAGACATCACGTTTGATGAAGTGGCTACCCTTTTCGGCGGCGTCAAAGCAGATGAAAACTTTGTCCTTTTTGTCGATGCTCGGAACGATGATGCGTTTCGCGCAGGCCGAATTCCCGGCGCCGTTCAATGTGATCGCTATAATCTGGAAGCTCAAATACAACCCGTACTCGCTCGCGCCGACACCGCCGGAAAGATCATCGTCTATTGCAATGGCGGCGATTGCGAAGACAGCATTTATCTCTGTAAGGAGTTCCTCGACTTTGATCTCCGTTACGACAAGATTTATCTCTTCGCCGGCGGATGGAAGGAATGGACGAAGAACAACATGCCTTTCGACAAGGATGAATAGCCATGAGAGGCAATTCCTGGCTACATCGACTGAATCGAACCGGATTGCCCCTGTTGGTGGTCCGACTGGTCGTCGGTGGGCTTTTTGTCTACATGGGAATCTTGAAGATTCGGGACCCCGCCAACTTTTTGAAATTGGTCCGGCTGTATCATGTTCTTCCTGAATCGCCGCCCTACTTTCTGAATACCACGGCCGTTGTTTTGCCATGGCTGGAAGTCATGACGGGGTTGGTCCTGATCCTTGGGTTGTGGCGTCGCGGTGCGGGCGCAATCGCCGCGTTGATGTTGGCCGTCTTTACTCCGGCGATATTCCTGCGGACTTTGGCGATTCAACACGAAACCGGAACGTCATTCTTTCTGATCAAGTTCGATTGCGGCTGCGGCTCGGGTCCGGTCACGGCATGGTTAAAACTTCTCGAAAACACCGGCTTATTTGCCCTGGCTTTGTACATGCTCTTTTCCGCTTTCGACCGATTCGGCTTGGATGCCCTTCGCACACGGCGCCGTGTAACTTCGGAAAACGAGGGCCAACTCACCGCCAGCGCCGGGGACCTCGTGTAGCCGTTGGTGCCGATTGCACCTTGTCCGAGACCAACCCCTCGCATGAAGGAGCATCAAAGGCGCACCTTGCAACGGCAATGGACTTGGTCTATGTCAGCGCGTGTCCTCTCATGTCACTGGGCACCGGAATTGAAAGTTGCTTCAAGATCGTAGGGGTTACGTCGTAGAGGGTTGGGCCGTCGACTCGGCCTTTAGGGGAGATGGTTGGGTGGTTGACGATGTACATGCCTTGTTGGGCGTGGTTGGCATCGTCGGGGCCGGTGTCGTTTTCAAAGGTGTAGAGGGTGTCTGAGCCGACGAAACCGACGGAGCGCCAGCGTAAATCGCCGAAGATTACGATCAAATCTGGTGCCACACCATTGACACGGGCGTAGATTTTTTCCGGGCGGTAGCATTTGTTGCCCATGAGTTGGCCTTTGTGGTCGCGGATGGCTTCGATCTTGACGGCCAGTTCGCTCCGCAAGGACTCGATCTCGTCTTTCGGAACGATGCCGTTTGGTTCTCGTCCGGCGATGTTGAGGAACAGGCGCCCGTAGTATCCGCCGTCTCCCCAGGCTTTTGTTTTGGTCCAATCCACGTCTTTGACATCGAATTTCTGTTTGGGTGTCGGCGGAGATTTGAAATGCAGATAGCCTTCGTTGATCAACCATTGGTTGAAGCAACAGCCGCCGACCATGGTTTTCGCACCGTGATCGCTTACGACCCAGATGGCTGTCTTGGCGAGATCGAACAGTGCCAAAGTCTTGCCGATTTCGCCGTCGACGTATTTGTAGTAATCGCGGATCGAATTGAGGAATGGGTTGTTGGGTACATGGGCGTGGTGCGACGGGTCCATGCAACTCCAGAAGCCGTGGTGAATTCGATCGACGCCCATCTCCACCATCCAAAAGAGGTCCCACGGCCTGGTGGTAAGCAGGTGTCGCACGACCTTGAAACGCTTTTCGGTCATCAAGTAGATTTGGTCCAAGAGCCACTGTTTGTCATCGGTGCGAAAGCCTTTCACGTCGACGAGGTATTCGCCGACGAGGTCGTTGACTTCTTTTCGCAGCTCCGGCGGGTGGGTCCATTGAATCTTAGGATCGTTGGTGTCGGGGGTGAGAAAGCTGGTGATCAGTTGGCCGTTGATCGGTTTGGAGATCGGGTACGTGCCGGGGATGCCGACGATGATGGAGGATCGGCCTTGGGTGGTGAGGATGTCCCAAATTCGCGGCTCTTTCACGGCCAACGACGTGGCGATGGAAAGCTTGTCATAGGAGTGGTCGGCGCGATTGCGGAAGCCGTAGATACCGAGGGTTCCGGGGTCCTTGCTGGAGGCCATGCAGCTCCAGGCGGGAACAGTGATTGGAGGCATGCAGCTGGTGAGTTCGCCGTAGGTGCCGGATTGCATGAGTCGACGCAGGTTGGGGAGTTCGTGCAGCCAACGATCGAATACGAGAGACGGTTCGGCGCAGTCCAATCCAAATACGGCGACTTTTTCTATGCCCATGATTATCTCCTTGCTATTCCGAAAACCAGGGACTGAGCATTAGGCTTTGGATAATCTTGTGTGTCAACCAGGAGGGAATTTCTGGAGGTGGTCCACCGCGCGGGGAATGACTTGAGCGACGGCCTGTTCAAGACCGCAGTCCAGGATGGCGCCGGCGGCTTGGTGATGTCCGCCGCCTTTGAACTCGGCAGCCAATTCGATGACCGTAACTGGCCCGCTGCCGCGAAAATTGACTCGGGTTTTTCCGCGATTGCCTTCCGAGAAAAGCATGGCCA
>JBBTCX010000005.1:0-1710 GCA_038043045.1 Planctomycetota bacterium | reverse complement strand
ATATTGGAAGGAGTACCCGGTCTGGCCAAGACCTTGATGATTTCGACGTTGGCCCGGTGCATCGCGTTGTCTTTTAGTCGCATCCAATTCACCCCCGACTTGATGCCGTCGGACATAACCGGGACGGAAGTGATTCAGGAGGACAAGGCCACGGGTTCGCGAGCGTTCCGTTTTTTGCCGGGACCGATTTTCGCCAACGTGATTCTCGCCGACGAAATCAATCGCACGCCGCCCAAAACGCAAGCGGCGCTTTTGGAATCCATGCAAGAACGCCACGTCACCGTCGGTCGCGTGCGTCACGACCTTGAAGCGCCATTTTTTGTACTGGCGACTCAAAACCCGATCGAACAGGAAGGCACCTATCCATTGCCCGAAGCACAGCAAGACCGCTTCCTCTTCAAAGTAATGATTGGGTATCCCGGGTATGACGACGAATACACCATCGCCGAAAAGACGACCTCGGCCATGCAGGATTCCGTCTCCCCGATTCTTTCGCGCGAAGACGTTCTGGGCTATCAACAACTTCTCCGTCGTGTTCCCGCAGCCCCGGATGTAATCCATTACGCTTTGACTCTGGTGAGAGGAAGTCGACCGAGTGAACCCGATTGTCCCGTACTGATCAAGAAGATGATCACCTGGGGTGCAGGACCACGCGCCGTGCAATCGTTGATCCTCGGGGCCAAGGTTCGCGCGGTGATGAACGGCAGGCATCATGTGTCAACCGATGACATTCGCGCATTGGCCCACCCTGTTTTACGTCACCGCCTGGTGACCAATTTCTCTGCCGAAGCCGAGGGGTTCACCACCGACAAGATGGTGGACGAACTTCTCAAAACCTACGACCCGCATCAAACCGAGTTGAACCGTGACCGCCATATCCGCAAAGTACTTTCAGCCTGAGGTTCTCGGCAAGATTTCGCGGTTGGAGCTTCGCGCTCGCCACGTCGTCGAGGGATTTGTCAGCGGCATGCACGCCAGCCCGTATCGCGGGTTCAGCGTCGAGTTCGCCAACCATCGGGCTTACGTGCCAGGGGATGACATCCGCAGAATCGATTGGCGCGTTTACGCCAAAGCCGACCGATACTTCATCAAGGAGTATGAAGAAGAGACCAACATGCGAACCCACTTGGTCGTGGATTGCTCCGGATCGATGGGTTATCCCGAGCACCCGGGAACGGGGCGCATGACAAAGTGGGACTATGCCGCGACGGTCGCCGCATCGCTGGCCCATTTGCTTCTCTATCAGCAAGACGCGGCCGGTTTGACGCTCTTCGATCAGGATATTCGAACGCAACTGCCCGTATCGGGGAGTCGCGCGTCGCTGAGCACGTTCGCCGGCGCGCTTGAATCTTCGAGACCCACCGGCCAAACCGACCTTCGATCGGCTTTTCAACACCTTGCGGGCACGCTGCCACGACGTGGCATGGTGGTCGTCTGTTCCGACTTGCTGACCAACCTGGATGACATCATCCTAGGCCTGCAGCGGTTTCGTCATCGCCGACACGACGTATTGGTCCTGCACATTCTTGACGAGGATGAGCTGACGTTTCCCTTCGCCGATCGCACCTTGTTTGAAGGCATGGAATTGGAAAACGTCGAGGTCTTGACCGATCCCCAAACGCTTCGCAACAGTTATCTCGCCGCCCTCAATCATTTTATCAGTGAAGTTCGTCACGCCTGCCTGGGCAACCGCGTTGACTATGTACTCAT
>JBBTCX010000004.1:0-53394 GCA_038043045.1 Planctomycetota bacterium | reverse complement strand
CCGTTGATAAGGGGCCCTATGAATTCGGGGCTGGGGATGTCAATTGTGATCGGAGCATCGATCTCATCGATTTCGCGCAATGGTTCGCGTGCGTGACGGGGCCTGGGGAGTTGCTGTCAGAGACTTCGTGTGAAGGGTTGGATATCGACGCGGATTTGGATATTGACCTTCGGGATTTAGCCGCGTTTCAGAGAGAGTATTTGGGGCCGACGAAGTAATCCTATGTTCCACAGAGTTCGTCCTGCATTCCATTTGCTGTAATGAGGCTTTCGGTATTCAGCCTGACCTGCTTCCCGGATCTGGGTTCAAGTCGAGGGTTAGTTTGTTTTGGTTTTGATCGGGATGGAGAAGGACTACGACGCCCAGACAGGGATCTTCCCGTGCGATAGTGCGTACCTGGATGAAGTGCGGCAACAGCTCTTTGTGCGGCAGTGCCCATAACATCCACTCAATTTGGAGGAACCCATGATATCGTCAGTTAAGGTACGAGCGACATTCGTCGTTCCAATCATCCTAGCTTTCTTTGCGACACCCCTTCCTCGCGTCCGTAGCGAACAGCGCGACAGGGAGAGCTCCAATGTTTTTCCAATGTCGACGCGATCTTCCGCCGCACCAACGGTCAGACGCGGTGCGACATTCGTTCGATGGAAAGGACGTGAATTCGACGTTGGTCCAGGTATCGATGTATTGATGAACGTCGTGCGGAATCCCGAAGTCGGCGCGGAACCTTGGAACGCGGCCACGGCGCTCGGTGAATTGTCGGATCTCCGTACCCAACTGCAAGGTCGGGCATGCTTGGACGAACTTGCAAAACTGTACGATAACGCGAGCGATCTGGAAAAGCAGGGCATTCTCATCTGTTTCCAAGGGTCGGAGGACCCGCGCGGAATCCCCATTTTCATCCGAACTCTCGACAATCCGCAAAACTTAAAGCCACGCGTTTGGGCGGCGGGTGCTCTGGCACAGTGGAATATTCGACGTGGAGTTGCCGAACTCGTAAACCTACTTGAATCAGAGGATACGATGCCGCAACCGAGTCAGATATTTTACGTACGAGACAATGCCTTGGACCTATTCGAGACCAAGAGCCGCTTGAAAGGATGGGGATTCCCCGCAGGCGAAATCCGAAAGTCGATCGAAGCCCGGACTGACTTGACGGACGACCAAAAGCCCATCGTGTACTTTGATGAGATGAAGCGCGAAATCAAGAAATGGTTCGCCGAAAACGAACAACACTTCCCCGAATGGAAACTCGGCGATGCGCTTCCGGAGATAACCCCACCGGAGCAAGAAGCAAGGCCGTGAACGATCGGTTTCGCTCAATCCGGCACTCGGTCCTCTTTGTTGTCGGGTGTTGTTGGGCAGTTTTTGTTTGGTAATCTCTGCTTATCCACCCCATCGATTACTTGAACGCTCTGGGCTGCGGAGTGTACCTTGCCCCGGCCTATTTGCTGGTGGCCATTCGGCGAGGTCAAGGTTATCCCATGCGAGTCTTTGTTGGCACAGCGCTAGCATTTCTTGTATTGATTGGGTTACGACTTGTGCGGGAGAGCGCGAATCTTGGCTGGAGCTACATTTGTTTTCCTCCCTTTTTGGCGATATGCACGTGGGCAGCGCAGACGCTCATACGAGAGGATAGAATGCGAAATCCGGGACTTCCGCGATGCAAAATGTGCGAGTATGATCTTCAAGGTAATGTCACCGGAATCTGTCCAGAATGCGGAACGCCAACTGGCAAACTCGGCGACCCGCTCCCCGAAATCGTACCCGCGACTCCTCCCGCGCCGGAGAAATGAAAACCAACGAATCGCTGTAGTATGAGATCATTCCGATGAGGCGACAAAAAATAACCATGCGTTTCCGGCTTTCGCACGTCGCTCAACCCCCGCTGAAAGTGCCACGCACCTGAAATGTCTAACACCCAACGATATACATTCGACCGCGTAGTGAGGATGATCCTTAGTGCCTTGATCCTGGGGATCATCCTTGCCGTCTTGCGATACCTCTCCGACGTGCTTATCCCCTTTGTCATCGCCGTTGTTCTGGCGTATCTGCTTAATCCGCTGGTCACGATCTTCGAGCACCGGACGAAGAGCCGCGGAGCTGCGGTGGGCATCACCATCGGCGGACTTGGCGTCCTGGGTGCGGCGTTGCTCGTTCTGGTTGTCCCGTTGGTTTACGGTCAGGTCGTTCGATTTGGATACGACCTATCTAAACTTCGAAGCGACCTCGCCGCATCCTTCCAAGCTGTCCCCGCGCCCAAACCGACGGCCCCGTTGGAATTTGTGGGACCCTTGCCGGGTGAGCCCAAAACCGCCTTGGGATACCGTGAACTCCAACGCGGATGGCGCGAGTTCCAAGCCCAATCCCGCCTTCCTCGCGCCGAAAGAATTGCCCAACTGGCTGAGGAAGTCCACGGGACCTACGTCGGCGATCTCCTGGATGCCATCTTGAAATACGTCAATTCCGAGGATTTCGGAAACCTCGTAGTCAACGCCACCGCCAGCCTTGCCAAGGGGGGTCTTGGAGTCATCAACTTCGCCATCAACCTCATCCTCGGTCTGACGGGGATGATTCTCGTTTTACTCTATTTGGTTTTCCTGCTTCTCGATTTCCCCGACTACGTGCGTAACTGGAAAGGGTTCCTTCCTCCGCAATATCGAACGCCACTGGTGGAGTTTCTGGAGGAATTCGACCTGGCTTTGCGTCGATACCTCCGCGGTCAATCGGTTGCTTCGCTCTTGTATGGCTCGCTCTTGTCACTCGGTTTTTGGATGATCGGTTTGCCGATGGCCGTCCCGATCGGACTGATCATCGGCATGCTCAGCTTGGTTCCCTACTTGCAAACGGTTGGCATCATTCCCGTGGCGTTTTTAGCGGTCATGCGTTCCATCGAGGGTGAATCCACCTTGGCCAGCTCCCTGTTGCTTTCGTTTGCGGTGTTCGGGGCGGTGCAGACGACTCAGGATTGGCTTATCACTCCGCGGATCATGGGCAAAGCCACCGGATTAAGACCGGTCGCGGTTTTGTTGGGCGTCTTTGTGTGGGGCAAGCTCTTGGGAACGCTGGGTCTCCTGCTCGCTATTCCACTCACCTGCCTCGGTATCGCATACTATCGCCGCTACATCTTGCAAACGGTAGATGCGACGGCCCTGCCCACCCCCGATGTGGCGCCGAGTTCGGAAAACTAACTCGACTCTAGTTTTCGAATAGACCTTATACCGTCGCCCGAGCGGTTTGCTTCTGTTTCGGGCCAAGCGCACGGGCAAGGTCATTCAGCAAGGCATCCACACACAGTTGAACATGGGCATTGAGATCAAGTTGCCGCTCGGTTTGTCCGATGCGTTCGATCGCTGTCGCGAGGGTTTCCGCATCGATCGCCGCGCCTTTAGAGTCGAATTCGTCGCTTCCCGATCGGGAGTTTTCTCCAACCACATGGCGAAGCATATCCGCACATCCGTCGGCGGCGAGTCTCAGGATCACTGACAACCCCCGCCGCGAGGCTTCCGCGTCGGTGATTTCAGAGTCTGGGTCCTTGAGTTTCTCCCCCACGGACGCGGCCTGCTCCACCCACGATTTCGCCACCACGTCCGGGTGAACCCTGTTGCGTCGACCGGTGCCTTTGGCTGGCACTGTCGAAGCGATCAACGATTGCAGATCGCCGACGATGGCCTGATTCAACGAGTGGAGATCGGTGTCCGCAAATCGCAACGCGAGCCCGAGGCTTCCATCTCCGACCCGTGCGTACCAGCGCAAGAGCTCCGAAGATAGCCCCGGTCTCAGATTTCGCAAACGCTCTTCGATGAACGAATTCGGCAGCGGGTCAAACCGGACAATTTGACTCCTGGATAGTGTGGTGGGCAGCAGCGCCGAGAGATTCTCCACGAGGAGGATCAACACCGTTGATCCCGGCGGCTCTTCCAGCGTTTTCAACAAGGCGTTTTGCGCTTGATCGCTCATGGTGTCCGCGTCACGCAGAATGAACACCTTCGCCCGCCCGCGCGACGGTCGAAATCCCACCCGATCGATGACAAAACACCGCACCACGTCGACGCCCAGGTCCACCCCTTTGCGCCGTCGCACGTCAGCATCGGGATGCTCGCGATGCAAGAGGCGATGAATCAAGTGGTAATCCGGGTGCGTCCCGGCGGCGACGAGCCGGCATTCGACGCAATTCCCACATCCGCGTCGCACCGAATTCACTCCAACCGCGCCAACTTCCTCGGCATCGACCGCCGAGTCCTCGGACTGTGAACAAAGCAGAAGTGCAGCCAATCCCCGTGCGAACATTTCCTTTCCGACGCCGCCGGGTCCGTGAAACACGTAAGCGTGCGCCAACCGTTCCGCCCGAATCGCTTGCTGAATCGTTCGCATCGCCCGAACCTGATAACGAACATCACTCAAACGCACGGTCGATCGCCTCCACCACGCCACGATGCACGTCATCCGCCGACGCCGACGCATCCACGCTCACCACCGGCGTCGGATAATAATCGTGAATCTCGCGGAACAATTGCCTGACTCGTCGATGAAACTCCAGCGACCGCGCTTCCATCGCATCGGGAATCGCACTTCCTTTTTCAAACGCCAGGGTAGATTGGCCCTGTTCCTTTTTTCGATTTCGACCGGCGTTCGCCGGCCTTCGCCCGACGCGATCAAGCCCAGCATCCGCGTCCACATCCAGCAAAATAGTCAAGTCGGGCCAACAGTCATCAATCGCAAACTTTGCAAGCTCGATCACCCGTTGTGGATCAAACCCCGCCGCACCTTGATAGGCACACGTGGAACTCACGAACCGATCGCACACCACCGTCTTGCAGGCTTTGATCGCCGGACGAATCACCTCGCCGACCAGTTGCGCGCGAGAGGCCATGAACAACAACGCCTCGCAGTGCACATCCATGACACTGAGATCATGATCCAGCAACACCGATCGAATGCGATCGCCGATTTCCGTTCCGCCTGGATCACGACAGGTTACGACGGCCAGTCCATAGTCCTTCAATCGCCGCGCGAGCATCTCCCGTTGCGTGGACTTTCCCGCTCCATCGGGACCGTCGATGACGATGAATTTGCCGCGGAGCCCCTTATCCTTCATGTCGCCGACGCTCAAGACCGATCGCTCCTTAAGGATGTCAATCGGCGGCGACTTTCCTCAAACACCTCGCCCGCGTTGTAACTCGATCGTACAAATGGACCGGAGGCCACGCTGATAAATCCCAAACCGCGTGCAACCTCGGCCAAGGCGTCAAATTCTTCCGGAGGATAATATCGTGCCACCGGGGCATGATCCGTCAGCGTGGGCTGAAGATACTGACCAATAGTCAAGACATCGCAATCAACCTCTCGAAGGTCCTTCAACGTCTGATGCAGTTCATCCACGGTCTCACCCAATCCGACCATCACACCAGACTTGGTGAGAATGTGCGGCCCGATCCGCTTCACCTTCCGCAACACGTCCAACGAGCGACGATACTTCGCCTGCGGACGAAATTCCGGAGTTAACCGCTCAACCATCTCGATGTTGTGATTGTATAGCTCTGGGTTAGCCTCGCACAACGCGGCGATGCATTCCTCGCGTGCATGAAAATCCGCCGGCAACACTTCCACCGTCGTAGTCGGACATTGGTGATGAATCTCCCTCACGCATTCGGCGAAATGACCGGCGCCTTCATCTTTGAGATCATCCCGCGCCACGGCCGTAATCACGACATGTCGAAGGGAAAGCTCCGCAACGGCGCTGGCCAATCGCTGCGGCTCATCCGCTTCCGGCGCCGCGGGCTTCGCCGTCGCCACCGCGCAGAAGTGACACCGCCGCGTACATCGATCCCCCAGAATCATGAACGTCGCATGCCGCTTCGACCAACACTCCGAAAGATTCGGACACTTGGCCTCCTCGCACACCGTGGCCACGCGACTCTCCGCCACCACCCGCCGGGTGTGCGAAAAATCCCCCGACGGCAGCGGCCTCTTCAACCACGCCGGCAACCTCCGCCCCGGCGGCTGCCTTTGCTCCTGTGGGATGATGGTCAATTCCATAAGGTCGCCACGTCCTGAATCGATGACACGCCAATCGTCATTCTCAAAGCAACCCGATTCTATGAGGACCAGAGCACAGAACCAAATGCAGAATCCGGATCAGTCTTTACGAGGGCTGGCTTTGCTTGCAACCGCTACGATGGCATCCAGTTTCTCGACCACTTCTGGATCTATTTGATCCTTTGGAACGAGCCCCGCAAGCACGTGGTAATCTGATTTGCGAAGGGTTAATGGCAGACTCAACTTCTTAAAAAAGGTCTTGAAAACGGGTTCAAGAAACTCGTCGCTGGCCTTGATGTCGGGTGACCAGGGATCGGGCTTTCCCAAAGTGGCCAAGGCTCCTTTGACATCAGTGATCGCCTCACGCATCGCTTGGTCTCTGTTTTTCCGGTCGGCTTGGCCGAAAAGATCATCCGGGATGTCATGCTGAACATAGGCAAGAAGAACTTCTTCACAGCAAAAGTAATTCTCGATTTCTCGACGACGCCACATCAATTCCATTAACGCTGTCCCGACTTGAAGCTCTTTGTCCAATCGGTCGAATATCGCGATACCGACGAGGTCGCCTTTGGCCTCCTTTAGTCCAAAAAAGTGATCTCGAGCTCGCTGCGGCAGATTTGTAGCAACTCTTTGAAAGAACGGACGTTCCAAGTAGTTTTGAGCCTCGTGCCCGAGAGTACGGGCAAAAGACTGAAGGATGCCCAAGTCGGTCGAATCCTCCAGGTAGAGCACCCAGCCGACTTCCTCGGCCAGATAGTACTGATCGAATCCTATATCGCGTAGCGCCTTCAGAACCTGCGAACCGCGATTGATGATGCGATGGGGCTTACCCACGAAGGCGACAAGCACATGTCTGTCGGCCGCCAAATTCACCACAACTTCTGAATGACTCGCTGCTATGATCTGTGATCCTTGCTTTTCGGCAATATCCGTGAGCACTTCATAGATCTGCTGTTGTCGCAGAATCTCCAAGTGCGCGTCGGGTTCATCTAGCAATAGAATCGTGTGGGGATTCGCGTACAGATGCGCGAGGAGAAGGAGGGTTTGCTGAAATCCTCGGCCCGAAGACGACAAATCCAACTTGATACCATTGAGCTCCTCGTAGGCCATGGTGATCTCGCCGCGTTCTCCAATGTAGGTTGGGGGGAGTAACTTCACGCCAAAGAGGCGCCGAATATCCGCTACAAGTGTTTGCCAATTTGAAGATGATTCATCCGGTGTGCAAATGTGAAAGCAGAGGTTTCGAAGCACTTGGGCGGTCTGACCTTCTCCGATAAGGACATTGATTCTGCCCGGCTCCCATTTCGGCTCCACGGCGGCCAGCCCGGACATCGGTGGCAGGAACGCCACACGAACATCAGCCGTTTCAGGCGGCAGTTGCATTCGTTGAGACTTGCTGCCATTCTCCGAACGGGGCGGACGACAGTAGAATGATTCTTCATTCGCGTAATCGAACTCCAGGCCACAGGACCACGTCTTGCCATTGGTGATTCCCTTAACGATTACCTCGATTCGAACGTTCTTGGTCTTGGGCTTTTTGTTTCCCGATTCATCTTCAACTTGCTCGACATCGCGTACATGCAGGTCCCGCCAGAGTAATTTAGCATTAGGAACCGGAATGGAAATGAGATCACGCCGGTTGATGGCCACTCCCGACCGTTTCTCGGGTGAAGCTTCGCCTTGACGTTTTTCGTTCCACCGCCGGACGCCAATATCCCAGAGGGCCAATGCTTGGAGAGCGGTCGTCTTTCCGGAATTGTTCGGCCCGATAAGTACGACGACTTTCCCGAGTTCGATGTCGACATCGGTGAATCGCTTGAAGTTTCGTACGATAAGTCGGGTCAGCATGGCCCAAGTGTCCCTTCGCGTCTACTGCGTTTCAAGATGGTGTGGGTGGAATTCTCTCCATTCCTGGGAAAGCCACACCATGCTCTTGCTTTTGCCTGCGACGTGCAACCCAAGCATGGCCAAGGTAGTATCAATAGGTAATGGCAAATCCCTTTCGATCTTCCTTGGACGGTTCGACGCGAATGCGAGTGAACGGAGCTCTTCTCATGCTCATCTTCGCGTCGTGTGCATGCAACGCGGAATGGGCCGTTGAACCATCGCCGCCCATTACCGTGCAAAAAGTGGAGGCCGCCAACTATGCCCTCATCGAGCAAACCGGGGCCTATTGGTCCGTCGGTTCTGTTCTCGCGCAAGTCATTGAAGATTACGCACGAATTGGGGCATCAGGTCCGGTAATCGTGCGATATTTGCAACACCCCACGCGCACGCCTCCGAACCAACTCCGTTTCCAAGTTGGATTCGCCCTAACGGATTTGGCCGCAATAGAGCCACCTTACACGAGAATCCAACTTCCCGCAGAACAAGTGGCAGCGATCCGATTGACCGACACGATCATCCGGCCTTCAAAACACTATGCCCAGCTTGAACACTGGAGCCGATCGAACGATTTCGAACCCACCGGCCCGGTAACCGAACTGTACTTTCCGCCTTTCGATCGATCTTCGAAGACCACTTCAACTCAATCTTTCATCGAAGTTCGAATGACCATCGATCATTCAAAGCCCGCCCCGGAATCCGTTGCACCATCGCCGCCAACCCAGCCCGAAAATGCCAACCCCTTGCCAGCGGTGGTTGAAAATGTCCCCCAGGCATTATCAGAATCAGCCGACAGTCCTTTGGCGGAGCAAGATGTCGCTGCTCCAACTCCGGTGCCACCTAAACGCGATACCTCAAAGCCGGTCGAATCCGAGACGATTCAGAAAATCATCTCCATTTCCGAACTGGCGAGTGGTGGTCTTTTTGACGAAATTGCAAAAGAGATCATCCCATCTGGCCAATCCCAAGATCAAGGCGCTGAGATCTGGTTGGCCCAATTCGTGCCAAGACTTACAGCCATTTTAGGGGGAATCGGGAAAACCGACGCCTCTTCCCAGGTTGCCCTTAAAGCTTTGGTCGATGCGATTTCGACGAGACACCAGTCGTTATTTCCAAATGCCAAGGAACAATACAAAAACGCGGCAACACTCCAAATGTTAGGGAAAAACCAAGATACTAGCGAAAGGCACCGGCGTCTCATCCGAGATATGGACGTCCTAATGGCCAAAGTTGGGTATCGAACGTTGGATAAACAAGGCGTTTATTCCGAACTTTTGCTCATTCTTGATCGCGCATTTGGGACAGAGTCACCCCTTCCGGTGAACCAAAAGTTGACCAATCCCTAAGCGAAATTGCAGCAAGAATGATTATTGTTAATCTACACTTGCTTTTCGTCCGTTTTTGTATGCCGGCGTCATCGCCCTTGCCGATCGCAGCCGATGGGATAGTCTGAGCAGTCTGAGAAAACAACTTCACCCGCGGGCTTGGGACGGCGCGGTCGCCAAGCGACGGGTTTTGCGAAACGGATTTCCTAAATGGCAATCGTAGCTCCTCAAGCAGCGTCCCCACCGGGCGCTAACGTTGGACTCATGGAATTTGAGAAACCGCTGGGCAAGATTCAGCTGGAGATTGACGGCCTTTTTGCACGGCAGAAAGAGACCGGCCTGGATTTAGCCAACGAGCTCCGTCTCTATCGAAATCGGTTCAAAACCACGGTCCGCAGAATCTATTCCAACCTTACTCCCTGGGAAACGGTGCTGGTCGCTCGCCACCCCAAACGTCCACTGGTACCAGACTACATTCAGATGGCTTTCCGAGATTTCTGCGAGCTGCACGGCGATCGAACTTTTGGGGATGATTGTGCCATTATCACGGGTTTCGCTCGAATCGGCGGCCATCGAGTGATGGTTGTCGGGCACAACAAGGGGAAGGACCTCAAAGAGCGCATGCGTTGCAATTTCGGCTGCGCCCACCCGGAAGGCTATCGCAAAGCCCTTCTCAAAATGCGACTCGCGGAAAAGTACGGCGTTCCCGTGGTGTGCTTGATCGACACCCAGGGCGCCTATCCCGGAATCGGCGCGGAGGAACGTGGTATTTCCCAAGCCATCGCCGTGAACTTGATGGAAATGTCCCGACTTCGAGTTCCAGTGGTGTGTGTTATTGTCAGTGAAGGAGGAAGCGGCGGAGCATTGGGAATCGGCGTCGGCGATTGTGTGGCCATGTTTCAGCACGCGTTTTATTCCGTGATCTCGCCGGAAGGATGCGCGGCGATCTTGTGGAAGACGGCCGAACGACGAAAACACGCGGCCGAGGCCCTGCGAATCACCGCTACTGAACTTGTCAAACTTGGCTTGGTCGACGATGTGATCAACGAACCGGCAGGAGGCGCGCATCGCGAACCGGAAACCGCCGCCGCCGCCCTCGAAAAATATTTGGTCGAAAAGCTCGATGATCTTACCCGTACGACCATCGATGCCCTCCTTCGCCGTCGGCAAAATCGAATCCGCGAACTGGGTCGCTTTTTTGAATCTCCCGCCGAATTGGCCAAAAGCAAGGAGAAATCCGTAGCTCCGGTCCCGCTTCGTCGACCCGGCGCCCGTGTTTCCCGCCTGACTCATCGGATTCCGGCGGCAGTCCCGGCCCACTCTTGAGAACTTCCCCGTGCGGATCGTTTTCGCGTTGCTCCTCGGAAAAGCCTACGCCTTAACGACTTTTTCCGATCCGGTGGTGACGTTGCCCGCGGCGTTGCGGGTGTCGACGACGAGCTTGGAGTGGGTGACGATCCACTGATAATCGTAGGCCGTGTGGTCGGTGGCGATCAGGACGCAATCATAGGAACGGAGCATTTTTTCGGTGAGGGTCTTGCTGGTCATGCCGAGGTTGTGTTCACGCTGTTTGGGCGTGCGTGGAATGTGCGGATCATTGTAGTCGACCTTGGCCCCGCGAGCTTTGAGTTTTTCGATCAATTCAATAGAGGGCGATTCGCGGAGGTCGTCCACGTCTTTTTTATATGCGAGGCCTAGGATGAGAATCTTGGAGCCGTTGACGGCACGTTTTCTCGCATTCAAGGCTTCCATCACTTTGGTGATGACATACTCTGGCATCGACGTGTTGATTTCACCGGCGAGCTCGATGAATCGCGTGCTCATGTCATACTGTCGGGCCTTCCATGTGAGATAGAACGGGTCAATCGGAATACAGTGGCCGCCGAGACCAGGGCCCGGATAGAACGGTTGAAACCCGAACGGTTTCGTCGAAGCCGCTTTCACGACTTCCCACACGTTGATGCCCATCTTGTCAAAGAGAACTTTGAGTTCGTTGATGAGGGCGATGTTCACGCAGCGGTAGACGTTTTCGAGAATCTTGCACGCCTCAGCCACTTCGCAACTTGAAACGGGTACGACCTGTTGAATGGCGGCGCCGTAAAGTTCGGCAGCCAGGTTGCTGCTTTTCGGACCCAAACCCCCGACGACTTTCGGAATCGTTTCGGTGGAATAGTTGGTGCGACCCGGGTCCTCGCGCTCCGGGGAAAAGGCTAGGTAGAAATCGGACTCCGCGCGAAGACCAGTGCTTTCGAGGATCGGTAGCATGAGTTCGCGCGTGGTGCCTGGGTATGTCGTGCTTTCCAAAACGATCAACTGGCCTCGCTGTAAATTCTCTGCGATCAAATGGGCCGTGTTTTCTACATAGCTCATATCCGGGTCGCGGGTTTTGCCCAGCGGCGTCGGGACGCAAATGAGAATCGCGTTGCATTCACGAAGCGACTTGGGATCGCAACTGGCTTTGAAGCGACCTTCAGTACGAACCTGCTTAATCAACGAAGACGGAATATGCTTGATGTAGCTTTTGCCGGCGTTGAGCCGCTCGACCTTGGTCTTGTCGATGTCGAAACCGAGACAGGAGAAATCAGCCGAGCAGAACGTGCGCATCAGCGGCAGCCCGACGTATCCCATTCCGATAATGCCGACGCGGGCGGTGCGGTTGCGAATGGCTTCCAGCCACTGTTTTTCGGACATCAGGGGCGTGTAATGATTACGGGTCACTTGGTTTTTTCCCTTGCGACGCGAGGCCGTATTCGCATAAGTCGTCGGCATGGTATCGAAAACTCCAATATCATGGTTTCCGCGTGATCGACGGGATCGATTTTCGAATCGTCGACGCGCATATTCGGGTGTCATATCGACCCCCCATTACCGACACTATAATAGGGAGTTGCGCCGGAGAGTCGAAGCTATCGGGCCTAAACCTCTTTTGTTAAATGAAAAGGCAAGCTGGTTGCCGGAGTGAGTCGATTTCATGGGAACAATGACAAAAAAGCCATCGACGCGGGTCATTCCTCTTGCCCGACCCAACATTACGCAAGCGGAGATCGATGCCGTCGTCGAGGTTTTGCGCACGCCGAATCTAAGTCTGGGACCTAAGGTGCCGGAATTCGAACAGGCGTTTGCAAAATACTGCGGAACCAAGCACGCCGTCGCCTGTTCCAGTGGGACCACCGGCTTACATCTCATCATGGCTGCGCTGGGTATCGGACCCGGCGATGAGGTCGCGACCACGCCGTTTTCCTTTGTCGCGTCTTCGAATTGCATCCTCACCGTGGGGGCCAAACCGGTGTTTGTGGACGTCGATCCGAAGACCTGGGATATCGATGCCAGCGCCGTCGAAGCCAAGCTCACCCCGAACACGAAAGCTATTCTGCCCGTGGACGTTTTTGGGACCATCGCGGACTTTCCCATCATCAACGCGATTGCCCGAAAACGTGGGATCACGGTGGTGGAGGATTCGTGCGAAGCCTTGGGAAGCACCTTGCACGGACGACGGGCGGGCGCACTTGCGGATGTCGGCGTATTTGGTTTTTATCCGAACAAGCAATTGACCACCGGGGAAGGGGGAATGGTCGTTACAAACGACGACAAAATCGACGCCCTTTGTCGGTCTCTTCGCAACCAAGGCCGCGATCCCGAAGGCGGGGGCTGGCTTGCTCACCCAAGATTAGGCTATAATTATCGATTGAGCGACATCAACTCTGCGTTGGGTTTGGCGCAGCTTCGTCGGGTGGAAGAGTTGATCGCCGCTCGAAGTCGAGTCCAGCGATGGTACGTGGACCGGCTTGGCGATGAACGGCGGGTGACGATGCAGCGCGTGCGACCCAGCGTGGAGGTAAGCTGGTTTGTTTTCGTGGTGCGATTGGCGGATTCCTATGAACCGGGCGAGCGAGATCGAATCTTGTCGACCTTACGCGATCGGGGGATCGGATGCAGCAACTATTTCGCCCCCATCCATCTCCAACCGTTTTACAGGGAACGATTCGGATACAAACCCGGTTCATTCCCGATCTGTGAAGCCTTGGCCGCCCGTACGATCGCTCTTCCATTTCATCACGAACTTTCGGAAGGCGACGTCGATTGGGTTTGTTCGGAGCTTCAACAATTGCTTTAAGTGGATTCGCCCGCGTTTCGGGATTGGAAAGTCCCTTCGATCATTGTTTGGCGTGAACACGTGCGCACTGTTCTTCACACTTTCTCATGCGATTCCAGCTTTTGCCGGCCAGGGCGAAGCGCCCGCGCAAACCGAGCCTACGCAGCAGGTGGCGAACCAAGAGGCGACGTTTTCTCCCGCAAACGAATCAACTCCGTACGGAATCGATGAGGCCATCGGGTTGTTGAGTTCGCCGAAATACGAGGAGCGCGACCGAGCAACGACGCAATTGTTAGGGCTGGGAACCTCCGCGTTTGAGAAGCTGAAAGAGGTTTATCATCGATCGGATGATTTCGAAGTGCAGTTGCAGATTGAATTCATCGTAAAATCGGCTTATTTCGAAGCCAATGTCCTCGGCGGGTTTGGGTTCTTGGGAATTTCACAAGGTCCAGATACCCCCGGCCACGAAGAAAATGATCGAATCCCGGAAGGAAACTACGCCATTCGAATTGCTTCCGTTATCGAAAATACAGGCGCGGCCCGTGCTGGGTTGGCCAAGGATGATCTTTTGGTTGCCTTGGACGGAGAGCTCTTTACGATGGCCGGAAGGCGGGCGACGGAAGAACTCAGCACCCGTATCCACACCCGCGGGCCTGGTACAGCCGTCACCCTCTCCATACTTCGCGGAGATCAGGCGTTTGAGATTTCGGCGGTATTGGGCCGTGTACCAACCAGCATCGATCAACAAGGTTCTCAGACCCGTCTTCAACATCTTCAAACCAAGATGCAAGACTGGGCACCGCGTTTTGCCTCCTATTGGTGCGATTCATTCACCAAGCGCGAATAGATCCGCTTTTGTGAACTACCCATCCAGCACATTTCGCACATAGCGAAGCAGTATGTTGGTCGTAAAGGGTTTGTCGATCCAATGAGGGGACTCGGCATGCTCCGCCGACAATTCCCGAATCCCGGCGGAATAAGCGGTCATGAAGAGGACCCGGGTGTCGGGTTTCAGTTCGCGAATGCGCTCGGCAAGTTGGCGCCCGTTCAAGTCCGGCATCACCACATCGGTGAGCAACAGATGGATGGGACTTTCATGTTTCTTGGCGATTTGCAGGGCTTTTCGCCCACGACCGGCGGCCAGAACGGTGTAACCGTGGTCTTCGAGAATCGTCCGAGTGAGGTCGAGAACCCCTTCGTCGTCCTCGCACAACAGAATCGTCTCGGTTCCACGCAACGTACGAACATCGCCACTAGCGCCCGATTCCGTCAGTTCCGCGTCCACCGTCGGAAGGTAAATGTCAAACCGGGTTCCTTGGCCTGGCGCCGAGTCCACGACGATGTGCCCCCCGATCTGTTTCACAATTCCGTAGACGATGGATAACCCCAGCCCGGTTCCCTGCCCGACCGGTTTCGTCGTGAAAAACGGCTCGAAGATTCGTTGTGCAACCTCCTGGGTCATCCCCAGTCCGGTGTCGGATACGGAGAGTTTCACGAATCGAGATTCTTTCGTCGCGGAACCAAGGACGGCGAGGGCTTCGTCCGCCATCGTGGTGAGCGTCCGAACGGTTAGAGTGCCACCATGTGGCATGGCGTCACGGGCGTTGACGGCTAGGTTCACCATGATCTGCTCAATTTGCCCGGGGTCGGCGCGTACATGATCCTGAACCGCCTCTGCTCGTACGTGAAGCTGGACATTTTCCCCGAGGAGTCTACGAAGCAGTGCCGTCATTTCCGTGACCCCCCGGTTCAGATCAAGCACAATGGGGCTAATGGGTTGCTTTCGACTAAACGCCAGAAGTCGACGGATCAACAACGCCGCCCGCTCCGAAGATGAAACGATCATCTCCAGACTCGTCGCCAAGTCTTCGTCCCTCAAACCCTGCTGTTTGGTTCGGTTCAGCAATCGCTCCGCGTTCCCCAGAATCACGGCCAACATGTTGTTGAAATCGTGGGCGATACCTCCCGCAAGTTTTCCCAAGGCTTCCATTTTCTGGGAATGGCGAAGTTGATCCTCGAGGTTTTTTCTCTGCGTGATGTCCGTGGCCACTCCGAGCATCTGGTTGGCTTTTCCATCCGCACCCACGATCGGTCGTTTGATCGTCTGCAACCAATGCTTTTTTCCGGTTGCATCCGAAATGACCTCCTCCGGAATCTCGATTTCCTTCAGGGTGTCCATCACTTGAAGGTCCATCTGCCGAAAAAACGCGACCTGTTCAGGGTTCGGATTGAAATCGGCGTCGGTCTTGCCAATGAGTTGCTCAATCGTCGTGCCGTAGATGTCGGCCAAGGCTTTGTTGACCAGCGTAAACCGGCCGGCTCGATCCTTGGCGAAAATCAAGTGAGGATTGATGTCGAGAATTTGTCGAAGGAATTCTCTCTGTTGGCGCAACGCCTCAATTGGATCTTGCGGAATTGGTTGATTCCCCTTCGGCACGAAGGGCCGCTCCCAGTTAACTCACACCCGAACCATTAAAGGGAGTCTAACAAATCCAATGCAAAAAGTAAAGGGTGAAACGCCGCAAAACACAAACCTTGTAAACGTTTAGCGGCGCGGTTTGGCGCGTTGGCTTCGTTGGATTTTTTGGGCGTCTTCCAGTTTTTTCTGCAATTTCTGAAACCAACCCGAAGGAGTACGGTCTTGACCACTCGCCGCATCGGTGGGCGCCATCGGTCTTGCGACCACGCGAACCAATGTACCGGCGGCTTCGTGGGCCGCGATGTGCTTTCGAATCCACCATTGCTCGATCGCACCAAAAATGCTGCTAAAGGTGATGTACAACGTCAATCCGCTGGGGCTGTTATAGAGCATGATCAGCATCATGATGTTCATCATGGGCATCATCTTCTGCATCATCTCCTGTTGCTGACGCTGCTCCGGGGTCCAGTTTGGATTCGGTTTCGGTTTGGGTTGGAGCTTTTGTTGCAGATACATGGATCCCGCCATCAAGAACGGCAGAAGATTAAACGACGCCACGTGCCAACCGAAAATAGGAATGACCACCGGAGCCGCGAAAGTGTACAAGGCGTCCGGCGCCGTCAGGTCACGAATCCATCCGCAAAAAGCTTCATGCCTCATTTGAACGTTGTTGTTTAAGCTCAGCCAAAGCGCCGCCCAAATGGGAAGTTGAATGAGCATGGGGAGACACGTGAGCATTTGCGAGGCGGGACTAATGCCCCCCTCACGGTACAGTTTCATCGTTTCCTGTTGGAGTCGCACCTTGTCATTGGCGAATCGGCGCTTCATTTCCTCCAGCTTGGGACCGAGATCGCCAATCTGTTTCTGCATCCGAACCATGTTGACTTGGCCTTTTTTCGTGATGGGATGGAGCATGGCTCGAATGACCAAAACAAACACGATGATGGCCACACCGTAATTGGGAACGATGGCGTGAATTCCGTTGAATAACCAAATCATAAATTCGACGAGAAAGGAAAACGTGCACCAGCCGAACCCGGCCGAGATTTGAAAATGGTAGTTCCGTTGCTTGTACGTCTCCACGGTCTTGAACGCGGCGCTATCTTTTTCGCCGAGGTATACGTCGTTTCGAAAAGTCAACGACTGACCAGGAGCAAACGTCTCACCGCGGGAGACGAACCGAAGAGTGACATCCTGCGTTGAAAAAGCCACGCCGTCCAAGTCCTGTCCGCTCACTTCCGTGAGATATTCCGCAACGTCGGAACCGGCATAGCTCAGCGGCGCAATGGTGCAGGTGAAATAAGTATTCCCACAGGCCGCCCACGAGAATTTCGTCGACAAATCCGCTTCCGTCAGCGAAAACAGCGGCAACCGACCCGCACCCTTATGGATCTCCCCAAGGGAATGTCGTCGACCCAAAACGATCCCGTCCTGGCCTCGACCGCCGACATCGAAAACGCGGTCATCCGCTCCCTCTCGACTGGCCGGTATGCCGACTCCACCGCGTTGAGTCACGACGATTCGATGAGGCTCCGCGGACAGGTTTTGCACCACCAGCTCGGTGAACAAATCATGACGACCGCCGGCGCGGTCCTGGCGCGGCAACTGAAAGGATCGTGACAACCGAACAGCGGGAACGTCGTTTTTGGCAAGGTCCAACGCAAACACCACTTGTTGACCCGTACCCCAGGCCGCGTGCTCGATTTCCTGACCTCCCGGTGGACCGACCACCGACCATTTCTTGGTATGAAGAACAACGTCCACGTCGTCGATGTTGATTTTTTCAATAGAGAAAGACCGTGTCCGACCGCGCGAAGGGTCACCCACCGGGGAAAGAAGCTGGTACCGATCCGGTTTTCCGACCTGTTGTGCGTAGTCGGTCAAGAGCGCGGAATCGACCGATGCTCCCACGTTGGAAAGCAACAATCGCGTTCGAAACGGCGGTTCGGGCGCACGCTTCACGGCCCCGTCTCCCTCCAATGCGCCAAGTGAAATGATTTGTTCTTCAGCCGCTTCTACCGCAGACCAAGCAGAGGGGTTCGCCGGGCCGTTGCCCGGAGTCGCTTTCGGATCACTCACATTCTCGTTCGAAACCGGCTGCGCCGCCGTTTGCGGCCCGGGTTCAGTGGATTGCGGTGAAACATTTTCAGACCCCGGCGGCGGCAGCGCAGGTCGCGGGATAATCTTCTCGCCGACCACATAAAAAAGAAAAACGACCGACGACGCAATCAAAAGATTCCGATAGGTGTCTTGTTTTTTCATTCCTGCTTGTGACACTAAAAAATTCCATCCCTTGTGATGAACGACGCCGAATTCCTATCGACCTTCAAAAAGCCGCGTACCCAGGAAGTCATCCAGTTCAGGCGTATCATAGATTTTCTTTGCGGCCTTTTCGATGTCGTACGCCAGGCGCACAAATTCCACCGTCAGGCAATATCCGTCGTCGGTTTCGGGAAGATCGTATCCGGGCGGCGCCTCGCCATTCTCGTAGATGACCACGTAACAAAGTCGTGGATCCCGGTCTCTCGGTTGCCCGATGCTGCCCACGTTGATGATGGCCTGCTCATCCGTCGTGATCGAATACATATTCTCGTCGGGCAATTCGTCCGGCGGGTCGAAACTCGGATCATCGAGAAACACGCCCGGAACGTGCGTGTGTCCAACAAGGCAGGCCTTTTGCTGCGGTTCCAATCGCCGAAAGTTGTCGAGAATCTTATTCGGATTCGTGTACACGTCCTCCGGAAAAAGATATTCGTTGACCGGTCGACGGGGAGAAGCATGGACCATGAAAAGCCCATTGACCTCGTGCCACATCGGCAGCCTTCCCAACAAAGCCCAACGCCGATCTCGCTTGGCCTTATTCCGCTCATCCTCCAGAACCTGTCGGGTCCAATACGCCGCTCGCTCGGCCCCGACGTTAAAGTTCGTCGGTTCATAAAACACGGCGTGATCGTGATTGCCGCACAAAGTGACCTCACAACGCTCGGTGGCCAGGTCCAGGCACTCCTTGGGGCTTGCCCCGTAACCGACCACGTCGCCCAGGCAATAGACCTTCTTAATGGACCGACGGCTGATATCAGCCAACGCCGTTTCCAAGGCCTCCAGATTTCCGTGAATGTCCGAGATCACTGCAAACATATCGTTGCAAGAAGTATTCGCACTTCGCCCATTAAGAGTGCCTCCTAAAACTCCAGCGCGCCGCGGGTATTTCAATCCCGGCTTGCCGGGAGCCCGCGCGGAATCTCGGAATTTCAGTTCTAGGACACACTCTAAGACAGTTCCGCGCATTACCCCCCGGCCACCCCTCAGGACCCCCCATAGCCGGTCTTGAATGGCACCGCGAAGAGGGGCTAATGTTAGACCCCGGCAACCACCCGGTCAACGCACGATACGTGGCCGCTGATACCCGCGTGATACGCGAGCATTCTTCTTGTTCATTCGGGATTCACGGGATTGCGCCCGTTGGGTAGACAAGTTTCGACGCCCGCAAGCGAGTTATGCGGATCCCCCATTCTTGCCGTTAGGCAAGGGCGGGGGACGAACAAATCGTAGGTCGGGTCATCGACCCGACACTCTCCGCATTCCGTTTCATTATTCAGAACCCGCGCATCAACCCCGCGCCGCAGAAATGTCCAGACTCGTAATGTAATCACCGAGCGTGGCCCCCGGCGGCAAACTCCTGCCGACGTTTTGAAGCAATGCGTCTTGTTGGGCTTGGAGCGTAGCGATGTAATCCGATTTCGGCGTCAGCTTGATGTTCATCAAACCCGCCGCTTGCATCATCTCGCGAATATCCTCGATCAACGCCGCTCCGGCGATGCATCCGACCAAGGCTTCGACCGATTCCTTGATCGCGGTGGGAAGCGGTTTGTAAAGGGCCAAGTCCGAAACTGCCACTCGGCCGCCGTGTTTCAGTACGCGGGCGATTTCTCTCCAAACTTGTGGCTTGTCCGGAGAGAGATTCAACACGCAGTTGGAGATGACCACGTCGACGAACGAATCTGCAACCGGAAGGTGCTCGATTTCGCCGAGACGGAATTCGACGTTGTTCAATCCGGTGCGAGATTGGTAAGCGGCCGTGTTGGATCGGGCTTTGGTAAGCATCGCGGGTGTCATGTCGACGCCGATGACGCGACCGGTTGGGCCGACCTTTGGACCGGCGATGAAACAATCAAACCCGCCGCCGCTGCCGAGGTCTAGTACGACTTCGCCGGATTTCAACGATGCGATTGCTGTTGGGTTTCCACACGACAAACCCATGTTCGCGCCGTCCGGTGTGGTGGCCAATTCATCCTTGGTATAGCCGATTCCTTGTGCCAACTCCGTGACCCCAAACGAACCCGTCCCACATGTCCCCCCTCCGCAACATCCGCTTCCTTCGGACGACTCTTGGGTTTTGTGGTGGGGATCATTTTCAGCGATTTGCGAATAACGGTCGCGCACGGCGGTGCGGATGGTCTCGGTCGTTTTGTCTTGTTGGTTCATGTTGTTCTCTCCGCCAGGAACTTTCTAACAATACCGAGCCGCGTGGCTTGCTCCCCTTGACGTTTCGCGTCAAGGGGAGCCCGTGCGGCCGTACATGCGAAACGCAGCCTTCTTGGGTGTATGCTCGCGTACCCCTATAAGCGCACTGCTCCAAACATCAATCCAGGTGATGCAGCACGAGTCGGCGAATGTACATCTGCGCGACTTCAGATGGCTCCAACTTTTTTTCATTTCCCACCGCCGGTTGTCCATGTACCACAAACCGATCTCCAATCAAATGAACTACACAGAGTTCAGTCAGTCTCAGTTCTCTGCAGTCTTCACTGTCTTCATCGCCATCAACTTCGTAGATATGACCAAAGAATCCATTCGACAAGCAAATCTGGGTTTCTGCTTCCGGATTATGCCCGCGCCGAAATTCAAACGAAATCAGCTCCTTCTTCGCTTCGTTGTGAATCTCCAAGTCGAAGTAGCGAAAATTCCCTGGGTGCTTCATCCGATCAATGTGATCCCAATCTTCGAAATCAACGATTTCGTAACGGATGATTTGCATTCGAACCCCCGTTAAGATCTTGTTGATTTGTGCTATCAGTATCTCGAATTCAAAGCGCAATCGTTCCCATTTATGGCACCAACGCGCGTACTCCAATTTGCGACTATGGCGACGATTCTCATGCTCCTGCTTACGTTCATCTCGTTTCTTGACCTCTCCAAACAAATCACGGATGAACTCTCTCGTCTTGGGATCTTCGCCCAGGGCCGCCAGATATCTACCAAACGTCGAAAGAACTCGATTCGCGACGAGTTGGACCAAGGAATTGAAATCCCCTTCGTCGGCGATCATAAGGGCATCCAGGTATTGTCGACGCTCCTCCGATCGAATAATCGCGCAAGTCAGATTCCCCTGAAACAGAACCAAGTCCTGCCATAAACGCGCGGTCCGGCCGTTGCCGTCACCAAAAGGGTGAATCCGCGCGATGGTCCAGTGAGACCATGCGGCGCGGACGACAGCGGGCAAATCAGAATCCTTCTGAAGTTGCTCCATCACGCGATCGACCAAGGAGGCAACAAGGGTGTGATCCGGCGGTTGGTACTTTGCTCCCGTGATCGTGACGCCGTGGCTACGGTATTGCCCGCCTCTTTCTTGTGGATCATCTTTTAAAACGATGGTGTGGATTTCGCGTAACGTATCTACGGTATGTGCGCTTTTCCCCCCGGGCACAAGTGCGGAAATCGCCTTGACGGCCTCCCCAAGGTTTCTAGCTTCGATCGACTCGCGTCTTTGCTTCTCAATGAGCTTCCCGGTCTTAAGAATCGTTTCCGTCTCTCGAAGATCGAGCGTGTTCCCCTCGATGGCATTGCTGGCATACACTCGTTCACCCAATAGATCGTCCAAAATTCTTTGAACGACCTTGGCGGGCAACGGACGGTATTCGTTCACCCGGCGCGCGGTTTCTTCCACGTCGCCAAGCAGCGCGTTGGAAACTCCGTCGAGTGCGATCTGTTCTGGAAGGAACAGTTCCATCATTCCCACTCCCGTAGATCACGGTCCACACTCGACGATCATAACCTCTCAAGGGTCGATCCGTCGACTGTCATGCCAGGCACGGGAAATGGACAGGTGGCCCATCTCCTTGGGAGACGGGAGACCGACGCGGAAAAGAAAAACGTGCCACATAATGGCACGCTGCGGTTTGCGAATGCGATGATCGCTCGTTGGAATGTTCCGTTGGGAACTATTGGGGCGTGTCTCGACGCCGGCAAATCCGTGCGACACATGGGATTCCCAACAACGCTAACAACAGAGCTCCCGGTGCCGGAACGGGTCTGGTATCGGGTGGCGGATTTCGGTTGTTATCGCCGCCGTCCTGGTCAAGCGAAACCCCGAAGTTCGGAGGATTCCCGTCGTCCCCTTCGCCATTGTCCTCGTCCGGTGGAATGGGCGGACCCTCATCACCGACTTCGCCGGGGGTATAGTCTTCGTCTTCACCATCGGGCTCATCTTCAAACTCGAACGTGTACGGCGGATTCTCTTCGTTGTTCTCATCGCCGCTATTCCCCGCCGCCGACGGCAAACGAACGTGGGGTGTGCCATGCTGATGGTGGGGTCCGTTTTCAAACCATCCGTTCCCAAAAGAAAAATGCCCCGGCTTGGATCGACCTGAAACCAAGCTGTCAAACCAAGGACTATCCTGCCAACGGAGTCCCGAATTCGATGGCCCGGCGCCGACACCCGCACCGTTTTGATTCCATGCGGAAGCCTCGACCTGCTGGCACAAAAAACCGCTGACGACCACAACGCTGAGTGACAATACCCCTGGCACTTTCATACTTAACCCCTTCTTCGAGCGCGATTTGCGCCTTCTAAGAAAAACTTCGGCTATTCGAGCATAGGAGTGTTCTCTTCATCGGGTCAATCAACGTGCAACAATCCCACAGCAAGGCGAACAAAAACCTGAATTATCGGCCACCGGAGACGGAACTTCTCCTTGGGTTCGACAGCCACAACTTTTAGTCCGATGGCCACCACCATCAGTCCGATAGTAACCAAGAAACGGATGTTGTAGCTGCAACGCATGCGCATCTTCTTGCGAGCTCTTGTTGAAACAGAGACGTTGCGCGATTCAAGTGCAAGCTCATCCATTCGTCGTAGAATGCACCCATGTCGGAGATCATTCACCCCATACTCGGCGCGGATGTGTACATCGCCCCGACGGCATTCGTGGCCGGCGATGTCGTGATCGGCGACCAATGCACGATCATGCACCACGTCGTGATCCGGGGAGACGTTGCATCGATTCGAATTGGAAACCGGGTGAACATTCAAGACGGTTCGGTCGTACACACACAAACAGGTGTGCCACTGGTGATGGGTGACGACATCGGGGTCGGGCATCGTGCCGTGGTTCATTGCAGCCGCGTGGGGAATCGCACATTAATCGGCATCGGCGCCGTCGTCTTGGATGATTGCGTAATCGGGTCTTGTTGTCTCATCGCGGCAGGTTCGCTGTTGCCTCCGCGAATGGTTGTCCCCGATGGCAAATTGGTCATGGGTGCCCCGGCAAGGATCGTTCGGGACATCACGGAAAAAGACTTGGAGGTGATTGATCACGTCGTCCGAAACTACGTCCGCCTGGGTAGGGACTACGCGAATGGGAGATATCCGAATATTGCAGGACCGTAGACGAATCTCCGAGCGCGGATGTGAAAATTTTCGTTAGGAAAAAAGGCTCGACCGGGGTAGCTTGTATGATGATGTAAAAAAATGTCGAATATTGTCGGATCGGTTCCAAAAGAGGAATGGCTTTTACACTGGCGTGGTGTAGTTCGTAGAGGACAATCTGTCCTATAAAGACAAGATATGCCATTAGTTGCACAACATATTGATTTAAATAAAGTTGCGGTGTTTTTCGGAAAAGTAATTTCGAGGGCTGCCGTTAAAGTCAAAATGGAATGATTGAAAAGATTCGAGTATGGCCACTAACCTCTGGTGCGAATTTTTGAGATAATGAGGCCCATGAATCACCCGGAGCATAGATGGATATTTATGGAATCGTTCAACGGTGCGGTTTTTGTGCCAACCGATGGGTCGTGTGAAGCGTCTTGATTAAAGATCAATGAGTAACGTCCTTCAAAAAGAAGTCACCGGTGTTTAACGAATTGGTTCCATTCGCCGGTTCAACACCTCGCCCATTGGGGAGCGGTCCGGCCACGCTTGGCGAATTCGAGATTCGCAGCGAGCTAGGCCGAGGCGGAATGGGAGTCGTCTACGAAGCCTGGCAACCGTCGCTTCGTCGGACCGTGGCCCTTAAAGTATTGTCCCGCGATGTTAGCGCATCGCCCAGCGCCGTACAACGATTTCAACGGGAGGCTCAAGCCGCCGCTCAATTGCAGCACACCCACATCATTCCGATCTTTGCCCAAGGCGAGGAGCACGGGGTTCACTTTTATGTGATGGAACTCGTCGACGGTTGCAGCCTGAACACCATCATTGCAGCGGCGCGAGACAAACAAGCCAATGAATCAGCGGCGGCCGACCTCGGCGACACAATTGCCTTACCGCGAAAAACGGTCGCTCCTTCGACGATTCAGACTCATTCCAATTTCAGCGGATCTGGGTCAACGGTCAAATATTCCGCGAGAGAATGGGCGGCGATTTTCGCGGACAGTGTCGGGGCCTGTCGGAAGCAGGAACAGTTTCAACTTGCGGCCGAGCAGATCGCCAACGTGGCCGACGCCTTGCAATATGCCCACGATCACGGCGTGATCCACCGCGACATCAAGCCGCACAATCTCATGTTTGGCGGCGATCGTCGGTTGCGCATTTCCGATTTCGGACTCGCTCGCATGCCCGAACATCCGGGGGTAACCGTAACAGGAGAGATGTTGGGCTCTCCGTTGTACATGTCCCCCGAGCATATTCTCGAAGGTCCCAGTTCGGTGGACCGTCGCGCGGATGTCTATTCTCTCGGAATCACTCTCTACGAATGGCTGACGCTCAAGCCCCCTTACCCCGGCGAAACCCGCGAGCAAGTGATTACTCGGATCGTTCATACCGACCCGATTCCGCCGCGCATGCATAATGCCGCCATTCCATTGGATCTGGAGACGATCGCGCTGAAAGCCATGGAGAAAGACCGGGCGCGGCGATACCAGTCCGCCGGGGAGCTACGCGATGACCTTCGGCGGTTTCTCAGCTTGCGCCCGATCAAGGCGCGTCGAACGAGTCTCACGTGGCGGGCACGCAAGTTCATTCGCCGTCATCAAGCCGCTAGTTTTGCGGCGGCCATTTTGCTTATGGCCTCCGTCATGGGCGTAGCGTTGGTGAACAAACAAGGTCAGGTTCGCGTGCAACGTGAAGCCGTTCGAATCGCGGAACGTGAAACCGAAAAGCTCCGGGTGGCTGCTCAAGCGGCGAAGAGCGATCGCTCCGATTCCGAAGATACCGAAGCGCAATCCACGAAAGAAGTGGTTGACACTCTTCGCGCCCAAGTCGAAGAGTCCAACGCGAAAATCAATAGCCTTGCCGCATTGTTTAGCAGAGTGATGCCCGCCGAAGCTGGAATGGTATTGCAAGGCGCTCGCGCGGCGACTCCCGTTGCCCAGGAGCTGTTGCGCACCGGACAGGGAATGAGTTTTGTTGCCCCGCTGATTCAGGATGATCCCGGCGCGGGAGTCGCCGACATTCCGGGAATCGTACGACAATGGCTGGGCGAATATTATGAAACGATCCATCCGCCGAATTGGCCGCCGGAGGAGGAGGACGTGCCTCGAACGGAATATTCCTTGCTTCTCAAAAACGCGGTCCTATGGCGGACGAGTCAACCGAAAGCGGCGGCGGGCTTGCTCGAGGATTTTCTTTCGCTGCGACAAGAGGACCTCGCCGCAAGGCGCTTGCTTACCGCGCTAACCGGACAATTGGCCCAACCCGAAAAAATGGTGGAGAACGCCAACGAGTTGGTCCGCCTTCAGTCCGACAGCGCCGACGCGTATGTCTTGCGTGGTTTGGCTAACTTGTTGATTGGGCGCATGGAGGAAAGCTTGGGAGATTTGACCCGAGCTTCCGAACTGGATCGAACCTCGGCATGGGTGAAATCATTCCGAGCCATTGCCCTGTTGCACTCCGGCCGCTCCACCGAAGCGCTGATCGCGCTCAACGAGGTGGCTCGTCAAGCACCGAACTTGTTGCTCGGATTGGTAGGTCGAGCGGCGGCTTATGCTTCGACCGGACAATTCGACAAAGCCGTAGCCGATATCACCCGGGTTTTGGAATTTCGCCCGGGCGATCCTCAAGCGCTCATCATTCGCGGCGATGCCTATCGAGAGACCAGCGATTACGCCGCCGCACTCAACGACTTTCAGCAAGCCATGTCCACCTTGGGACAAACTCCTGCACTGATGATGCGCTGCGCTCTGTGCGATTTGTTGAAATCAAAAACTACCGGACAATTCAAACCCTCGCTGCCTTTGCCGCCTCAAGGAGTGGTCGTTCCCTCTCCGCCGGAATCAGTTGCGCCCAAACCACCCACCGTCGGTCCCGCAAAAACCGGCGCCCACGAGGGTCGCCGACCCAGCGCCAGCCCCGTCCGTGCTTACACGTTTCCCTGAACCCCGCGGAGATAAAAGTGCCACGCTGTGGCACTCACTCTTCCAGCGAAACTCCCAACCGCAAGGCGATGCGATCAAAATCGTCTAGCGAAAAATACTCAATCGTCAACCGCCCGCTGCCTTTTTTCTTTCCCTCCTTGATGGAAACTTTGGTCTTCAGCTTATCCTCAAAACGCCGCTCCAAATCAAAAATGTGCGGCAGCGTCCTGGCCGGCGTAGAGGATGGCCCCGACTTCCGATGCGGCGAACTCTTCTTGTCCCGCCGAACCATGTCCTCCAAGGTCCGCACCGACAATTCTTTCTTGCTCACCATTTCCGCATAACGAAGCTGCTGCAACTCGTCACTAACAGACACCAAACATCTTGCGTGCCCCATCGACACCCTTCCCAAAGCCACAAGACCCTGAATCGTTTCCGGTAACTCCAACAGTCGCAGGTAGTTCACCACCGTCGAACGGTCCTCCCCAAGCCGCTCCGCGACGACCTCTGAGGTCAATCGAAACTGCTTACAGAAATGTTCGTACCCCTTCGCGCGTTCGATGGGGTCTAGGTCTTCTCGTTGAAGATTCTCCACCATGGCCCACTCGATCATTTGTTCTTCGGTGGCCTTTCGAAGAACGACCGGTATTTCCCCAAGTCCTGCGGCCTTTGCAGCTCGCCAGCGTCGTTCTCCGGCGATAATTTCGAAGCCATCGGTGGATTCCCGAACGATTACGGGTTGTAACACGCCGGATTGTTTGATGGAATCGGTCAGAGATTTAATATCCTCCGGGCGGATTTGTCCTCTCGGCTGCTGCTTGTTGGGTCGAAGTTGATCGACTTTCATAAAAACTTGACCTGTCGATGGCGAGCTATATTCAGGAGGAAGTGCACGGTGGGAAGTTGGCGTGGGCTGGTCGGGAGATGCGGCACGAAAGGATGCGGGGGAGACGAGTGAATCCAGCCCTCGACCAAGCCTACGCGGCGGCGTTTCTTTTGACATATTAAGCCCTCCAAAAAAGGTTTGGGGAGCATTCTGAACTAGGTTCAGGAGAATTGCAAGAGCATCATTGAAACTTGTTTCACGTGAAACAGATTTTCAGCATGAGCTTTAAATAAAACGTCTTCACTTTAGCCTCCTTCGGCGGATAAGTCCGATCGGGGCTTTGGTCACTCAGAGCCTCCGTTTACCCGCCCAATCCACGACAGGCAGTGTTTTCGACAGGGGTTGGACTTCGATGAGGCCTGCGGAGGGGAGCCGCCGCTCAGGGCAAGCGCCACACAGTGGCACCTTTAGAATGGGGGGGGGGCGGAACCGGGCCGGCATATATCGGAATCCCGTGCCCAAGAAAAGTGCCACATAATGGCACATTTTCTATAGGTGTCGGGGCAATGACCCGACCTACAGCTCTTACCCCAAGGCTGGATAGTGGGGCGGTTGACATTTCAGAACCCGGATGACATCGTCGACGACGTTATGCATTCGCTCCAATCCTCCTACTGTTCGAGCCCCGATGTGAGGGGTGAAAAGAGTATGGGGCGCGGACATCAACGGATGATCCATCGGCAGCGGTTCGGGGTCGAAGACATCCAACGCCGCACCGGCCAATCGTCCGGTTCGCAATGCCTCAGCCAGCGCAATGGAATCGACCACGCCTCCTCGCGCGGTGTTGATCAAAATGGCTCCTTGGCGAAACCGGTTGAGAGCATCTTCGTTGATCAAATGCCGGGTTGCCGGCGTAAGCGGAACGTGCAACGACACGATGTCCGCTTTTTCGTAAAGTCGGTTCTTGTCCAAGAAAGTTAGGGGAAAGTTTTGTGATGGGGGTTCTACGATATCGTTATAAACAACCGTCACACCGAATCCAAGATGGCAGCGTCTTGCGACGGCGAAACCGATTCGACCCAGACCGATGACACCGAGTGTCATCTCGCTCAATTCCCGTCCGAGCGACAGGGTGCGCGCTTCGGTGAATTGTCCCACGCGGATCATTCGGTCGGAAGTGGTTACGCATCGAATCAGATCGATCATCATTCCAACGGTGAGATCGGCCACCGCGTCGGTAGCGGCTTCGGGGGTGTAGACGACTTGGATGCCTTTTTCGGTTGCGGCTTCCACGTCGATTAATTCCAACCCAACCCCCGCGCGGCCGATGACTTTGAGTCGATCCGCCTTGGCCAACATTTCCCGCGTGACCCGCACGTTGCTTCGAACCAACAACGCATCCGCGCCAGGGATTGCGTCGGTCACCGTCTTTTCATCCGCCGATTGAAGCTGGACGACCTCGCCGACGGCTTGCAATCGCTGGACCGCGAAATCTGCATAGGGTTCAGCGAGGATGATACGGAGTCTGCTTGCCGACATAGGGTCGATCATGCCTGCCTTTGGCAAGTCTAGCTAGTTAAACTCACCGTATGAAGCACGTACTTCGAAATGCGTTCTCGGTTAGTTCCGAGACTTGAGAATTGCTTTTCGCAAACATCTGAAAATCTCGCGAGGACCTTTCTATTAATCGCTTCTTGATCCTCAAATATGGCAACCGATTGGTGCGGAACGGACCAATGCTCAAATGTTTGCAACGTAATTTGCGTATCTCGACATTTGTCATCATTTGGAACGGCAAACACAAACACAGGGCGTGGCATGTGGTTAATTCGGCAGTCGACTTTATACTTGCCTTGAGGATCATGCGTCTTGTCGAAGAAGTCGAACGTCCGCCTGCTCTCTGGCACGGTTTGCGACAGAAATTCACGAAAGTCCTCCATAAATGCTGATTTGACTCGCGCTTGCGAAAGAAACCGAACGTCCGAAACTTTCAGAAGTGCTTGGACAAACGAATAGAGAGCATCACCAAACCGGTCATCCGGGACACGGAGTCGAAGCTCCCCGGCTGCGTCCTCAACGCCGAAGGAAGCAAGGGCCGATGTAATGATTCGGTTCCGAGTGCCTGCCAGGAGGGACTTCTCATCCAGCTCGTACGTCAAATGCATGAAGGTGTGGCCCTCGTCGCTTAACAACCAATTCTGCTCGCGCCGATGAAGCACGATACACAGATGGTCTCCGTCGTCGAATAAGAATGGCGTAAACACTCGGTAACGGTTGAGACCCTCTGGTGTGACGCGTACTGTGCGACCTGCTTTTTCTTGAAAGTCTTTTTCGATGGCTTGAACGTTCACGGACTACCCCCTTCATCGAAATCCAAGTCCATCTGTGGCTTCAATGGTCGTACGAATCCACCCTCGAGAATTAACGTCTCCAACGCTTCCTCGAAGCTTGAGTACCTGTCTGTCACCTCGGCATAGGATTCTTCATCGTATCCATCCTTCTGATAACGCTCGGTTGCCCGATGAATGTGAAAATCGTAGAAGCGAGTTCCTTCTATTTTGTTTGTATGCTCGTGGCTTTTCCCGTTGAAGCGCATCAGTCGGAAGACTTGGTTTGTTTTGGGAACCAACAATCCAAGGATCACGGAAAAATCGAGTGAATTTGCTATGGTCTGCCGCATAACCACCCGAAACTTCGATCCATTCTCACCCGTTATGTCTAACTCGCGTTCGTAGTGCCCGTGTTTAGGCTTCAGCTTCACCCGATTTCTCCAATCAGGCGGAAGTTGCTTAGGCTCCGCAATGAACCCCGCGATTTCGCTATCGGTTAAGAACGTAGCCATCGTCCACAATATCCTATCCTATTACCTTTCGAAGGCCATTGTCTTGCTTTTGCGGGCAAATCGGGCGCAATCGCGACGATTACATGCAGAGGTTCGTGAATCGGTTGGATGCTGAAGCCGAAATCTGATTGCTCTAGTGAAATCAGCGGAGATACGCCAACGCGTGGTCGGAGTCGGGGTCCATGGCGATGGTGAGGGTGCGGCCCTTGGAGGCGGTTGGGATGTGGATAACCCGGATGATGTCGGCGAAGTCGGCATCGTTGGGGAGGAGTTGGGCGAGAACGTTGGGGGATGTCATGAAAAAGGATTCGTTGAAGCGGTTGCCGGGGTCGTCGGGGTAAAGCGGAAGGTAGTCGATGCGGGCTTCTACGAGGTCTTGGAAGAAGTGGGTGCCGAAGGAGACTTCGGGAAGAAAGCCGTCCTTGACGCGAGCGACTTCGATGAGCACGCGGCAGTGGTTGATGTCGGCGTAGCGGACGGGGACGCCGAGGCGGATGTCGTTGCTTCCCCATCGGCCTGGACCTATCAAGATGAAAGACCGCCGCTCCAGACTGTGATTGATGCGGCCTATCACGCGGGCGACTTGGACACGTTGTTCGCGCGTGGTGATGGCGTCGTAGGCGGCGGGGTCGACGTAGACGACGTGAATGATGTCATCGGCTTGGCCGGCGGGTACGTAGCGATGGGCGTCAAAGAGGATGTCAGCTTCGGGGATATCCTTAGGGACGCGAACGGGGCCGACTTCGGCTTTTTGTGCCTGCATGCGGCACTGGAGCAGGTAGAGTTTTTCTCCGTCGCAGGCAAATTCCATATCGACGGGCACGCCGTAGGCTTTTTCCAAAAGGTTGAGCCAGCCCTTGATGCGCGCGGCGAAAGGAGTTGAGCGAAGGAGCTTGTCAAAGGTCACGTGGAGTTCGGAGACTTCGGCATCGACCCAGACGCCGGGAATGGGATAGAGCTCGTCGTCGCGGAGGATGGCCATGATCCGATCGAGCATGGGAAAATCCGGGCCAAAGGCGAGAAGTTCTTCCACGCGGATGGTTTCGAAGCGGTTTTCTTTCAGATTGATTGCGTCGACGGTTTGTTGGGCGGAGCGGATGATTTCCTTTACCGAAGATTCCGGGCGCAAAGTCGGCGCGCCGAGAGCGACCATTCGTGGATAATCGGGTCCGCCGCGATCGACGGCCCGAGTGCCAAGTCCCATGACGATGCGAACGAGGCCGTCTTCACGGCGAATGCGCGGCGACCAGCGATATTCATTTCGAGAGAATGCGACGCCGGCGAAGGACGGCAGAAAGTAATCACCGACTTGGACGCCGACGACTTTCTGGATGAGGACGGCCATCTCCTCAACGTAGTGGATGAGGTTGTGTTCGCGGCGATAGAGGATGGGGTCGGGGGCAAAGATGCTGGCGTAGACTTCGCCGATGGTACCGAGCAAGGCTTGCAATCGCTGTTCGACGGTGCCCTGGTTGGCAAGGAAATAGCTGGCGTATTTGCCGCAAAAAGCCGTGCCGAAACGGTCTTCCAACAAACTGCTCGAACGAACGATCAATGGGTGGTTGCCGAGTTTGTCGAGGATGCCGCGAAGGTGTTGCTCGACCTTGCGGGGGAATCGACCATTGCGAAACACGCCGCGGAGCATGGGATATTCGCGGTGGAGATCGTCGATCTGTTTGTACTTTTGGGTTTGGTATTCATCGAGACCGTTGAGGCGGATAAAGTCTTCCACCACGTCGGAGCGAAGGTAATAGGATTCGGGAATTGCGAGGGGGAAGTTTGTTTCGTTGGGGTCTTCGGCTTGTTTGAGGATGTGATAGGCGAGGAGCATGCCGCCGGCTTTTCCGCCGATGCGGCCCATGCCGTCGTCGTTGCCCAACATGCGGCGGGTGAGATCGCCGAAATCGCGGACCTGCAGATAATCCTTGGCGATGTGGATGAATTCGTGTTGATCGCTGACCAAGTGGCGAACGAGAGCAACGCGGGTGCCTTCGGCTTCGGCGGGGTTGAGTTGGCTTTCGGCGAAGGGGAGATCGCAAAATCGCTGTATTTTGTCGGCCAGGTTACGAAAGGTTTGGTTGGGGAGATTGGCGACTTTTTCGAGGCTGGAGACTTCCTCGCGTTTGAGGGCGACATCGACCACGTCATCTACGTCGACCGCGGAAAAATGGGCGGCGGCGTATTCGCGGGTGATGCGTTCTACGGCTTGCCGTTCGGCGGCGTCCCAGCGATCGCGTTCGGCTTGGTTGATGTCGTCGATGATGGTTCCCGTGGGGCGGCCGATTTTGGTGCGGGCTTCGTCGTGGATACGATCGATGGTGGCCAGACCTCTGCGGTGGAGCTCCATCATCAGTTCGCGGTGAATGCGTTCGGAGAGTGCGGGGCGGAGGAGTAAATGTTGATCGAGGCGCTGGAGGACGTGATCGGTGTTGATGGATTGGTCGGACATAACGCGAGATCATCCCTTCCGTTGGATGATGTACGGGCAACCGGTTTCTTCTCCATTGGGACCGGCGATTGTGGCGGTTGGAAGTCGGGTAGGCAAGCCGTCAAGAAGGCACCTAAGCGCAACACCGGCCAAGATTCCGTGAAATTGTCTTCGGAAAATACGTGCTTCGAAAATCAGCTACTAGCTGGGGGGTGGGTTTCACCACTCATAGCCCATGTCTTCCGCGATCACATACAAGGTCATCATGCCAACCGCCAGCATCGTGACTTCACGCCAAGCTGCCAGATCGCCAGCTTGTTTCGCTTCCCCTTGCTGCCTTGCCAGATCGCTTAGGAAGGGCATTGCCGTCGTTGCCTCACGAACCCTTTGAATAAACTCATCGGGCTTGGCACCGGTCTCACCTGGAAGGAGGCTAAGTAACCTTTTCGTGAACTCATGAGCGTCGATTCGATTGAAGTAGTCTCGCAATTCCATCTTCGGCTTCTCGTGCATGTGTAATCTCGCCCAGTCAGTAAATATCGCTTTGTCCAGTTCTCCGGATGCAAGTTTACGAACCACCGGTTCGGCCTCGTCAGGCTTGGCGTCGAAACTCCAACCGTTGTCGGACAGAAACGCAATCATTGCGGCCGTCGCCGCACGTTTGTTTCCATCCACGAAAGCGTGATTCATGCAGATGTGGAAAGCGTAAGCCACGGCCATCGCCGGAATGTCAGCGTGGAGGTACGAGCCTCCAAATTGCTGCATCGGCATGGCTACTGCGGACTCCAGCAACCCACGATCGCGAAGGGACGGGTCACCGCCCTGATCTTCGATCGCAATGGCATGCAGCGTTAGAACATCGTCGACGGAAAGAAACCGTATCGCGGCGTTCACTTGGCCAATCTTCGGATCAATTCGCCGTGCTTCCCGAACACTTCGCGCACATGGCGATCCAGGCGCGCCGCGTCTCGGCCGGGCGTCAATCGAGCGTGAAGGTAATGAATGTACGCGGAGAGCGAAAGATTCAGTCTCCCGGCCTCGGCGTCGAGTTGCCGACGAAATTCCGCCGTCACGGGGATTTGGATGGTTTCGGTCGCAGACATCCTGTTAATTTTACGTCAAAACTTGCAGATGGGTCAAGCTTTGGCAAATGACAATTCGCTCTTTCTTTGCTCACTATCGTTCGGATTTCAGTGAACTTCATCAAATTGACTAGAAATCATTGACCGTTCGATCGACATCCAATCCAAGGTGGTCCTTATCCGATAACGCCGTTTCCAATATGACGATGAACAATTTCATCCGTGCTCCGGGATTCGACCTCGGTATAATCCGAAGTGAAATCGAGGAACGAGCGTATTGGACAGGGTATGGTGAAGGGCAATGTGATTTCGAAACCCAACCGGACAGTGAATCTGCCCGTGTTGGCCTGTCCACCAAAGGTGCGAAAGTCGCGGACCAGCAAATGGCGGGCGGCGGCGCTGATCGTTGTTCACCTTTTGATGATCGGGCATTTCATTCATTGGCGGGTGGCCGGACGAACGCTTTCGCCGGTAGAGCCCTCGGAGGCGATGTACACGCTGAATCAGGGACATCTCAACGCAGGGTTCATATTCTTTGCTGTTGCGCTTCTGGCGACGTTGATTTTTGGGCGGTTCGTTTGCGGGTGGGGGTGTCATTTCATCGCCTACCAAGATTTATGCGCGTGGTTGCTGAAAAAAATCAGAGTGAAACCCAAACCGCTGCGAGCGCGGATTCTCGTGTTGGCCCCGCTGGCGCTGGCGCTTTACATGTTTGTTTGGCCCACGGTCTATCGATGGTTCGTTGGCCACCCCGCGCCTGAATTCACCAACCACATTCTCAAAGTAGACTACTGGGAAACATTTCCGGGGCCACTGATGGCGATTGTCACGGTTCTCGTGGCCGGGATAGCGGTTGTTTATTTCCTCGGAGCGAAGGGTTTTTGCACGTACGCATGCCCGTATGGCGGGTTCTTTGGATTGGTGGAACGGGCCGCTCCGGGTCGGATTTTGGTGACCGATGATTGCGAGCATTGCGGTCACTGTACTGCCGTTTGCACGTCGAACGTGAAGGTGCACGAAGAGGTCGCGTTGTTCGGAATGGTGGTTGATCCGGGGTGCATGAAGTGCATGGATTGCGTGAGCGTTTGTCCGAAGGATGCCCTGTATTTTGGATTTAAGAAACCGGCGATTGGGGCCAAGCCGAAATCGCCGCGTAAGGCCACGCCCTATGATTTTTCTCTTGCGGAAGAATGGATCATGGCCGTCGCCGGGTTGGCGGGGGTGATGATCTTTCGCGGGTTGTACGATCAGATTCCGTTGCTGTTGGCCATGGCGATGGGGGGAATGTTTGCCTACGCGGCGATGAAAGGGGTTCGGATAATGCGAACGCCGAATGTCCGTTGGCAGAATCTACAACTCAAGCACGGCGGACGAGTGACACGCGCCGGCACTTTCTTCGCGGCGGGAATGGCCGTTGCTCTACCTTTGACGCTGCACAGCGCGACGATTCAATTTTCGGTTTGGCGTGGGCACTATTTTTTCGAACAGGCCCAAGTCGGCGACGACGCTTGGCTGCCGGGCACGAATTGGTTTAAAGCGGCGGCAGAGTCAAAACAAATGTCGGCCCGAAATGCGCTGGAACATCTCGAACGCGCCGACCGATGGGGCTTCTTGCCCACCTATACGGCGTTGAAGGATTTGGTTTGGTTGTATTTGGCGAACGATCGCGCGGACGATGCCGAAAAAACAGTGCGAAGAATGATCTCCATGCATCCACAGGAGCCGGATGCCCATCGTGGATTGGGCGGGGTATTACGGCGGTCCGGCCGGATCGATGAATCAGTCGCAGCCTATGAACAAGCCTTGAAAGTTGATCCCGCTTTTGAGATCGCCCGCAAGGAACTGATCGGCGTGCTTCTTTCCGTCGAACGAACGCGTGAGGCGTTGGCGGTGTTTCGTGCGGGACTATCATCGGAATCCGCAAGCGCGCACGATGCCGCCGAGTTTGCGGACGCGTTGCTCAAGGGTCAACGCTTTGATTTAGCCCGTGAAGCTTTAGAGGGTTTATTGGCACGGTGGCCAAACTTGGCGAGAGCCCACTGGTTGCTGGGCGTGACCAAGTTCCAATTGCAGGATGTCGCCGGAGGCTTGGTTCACTTCCGCAAAGCCGTTGAATTGGAACCGAGTGTCTCGGAATATCAATATGACTTGGGTCAGGGGTTGCTGCAGGCTCAGCGGATTGATGAAGCAATCCCTTTTCTCAAACGTGCGGTCGATTTGAAAAGCGATTTCGCGTTGGCCCATTACAATTTGGGCGTTGCACTCTTCATGTCCGGTCGACCGAAAGAGGCAATTCCCCACGCCACCGAGGCGGCTCGATTGGAACCGGATGACCCCACCGCGAAAGCATTTTTGAACATGCTCCAACAGGGAATCGATCAGGCCCCATAGCTCGCGTGTTTTATCGGATGGGCACTTTTCCGGTCGCGAAACATCTCATCGTCGTATTCTAAGTTGTAGTAGCGGGAGCGACGCACCCACGGATGGGGATAGGCTACGTCTACATCCACGGCGACGAGAGGGGGAGGCATGCAATCCGTTCGATGGTACGTCCGCAGACTTCAATCGATGTCATTGGCCGAGATCGGCTGGCGCTGCACGGGGAAACTCCGCGACGCCGTGGATGGACTCCTGCTTCCGCGACGGCAACGTCCGCCCAAGTGGAATCGCATCGTCGGCAACGAAAAGGAAACCCCACTCACACGATTCGGTATTCTCACCGGTCAACCGCAGAGCTTGGATCATTCCGAAATCTTCTCCGATGTCACCCCCTGGCGCGAGCGGGTTATCGAGCAGGCTGATGAAACCGCCGGCGGAATGTTGCATCTTTTCGACGCGGAATACCAGTATCCCGGCGAACCCATCGATTGGGATTACGAACCCAAAGCCCGTCTTGCGACGCCGAAATCAAAATCAACCGCCATCGACTACCGTGATTATTCCACCACGGGCGACTGCAAATTCGTTTGGGAGCCTAACCGACATCACCATTTTGTAGTCATGGCTCGGGCATATCGTTGGACCGGGGACGGTCGCTACGCGGAAGCGGTCGCGGATCAATGGGACAGTTGGTTGGAACAGTGTCCCTATGGTTATGGTATGAACTGGCGAAGTCCGCTTGAACTAGGGATTCGGATCATCAATTGGGCCTGGACGATGGAGTTGCTCGACGGGGCCGAGGCCTTAACGCTTGAGCGACGGCGAAAATACGCCACTTCGATCCACCGTCACCTTTGGGAAATCACGCGGAAATATTCTCGCTACTCATCGGCCAACAACCATCTCATCGGCGAAGCCGCCGGCGTATTCATCGGAAGCAGTTTTTTCCGCGGTCTGCGACAAGCGGAGAAATGGCGGCGAGAGAGTCATGCGATCTTGTCCCGGGAGATGTTGAACCAAAATCGTGCGGACGGCACGAACGGCGAGCAGGCCATCGGTTATCAACTGTTTGTTTCGCAGTTCCTTTTGTTGGCGGGGTTGGTCGGGCGAAGAACGGGAATGGACTTCGCCCAATCCTATTGGGACCGGCTGGAAAGCATGTTGGATTTTCTAGCCGCTCTTTCGGACGGCGGACCGTTACCAATGTTCGGGGACTCTGACGATGGATACGTGCTCGATCTTGGAGATCGAGAAAACCCGGTCGATTACTTGCTGGCGTGCGGCGCGAATCTTTTCGACCGGGCCGATTTCGCGGCAAGAGTTGATGTTTTTCCAGAATCGGCTTGGTGGCTTTTCGGAGACGAGGGAAGGGAGCAATTCAACCGCCAGAAACGAAACGGCAGGCCCATTTCATGCACGTCACGGGCTTTCGAAAAGGGCGGATACTATCTCCTTCAGCGCGGTTCAAGTGAACAGGCCGACTCGGTCAGCGTAGTTTTCGACGCCGGCGAATTAGGTTTTGGATCGATCGCAGCCCACGGTCACGCCGACGCGCTGAGTTTCACGTTGCGGGTCGGAGGAGAAGACGTTCTCGTCGATCCGGGCACCTATGACTATTTTACCTATCCGATGTGGCGACAGTATTTTCGAAGCACGCGGGCCCACAACACCCTCGTGATCGATGAACAAGATCAATCCGTGATGCAAGGGTCGTTCCTTTGGGGAGAAAGGGCGCGGAGTCGCCTCGTTCGATGGGAACCGACCGATCACGGGGGTAGCGTCGTGGCCGAACACGACGGATACAAGCGATTCTCCGACCCCGTGATTCATCGTCGCACGGTTACCCTGGACGGTTTTGAACCAACCCTAACGGTATCGGACGAAATCCGGGCCTCGCGCACTCATACCATCGACCAGTATTGGCATTTCGCGGACAAGTGCCAGGTGCAGGCACTTGAAAGAAACCGCTGGCTGGTTTCGTTTCCACAGGGAAGCCTCACGATGGAGTTTGATCCTTCCGTGGCCGTCTCTCTGGTGAAGGGATGCGAAGACCCGATCGGCGGTTGGATGAGTCGGGGGTATCACCAAAAGTGCGCGACGACCGCGCTGCGCTCGCGGTGCACTCGAGAAGGGTCGATCCGCCTGGAAACTCGGATGATGATTCGAATTCAGCAGGCCTCCAGACTCGCGACCGGATCAACGAATCAAACCCAGACTGCGTCGCCGGCGATGTCCAGTGCATCGAGCTGACACTCACGAACCGGGAAATCCGGGGTGATTTGGAAAGGAGCAAGGAATGCACACGGAAGCAACCAAGACGATTGAAATAAACAACACATTAAGCGCGTCCGCGCCGATGGTGCACTCTCGGAGAGAGCCCTTGAAGCGGGATCGCGATGGTTCCTCGCGCGCTCATGTCGGCGGGGTGGTCCTGGCCGGAACCCATCCTTGGGGCTGGGACGCTCTCGACAACATCGTGCCCAGACCACTTCTACCCGTCGCCAATCGCCCGCTCATTTCCTACGTGCTTGAGTGGTTGTCCGATGATCGAATCCGGAATATCACCATCTGCGGGAATAGCGACACGAATCAGATGCGACGAATGCTCTCCCTTGATCCGTCCATAGATTGGGACGTGGAATATTATGAAGACTCGATGCCGCGAGGTCCGGCCGGCTGCGTTCGTGACGCGATCGCTTCGGCGCAGTTGGATCCGTTGGTGATCGCCGACGGAACGATCCTGCCGAGGATACTCTTGAGCGAGTTGCTCGAGGCCCATGCGTCCTCGAAGGCCGTGGCCACCGTCGTGGTCAATCAAGATCTTTCCTTGCGAACGCGCCGCGCCGATCAATTGACCCCCATGGGAATCTATGTCTTTTCGCGCGAAGCTTTGCAACACATTCCCGCCATCGGCTATCAAGACATTAAAGAGGCCCTTATTCCCTTGCTCTTTGCAAAGGGCCTTCACGTCGAATCCTTCATCGCCAAAGCCCAAGCCCCGCGGATCACGGGCTCCGACAGCTACATGGCCGTCCATGATTGGGCGATTGAACGCTCGATGTCCGACGGGTTTCGCAAGCCGGGTTATCGAAGGATCGGAGACGCCTGCATCCATGAATCGTCGGTCGTCCATCCGACCGCGAGATTCGTCGGATCCGTGTTGATCGGACCCGACACCACCATCGGAAAAGACGTCATCATCGTCGGACCCACCGGAATCGGGTCTCACTGCTCCATCGGAAACTCGGCGGTAATCTGCCGCAGTGCGGTGTGGAACGACTGCGCGATTTCCGCAGGCTGCGTGGTCGATCGATCGGTTCTCACCTACGGAGCACGCGTTTCCGGTGCCCAAAAAATGAGGAACATCATCGGGGTGAGAGAGTCTCCCCCGTCGCGATTGTTGCCCCAGACCCTAACCCGCTGGCCCGCCCGTCGGCGCGAACAGCGCGCGTCGTTGCGTCGCCGGACCCGCCAAGAACAAGTGGCCGCAGGTGCCAGAGGATGACCCTAACGAGCGGATTCAACCGGACTGACCGAGTCGATATCCTTGCCCTGTTGTTGGCTGTCGAGCTCTTCTAAGAACCGCTCAAAACCGGCCAATCGTGCTTCCGCAATTTTTCGAACAGCCGGAAACCAAAATGCGTCCTTGAGTCGGGCTGTCCAGAATTGATACTCTTTCCGACGTCGCCACGTATCGATGACCGCCTTGACGCCCTTGCCCTCCAACGCCCCTCGGCGTACCGCAGGCCACAACGATAGCACCCCAAAATCGTCCAAATTCTCTGCTTCCGTCACAATGCGACCTTCGAGAATAGGAATGTCCCGATCGTTGAGCGTGCGAATGGCCGTGGCCGCTAAGTCCAAGGAAGGTGCCGGGAGCAACTCCGCCAAGGACCGAAGCATGAAAGCCGCGCCTTGTTCACGATGGGCGTCGGGAGTTTGCCGCAAAAGAATATCCTGTCGCTTGATTTCCCCATCGAGGAGGCGAACAATCCATCCGGAGTCGTGATAAAGGGCCGCAGCAACAATGGCGGATTCGTCGGGAGAGTCTTCTTGTATCTCGGGCAATTCGGCGATTCGCTGCGCACTGTGGGCGATCCGAACGGAATGCTCCCAAAGGAAAACATCCGTCTCGCCGTGCTCGGTCGCAATGATCAAATCACTGCGTGCACGATTCCATATCGGGTCTAGTTTCGCCATCCACCGGGTATCCGAGGCGAGGCGGTAGCGTGGTTTGCCACCAACCCCCTACATTAACCAAATTTCCGGTAAGCCCGGTATATAATCCGGTGCCGCCAAAAGCCAGCCATGTTCACTTCACGCAAACACGCCGCCATGCGAACTTCGTTCAAATCTCTCTGGTTGCAGTGCAACCGATTTCTACAAAACGTTGCTATTCGCCAACCCCGTCCTGACCTCCTCTATTTGGTCTCCACAACCGCAACCGCAGACCAAACCAAGCCCCCATAACCTTGCAACTCCATTGTAACCTCATGGCCCGGCAAATCACCAGACAAATAATCGGACTCAGTTTTAAGGCTTGGTTGCTTCGTTCCCATCCGTCTGTTTCATCGGTCCAGAGGCGTCTTGCCCGTCAACGATATCGTAATAGAAATTGCGTTTTCGAGGTCGCCAACCCGCCGAATGAATAGCACTTCGAATTTCCAGTTCTGTGAATTGAAACGTCGTTCCAGCGGCTGAAACCACATTTTCTTCCATCATGACCGACCCCATGTCGTTCGCGCCATAGAACAAAGATATCTGTCCCACTTTAATTCCCTGGGTTACCCAGCTTGCTTGAACATTCGGTATATTATCCAAATACACACGTGCAAGTGCATTCATGCGAAGATATTCAGAAGCATCCGCAAGAACAAGGTGTTTCCCGTCAGGTAAAAATGGGCCGTTTGGGCTGAATGGTTGGACTCTTCCCAAGGGGGTACGGCCTGGCTGAAAAGGCCAACAGATGAACGCCGTACAGCCGCCCGTTTCGTCTTGAAGGTCGCGGATTCGGCGTAGATGTTCGATTCGTTCGGGGATGGTCTCAATGTGGCCAAACATCATGGTGATGCTGGTTCGCATTCCCAAGCGATGGGCCTCGCGCATGACCCTCAGGTATTCTTCCGTGGTAGTTTTGCCTTGGGCGATTCTATGTCGAACCCGATCAACAAGAATCTCGGCCCCTCCGCCGGGGATGGAATCAAGCCCGGCGTCAAGAAGCCGCTCCAAAACATCTCGAACGGCCATTTTGAATTCAAGATGGAACGCGTGAATTTCAGGCGGACTGAAAGCGTGAATGTGGATCGTCGGGTATTCGCGTTTGATGAACCGCAACAGATCCAGATACCAATCGAAGGGGAGCATTCCCGCCGGAACCAAGCCGCCTTGCATGAGCACCTGCGTGCCGCCGATGGCGAGTAGTTCTTCGATCTTGGTCCCGATTTCTTTGAATGTGAGCACATATCCTGGCGGCAGTTCCGGTCGGCCGGTGTTGACGCCGGGCACATCGGCTTTGAATTCGCAAAAGATGCACTTGGCCGTGCAAAAGTTGGAGTAGTTGATGTTCCGGTCGACGACGTACGTTCGATACGGTTCGGGGTGCAGACGCATCGTGACTTCGTGGGCCCGGCGACCAATTTCGTGGATGGAACAGTCGCGGTAGAGATCAAGCGCCTCTTGATCGCTGATCCGCGAGGTGCAAGTCGATGGACGAGTCCGCGTGGCCATTGTCATGAAGAAATCATCTCCTCCTCATGTCTATTTTATTCTCGATGATCGAAACCGGATAGGGGGGACCCCTTTTTGTCCGACTTCGCTGTCGCAATCGCTTGATTTTTCGTCCGCCGGTTTAGACGCGACATGGGTATACGATGATGACGCCCAGAAGGTCCCGGAGCCCAGTAGGTCGGGTCATCGACCCGACACCGTTCGCCATACCCTATTCAAAATTCTGCATTCGCATCCCCTTGGCTTCTCCTAAGCATTAAGTTATAATAAGGTACGGCCCTAGCAGGCTAGCCGCGGGCTTCAGCCCGCGCGGCGATGCCAATAGGATGTATGAAATCATGATTCGTAAGGTGCTGCTTCCACGCGGCTTCGACACCAAAATGCGCAGAAATAGCGTTGTACGACTAACCCGTCGCCGTAAAAGCCAGAGGGCTGCCGATCATAGATTCCTCAACCTTTGTTCCGTGTCATACGTTTGTAGTGCGGAGATGAGTTCGTCGATTTCGCCTTGGAGGACGCGGTCGAGGGAATAGAGGTCGAAGTTGATGCGGTGGTCGGTGACGCGGTTTTGGGGGAAGTTGTAGGTGCGAATCCGTTCGGAGCGATCGCCGCTGCCGATCATCGACTTGCGGACGTGATCGCGCTGGGCGGTGGTGGCGCGGCGTTGTTCCTCAAAAAGTCGCGTCAACATCAATCGTCGCGCCTTCGCCCGGTTCTTGTGTTGGCTTTTCTCGTCGCGCATGGAGACGGTGATCCCCGTGACTTTGTGCACAAGGCGGATGGCCGATGACACCTTGTTGACATTCTGCCCGCCGGGACCGCCGGCGCGTGAGACGAACTCCTCAACATCCGTATCCCAATTGACTTCGATGTTGATCTCTTCCGGTTCAGGCAGAACCGCCACCGTCGCGGCGGAGGTGTGGATGCGGCCTTGAGCTTCGGTTTCGGGGACGCGTTGCACGCGATGCCCGCCGCTCTCGTAACCCAGCAATCGATACGCGTCCGGACCTTTGATGTTAATGATGACTTCCTTGAGTCCGCCGAGTTCCGAGCCGCTTTGATCGAGAACTTCCGCGGAGAGGCCCTTTCGTTCGCTGAAGCGCAGATACATTTCGTAAAGATCGCGGGCGAAAAGGGCGGCTTCATCGCCGCCGGTGCCGGCACGGATTTCGACGATGACGGAGGTGATGGCCGCGTCTTCGTCGGTGACCATGGCGGACTTGAGGCCATTGAGGAGTTGGTCGCCTCTGCGTTGCAGATCGGCGGCTTCAGATTCGGCCATGGCGCGCATTTCGGCGTCTTGATCCCGGTCGTCTAGGATGGTCTTGTTGTCGGCGAGTTGTTCGCGCACGCGACACAGCTCACGATAGGGCTCGACGAGTCGGCGGAGTCGGCCTAATTCCTTGGAGATGGAGACGATCTTTCCCGAGTTGCCCGATACGGCGGGGTCGGCAAGTTGATGGTGTAGTTCATCGTTTCGGTCGGCGAGCTCCTTGAGCTTGGCCAACAGACGGTCTTCAACTTGCTGACTCATCTACTAGTATCCGAGTACTGTTTATCCATGCTGGTTCTGCGTTCTTTTTTTGCATTACCCCCCTCTGGTCCCGACTTAAAGGGGGACGGAGATTGCGAGGGTCGCCGGGTACCGACGAAACCAGCTTGCTTTCGTCATACCGATCACAGCATACTCGGAATTTCCCTACCAGCTATAGTGCACCTTGTATTTGATGGTAACTTCGTCATCTTTTTCGATGATGACGGGGAAGTGGATGGATCGGGAGTCGACCTTTTCGAAGTCGTGTGTCTTTTCGCGAATTTCCCAATTCGTCCAACGATAGAGCACTTCTTTTACGAGGACTTTGACCGGTTCTTGTTTGTGGTTGCGAACTTTGATTTCGATGGTCTCGTCCATCCAATTGCGGTGGGAGTCGACCGCGAAGTCGGTCTGTTTTCGCTCGCCAACCACGTCGAAGGCGCTGCCGAGCTTGATGAGGATTTCTTCGTCCTTGGGGGTGTGGTCGATGGTGTCTTCGCCGATAAATTCGAGGGTGCCGTCGGCTGAATCAAGTTTGCTGACGCGGATGCGGCCCGACGGAAGCGGCATGCCCAGGCCGATTTCTTTCTTGTTCTTGAAGCGGAGGTAGATGTCGACTTTCTTGTTGCATTCGGTGCCGAAATTGCGATCGGACATCGGACTGCCGTAGTAGCCGCGATAGCCTTCAGGCAACCCGAAATACACCATCGTCTTTTCGCAGGGGACGCCTTTCGCGGCTGGGAAAAGCTCGATCTGTTTGGTGGATTGATCGGGCAACGTCGACGGGCGGCCCAGAGTGTAGAGGTGGTATTCGAAGAATTCTTTCTCTTCGAAGCCGGCTTCATCGGCGACGAAGCCCTGCATTTTCATACCTCCGACTGCTCGGCCTCTGGACAATTGAGGTTGCGGCGCGCGTTGAACGTCGCCGGCGATGAGTTTTAGTTTGGCATCGGGATAAGTCGCACCGGATTGGTTAAGGATGCTGACCCAGGCCCCGATATCGAGCAGGCCGCTGTTGGCGTCTTTGCCTTCGGCGAAGACAACGTTGTAGTCGGACCACCAAGTAACCGCCTTGGTTTCATAGGTTACTCGGATGTTCTGGGGCCCGGGTTTCTCGGTGATTACATCCCACACCAAGGTCGGTTTCGTGATCAATCCGCCCGGCAGTTCCGGGAATTTCACGTTAGAATAACCGTTGATGACCTGCACGCCGCCGTCGCCGGTCTTGAGCAGAAGCCCGCCGGACGTGCTGAGCAATGTTCCGGTGAACGTGGCCAAATTATCGCCGCGCGTTTGATGAACGGTGATTTCGCGGTCGAGGTACCGCCGCATGAGCTTGTCAGTATTGACCAGATCAAATTCAAAATTCTGCTCCAGCACTCGCGTGCTTTGCGGATCGGTCAACGAGGTAAACGACACCGTCGTCGGTTCGATCTGAGAGGCGACATCGGTGAAGCGAATCGTGGACCGTCCTTTGGCGATATCGACCTTTCGCTCCTGTTTAACAATAGCATAGCCAGGGATTTGTCGGCGGTAATCCCACGGTTGCATCTGGCCTGACATGCCGGGGGAATAGAGCTCCGGCGGAACGGCGCCGGGAGCCGCACGGCTATAGATGGTGATCGCGGTGGAATCGCCCTCCACGGCTGAAACCAGCCCGACCAAGCAGAAGTTGGCCACGAACGTCAACGCGAGAGTGACATAACTCGACACATTTCGATGGGTTCGATGATTGGTTTGCATTTTGCACCTTGTCTTATTGAGGATTCGTTTCCCTCACCATTGTCCGCTCCATGACTGTCGCGGTTCCGATAGGCGGACCACGCCCGCCCGACCTCCACTTTTGACTCCCCAGCCGGAAATTAGTTGCATCGAACAGTCGCAAATTCATGCCGGTCTTTCGATTCGTTCTTTTCCACCCAGATATGGACGGAGCACGGGGGGAATTGTCACGGTTCCGTCACGATTCTGGTAAAGCTCCAAAATCGGGATCAAAATTCGCGGCGAGGCGATGACGGTGTTGTTAAGCGTGTGACAAAAGTGAACTTTCTTCGCACCGTCGCGGTAACGGAGTTTTAACCGCCGCGATTGAAATTCGTAAAACCGAGAAGCCGAGTGGGTTTCGCCATACCCGCCGCGCGAGGGCATCCACGTTTCGATATCAAACTTCTGCACCTGACCCATCCCCAAATCGCCGGTGCAGACGTTGACCACGCGATACGGTAGGCCAAGCACCTGCAAAACATCCTCCGCGTTTTGAAGAATCTCACCGTGGAAGCGTTTGCTTTCCTCAATGTCGTTTCGACAGAGGATGACTTGCTCCACTTTGTCGAAGAGGTGAATGCGATATAACCCGTAGGTGTCTTTTCCAGCCGCGCCGGCCTCTCGACGAAAACACGTACTGGTCGCGCAGTACTTCAGCGGCAGGTCTTTTTCGCTGAGGATTTCGTCGGTGTGGTAGGCGGTCAGTGGGACTTCGGCTGTGCCAACGAGCGACATTTGGTCTCGTTCACAAAGATACGCCTGATCGCGGCCGGTGGGAAAATAACCGGTGCCGTACATCACTTCTTCACGAACGAGCACGGGCACCACCATCGGGACGAAACCTCGCGCGATCATCATGTCCATGGCCAATCGCAGGACCGCTTGATGCAGAAGAGCGCCGTCGGCTCGAAGGAGATAATTCCGCGAACCGGCCAACTTGACTCCGCGTTCCACGTCGATGATCCCGAGTTCGGTGCCTAGTTTCACGTGGTCTTTGAGTTCAAAATCAAACTTCGGAACTTCGCCGACTTTGCGCAGTTCAACGTTTTCAGATTCGTCCTTCCCGAGCGGAACTTCCGCATCCGCCGGCTGAGGAACCGTCAACATTAGTTGGTCAAATTCGGAGAGGATCGGACCTTCAGAGTCTTCCAGTTCCTTGATTTTGGGCTTGAGCACAGTTAGCTCGGCTTGAACTCGATCGGCTTCGGCGGTGATTTCCGCGTCGGTTTTTCCATCGGCCATGGCCCGACGGTACCATTCGGATTTTGAATTCCGAAGCAACCCGACCCGCTGGCCGTTTTCTTTCACTTCGGTGCGAAGGGTGTCTAGTTGAAGCTGCAAATCCCTTCGTTTCTGATCGACCTGAAGGAGTCGGTCGACGTCGCAAATGATGCGTTTATCGGTGGCGGCCTTCTTTACCAGGTCGGGGTTTTCTCGAATAAACTTCATATCCAGCATGGCCGGAGTCTCCCATAAGCCCCGGCTTCGGTCGAGAGGAACACGACACTCACCCTGGTCGGCGATTACATTTGGCGATCTGGGGTCCGCCGGTAACGCCAACAGTCGACGGAAATAGGTTACGTGTTAAGGCCTGCATTTGGCCGGCGGATCGGAGTACGGCCCGTATAAGCAATCAACGAAGGCTCCGGCGTCCAACGCATCCGCATCTGAATCCCCGTCGAACAGGTGGATGATACAGTCGGTTGCTGTAACCGCGCCCGCCGCCCCCGTTAGGCAGTTTTGCATCGATTGAAAATCGTGGCGCTCGAGATCGCGGATGTCTTTCGGTTCGAAGCCCTCAACTACGCCTTCAGAAAAATCTACGCCCCCGTTGCCATTTCGCCAACGGATGATCCCGCTTTGAACAGTACCCCCGGAAAAACTCCGACCACCATTGGTTTGATAGGCATACCGCAGGTGAATTCGTCGATTCGGAAAAAGCGGTAAGGGGACCTCCGCCTTCGACCCCATGCGATTCTCCTCAATTGAAACGGATGCATTGGGCTACACACACACGTGACGACTTACGCAAAACCTACCCATTCGACACCGAAAAGTCAAGCTCTTTCGAGGGGTTCTCGCGCCAAGCCGCTTGACCGTTCGCCGCACGATTTTATGATCCACCTATGATTCTGAATCGTCTTTCTTTGACTCTCTTCGTGATCGGCGTTTTTTCCGTCACCCCGGGTTGCGGGAAATCTCATCGCGTCCAATCAGACGGGTCCATTTCGATCGCCGCGCCGCCGCGCGAGTCCGAAGCGAATCGTCTGTGGGAAGCCTCGTCGGATGTGCTTCGTCGACATGGGTATCGGCTGGACCGGGCGGATCGTCGCGCGGGGGTGATGACTACCTGGCCGGAAGAATCGCAACATTTTTTTGAATTCTGGCGCCACGATGTGGACACGTTCAAAGATCGCCTCGAAGCCACCGTAAATCCGCTGCGCCGATGGGTCGAGGTTCAATTCAAGTCCGCGGTCGACGAATCTCCGGGAACATTCCAGGTGGTGGTTCATAAAGAGCGGCTGTCCTCGCCCGACCGGCAATTTAACAGCAGCGGGGCGGCCTATCAGTTTTTCGGCGAGACCCTTCCCTCGACCACGGGAGCGATTCAGGTCACGTCGGAAGACGACCGCTGGCTGGATTTGGGCCGCGATTCGGCCATGGAAGTGCGAATCACGAGCATGATCCAAACGGCGGTTGCCGGCTCAGACGGCGGCCGTTAAACCGCTTTTCCCTACCCCACGTTCGTTCATTTGTAACGCCGGAACCCCATTCTTTGTCGCCAACGGGGGTCTCAAAAAAAAGGATGGAAGGCGCTTAATATAATGCACCTTCCATCTCTGCGTTTGTTGCCGCCATTACCCTACTGCTTCTCGATCGACTCCACCGACCGCCGTGGCGTGAGCCGGTGGTGGGCACCGACAGGGAAGCGACATAGGATGACATACTACATGGCGGCGGTCTTTCTTGCGGACTTTTTCTTCTTCGCTGTTTTCTTCTTTGCCTTCTTGGCAACGGCTTTAGCAGCCTTACGTTTCTTAGCCACGAACATCACCTCCTTTCTCTCTAGAATCCTACACGATCCCATTCGGCTGTCAAAAGAATTTTGGAAGCGTGAACACAAAATTGACCCCGTCGACATGCCCGCGAGACCGCGCGGAGGGGTGCCTGAGTGCGGCATCGCGACGGTCGATGCGGTCGTTCGAACAAGGGTCACGCCCTGGCACTCGCGAATTCGGCGAGAGGCGAAGAGCAAGGTCGCTCCGATTTCCGCGCCGCGAGCGCTAATTGTTGCACAATGAATATCGCGCGAAAAAGCCTATTTTCTAGCGGTCTTTGTGATGTGGAAAACGTTTTTCGAAAAACAGAATGTCCCCAAAGAAAATGTTTCTCTTGGCGCGACAAGCGCTGGGCGTTGCATTTTCTTGATCGACGACGACAACGAAAAAGATAAATCGGAAATCCCGCCAGGTTGCTCGCCGCGTCGCGAGAGAAAAAGAAAAACCGCGAAAAAAAATTGAAAATTTTTCCGCGGATTCTATCGTTGAAAACGGGTTCGTTGTGAGGGGGAGACTATTTCGCGCGCTCTACGTACTCGCCCGTGCGAGTATCAATGCGCAACTTCTCGCCCGTTTCAATGAACGGCGGCACGCGAACTCTGGCCCCGGTTTCTAAAATCGCGTCTTTGGATTGGTTCGTCGCCGTAGCCCCTCTTACAACCGGAGGGGTATCCGTCACCGTAAGCTCCACAATGTGCGGCAGCTCAAACGACACAATAGCCCCCTCGTACACTTGGCACGAAATATGAACATTGGGCGTCAGAAACTGCGCCGAGTCACCCACCACGGCCGGGCTGACCGGAATCTGATCGAACGATTCCATGTCCATGATCATGTAGTTCTCGCCCTCTCGATAGAGAAACTCGAATTCCTTGGCTTCCACAAACGGCACTTCCACCCGGTCGTCCACGCTGAATCGAACGTCGGACATGATCCCCGTCTTGAAATTTCTTAGTCTGGTTTGCATGTGGCTGCGCTTGTTCCCCTTGGCCACATGTTGAACCTCATGCACGATCATCAACAGCCCATCGTGCAAGATGGTCTTTCCCTTCCGTAAATCTACGGCCTTAATCATCGAAGCGATCTCCTTTCCCGCAAACGAGCGGAGTTGTAATCAGACCCGCGATTTTGACAGGTTTTTTTCCGTGGGTCAACGATTGCCCGCGAGTCAGACAAGCCCGTCGAGAAGCTTCCGCCAGCTTTCGCGCTCCCGCATGGGATCAAACAGAGAGACTCTCGCTTTGCACGCCTTCGCCAGGGAATCATAGAATCGTTGGTTTTGCTCCGCACGAATCATCAGATCGGCCAACGCCCGCGTGTCCTTGACCGGGAAATACCCCGGATATCGAGAACCCAATAGACCAACTGACCCCGGAATATGAGTGGAAAGAACCGGCACGCCCAGAACGATGGCTTCCCCGATGGCATTGGCCCCGCCTTCCATTTCCGAGGTGTGGGCCAACAGGCGGCTTTGGGAAAGGACCTTCGTCACCTTCCATCTCGGAACATCGCCAAGCCAGTGGTATCTCGGGTTGGCTTCCATTTCTCGTTTGGCGGCACGTTCCATATCGGCGGTCAACGCCCCGCCTAAATGGACCACGCGAATGCGAGATTCCGCGGGCAACAAGCGGCTGGCGAGTGCGGTCCGCATCGGATCCTTCACCGGGCGAAGATGCCCCAAAACGCAAACATCAAAAGTCTGCTCGGTTTTTCGGGGTGAGGCCGGAAGACCATAAACCGATTGGTAAATCACGTGTACTTTCGACCGCATGGATTCGGGAACTTCCTCTACGCCCAGCGGCTGGAGCACGATCAATCGATCCGCCAATTCCAACGCGCGCTTCGCGCGGGCATCACGATGAATTTCGTCGTACAAATCGGTTCCCGTGAGGGCGAGCACAATCGGTTTGTTGGGATAAAGGCGGCGAAATCGCTCCATCGAGGGGAAGCTCTTCCGGGCATGTAACCCCACCATAAGATCGAATACGTTGCCGTTGTATTCCGTTTGAATCTTCCTCTTATGACCCAGATGGCGAAGAATTCGCGCCCATCGGACCGCGGTAACCCGATTCCCGCCGTGACTTCGCGGCGCCGCCGGTGTGACAATTGCGATGCGCATGACACCATTCTACCGAAGAACCCACGCGGCGGGAGACCCCACACGACACTCGTCAAACAAGGCGGATCGAACGGCCCTCTCGCGGATATACCTTGCCAATCAAGGCCGCACAGGGCGATTTGTGGTGACGAAGCCCGTCCAACAGCTTGGAAACCTGATTCTCGGCAACCGCGATCAGCAATCCTCCGGAGGTTTGCGCGTCGCATAAGATATTGACCAGTGACGGATCGACGCCTTGAACGCCCAACCGATCGCCCAAGTGCCGTTTCGTGCCCTGGTGCGCCCGAGTCAAGACGGATTCCCGCCCCAACTCAAGGACCCGCCTCATCAGCGGCACCGCAGCCGCCTCAATCTCAAAGGTCACGCCACCGGCGTCGGCCATTTCGAACGCATGACCCACAAGCCCAAACCCGGTGATGTCCGTCGCGGCGCGCACTCCCACCCCAACGGCTGCGTCTTTCGCGCCCTTATTGAGATGAATCATCACTTCTATGGCTTGGTCCAGGTCTTCTTCCACCAACAACCCCTTCTTAAAGGCGGTCGTCAAAACCCCGCTGCCGATGGGCTTCGTCAGAACGAGTCGGTCGCCCGGTATGGCAGCCGCGTTGGTAAACATGCGGTCCGGGTGGACCTTGCCGGTAACGGATAAGCCGTATTTGATTTCCGCGTCGCGAACGCTATGACCTCCGACGATGACAGCCCCCGCCGCAATGACCCGCTCTTGCCCGCCCCGAAGAATCTCAACCAGAATCTCCGGAGGCAATTCCTTGTCCGGAAACCCCACGATGTTCATCGCCGTCAGCGGTTCGCCGCCCATGGCGTAGACATCCGAAAGAGCGTTGCTCGCCGCGATTTGTCCGAACGTGTAGGGGTCGTCCACCAGCGGTGGAAAAAAATCCAACGTCTGGACCAAAGCCAACTCCTCGCTAATCCGAAATACCCCCGCATCGTCGAAATGCTCGTTTCCGACGAGTAAATCAGGGTGTTGACTTCGCGGTAATTGGCGCAGAACCCGCACCATCGCTTCCACCGGAAGCTTCCCCGCTCACCCGGCACAACTCGCATAGTTCGTCAGCCGAATCTTCCTGGACGGTGTCATATCGATACCCTAGCACGGCCCCATCGACTGCGGAAGGATATCCCGGTTGCGGCCCGCGACAACTTTTCACAAGAAACCACAGAGTAAAGCTACCACCTTGCCGAAGGGCTATCTATGCTTGATCCGGTGGGTTGGACATGCCTTGGTCCGTGGGGATGAACGTTATCGGTTCGTCAACCATAACACACTCCGCAAGGCCACGGCAAAAAAGGTTGGAGTCATAATCATGCGTACAAAGAAACCTCTTCTCGCGATTCTGTTGTTGGTTGCATTGCCCGCAATCGGGCGGGCCCAAGAACTACCCCAGTCGTTTTCTCTTGGAAAGTACATTCCCGATGGATGGTGGATGTACATCCACTACGTCGACAACCCGGAGCGAAAGTGGATCGACGAACAATGGGCGGAAGTGTGGGATGCCCTCAAAGCCAGCGGCATCGACAAGGATGTTCTCGGCCTGGTGTTCGGAATGATGAACGAACAACAGAAAGGCCAAACCGAGGCCGCCCTCGCCAAGGCCCAGGAACTTCTTGGCAAGGTTTGCTGGAGTGACCTCGTCGCCAAGGAAGTGGTCATCTCTGAGCGGATCGGTCCGCCCGTACCCGATTACGTTTTTCTAGCTCGCGGCGCGGACGGAAGCGGCGAAGCCAACGCCAAGGGCTTGGCCTCCATTCTGGAATACATCGCCTCCATAGTTCCGGTGATTCACGTCGTGCCGGAAAAGATCAGAGAAATCGACGTATGGTCGGTGAATTTGGACGGCCAGAAATATACCGTTCACCTGATTCGACGCGGGGATGTCGTCGGAATTGTCACCAATCGACAAACTCTCGGTACCATCACCGATCTGATGGACGGAAAGTCAACCACCCCATCCCTCGTGGATTCGCCGAGATTCAAAACCGCCCTGCAAAACGTCAAGAAACCCGAAGACGGCGTACTGTTCTTCGATTACCGAGGCTTACTGCGCGGGGTGAATTCCCTGGTCACCGATGCCTGTAAAGAGGGAAAGTCCGACAACGACGAAGAATCTGCCGCGTGGAGCAAGATTTTCAACAGTGCCTTCGCGCTAGTGGACGTGGTCGACTATCAAGTGATGTCCGTCGAGACCGATGGACGACAGGAGTTTACGCACCTGTTCTTCCAGATTCAGGCGGACAAAATGAACACGCCGCTCGCCAAGACGTTCCTCGACCGAAAACCCTTCAACCCGTTCGACAAGTACGTCCCCGCCGAAGCCCTATCCTTCAGCATGAACACGTCCGTTGATCTCGGCGGTCTGTATCGCACCGTATTGAGCTTTGTCGCGGACACGGGATCGGAAGGCAAAGAAGGGATCGATGAGCTCAAGCAGATGATGGCCGCCGTCGGGTTCGATCCGGAACGAGATATTTTTAGCTGGCTCGGTGGAGAAATGATTCAAGTGGATTTGCCATCGACCACAATTTCTCCATTCGGGAGCACCCCCGATTCCGTCATGATGATTCGGGTCAAGGACGCCAAAGTCGCCACACAAAAAATCGACGCGGTTCTCGCCTGGATCAAGGACATCGTCGCAAAAGAAGCCCCCCAATTCGCCTTGTTGATGACCCCCAAAACCATCGGGTCAATCGAGGGATTCCAAGAAGTCGCCGCAGGACCCATGGCCATGTTCGTTCGACCCGTCGTCGGCGTGGCCGATGAATGGCTGATCATCGGCAGTACCGCCGACGCCGTAGGAAAGTGCCTCGACGTGGCATCCGGCAAGTCTCCGTCTATACGAAAGAACGATCGCTTCGCCAAGGAGGGACTCGTCCCCAAGGGCCCGGTTCTCGCCTCTTCCTTCTCCGATACCTCCAAGTCCGCACAGGAAATGGCCGCCGGATTGGGAATGGCCAGCATGATCGGGGGAATGGTTGCCCAGGGAATTCCCTCGGACAACCCGGAAGCGGCGAAAGGAAAAGCCCTGATTCAAAGCCTATTCGGCGTGATGATGAAACTCGGACCGGTCGTTCAAAAAATCGATTTCTACAGCTCGGAGTCGTCGATGACCGTGCAAGAAGGCACGACGGTTCGATCGGAAATCGTCGTCACCTACAAATCGCCGACTGCGGAAACCAAAAGCGCTGACGCCGCCGGCTCTCGACCATAAACGCCGCAACATCCCGAGCCCAACAAGACCGACCAAGGCGGCGCGAGTCCAACGCGCCGCCACTCCTCTCGTAGG
>JBBTCX010000003.1:0-2270 GCA_038043045.1 Planctomycetota bacterium | reverse complement strand
GAGAGTACGACCCCGAAACCGGCCTCTACCACTATCGCACGAGGTATTACGATCCATCAATCGGTCGATTTATTACGCGAGACCGCATCGGGCTTTGGGGCGATCGAGGAGGCCTGGGGAACGCTCAAGCTTACGGTGGGAACAATCCGTTCAGCATGGTCGATCCTTACGGGTTGGATGTCAAAGATTGGGTTTACACCGGGTATTGGAATCCGCCGCCGGGGGTGACGGACGCGGCGCGCGATGAATTTTCGCAGAGCAACTCGGATCGGACGAACGGCACGCTCGATGCCGTGGCGGAGAATTATACTTTCGGCATCGTCGGTTCCGTGGGCGGAACGACGTTTGACGAGGAGAATCGGGCTGGTGCGGCCAGCGCGGCATCGGGTATTATTCAGACTGCGGAGTATGTCTCCGGAGTTGGCGGGGCGCTGAAGGGGCTGGGGAAAGCCGGAGCGAAAGGAGCGTTAAAAGCTAGTGTAGTGTCTCTGAATTGGGCATGGTTATCAAAATCCGAGCCGCGACCGTGAGGGAGCGGTTGCCCGACGACCTGCGGGGCCAAACGGCCAATGCGTGCGGTTCGGATAATATTGCATCAGGTTGATACACTACACTAGCAACCTGGACGACCAAGCCGCTAAGATCGCCAAGCAAGCTCAACAGGCGAAGGACCAACTCAACCGTGGCGGTGGCTTGCCCGGAGGTGGCGGCCATGGCCCCGGTGGTGGAAAACCAGGTGGTGGTAAAGGGGGTTCAAAGGGCAAGAAACCCGATGACTCCGGCAACGCGCCCGACCAAGGGTCTGGATCGGGTGGAGGAGGAGGTGCGATACCTTCGCAACGTCAACCCCCGCTTCCAGAGTATCCGCAAAATCCGTCGCAACCTCCCGGACCGGGATGGGGATGGAGAGGCGATGGTCCACCGGGAAGCAACCAAGGCCGATGGGTTCACCCGAACGACGGCAGCTTGCATCCTGATTATCAAAACGACGGAAGTGGGCATGGACCCCACTATGACTACACTTCACCCGGTAACGACGAATATCGATGGTACCCTGATGGACGGCTCGAACCGAAAGATCCTAAAGGAAAACGCCGACCCAAGCCTTGTAGTGGCAGCTCTGGTGGAGGACGAATCAGTGGATGAGGTCTTGTACAAAGAATATGACGTGACGACGTTCGCCTGGGATTTTTTTCTAGAGCGTCTCGGGGAGGGGTACGACTTTGCAAAAGTTTTGCGAAAGTCAATTGATCGTCGTCTCGGCAGAATTACGACTTACTTGGTGGATGATGTTGAAGATGGCGAACTTAGGTATCTTGTGCATGGCGATGTGGCGACTCCGAGATTGGCGCGGGCCTGGCTTGCGACCAAGGTACAGGAATTCCTGATTTCGGGCCGTGATCGAATAGTGATCTGTGAGAATCAGGCTGCAATGAAGGGTTTCCCATATTTGGAAAAATATCCTTCGGAGCAGCGTTTTCTTGGTGAGAATGTTTACCATCTGCTTCAGCCTGATAATACAGAGTTAGACTGGATCAGACAGACGCTTGGTGTCGCATCCAGCGCTGATCTAGACATCGGGGCGTTCACACATGTGACACCCGAGATAGACCTTTCGCGTGAGGATCGTTCCATCACGGCGACCGATTTGGACATTCTTGCAAAGAACGTGGTCGCGGCGTACGTGAGTGCTTACGACCATGAAAGCTATCTTCTTTGGGAGAAGAACGCGAGTTGAAGCAACCCGACGTTCATGACAGCAAGTGGCACTCCGCAGACCAACTGCGGGAGCAATTACGCGCTCGATGTCGATGGGGCCACGCGGGCTGCCCTTGACCCTTCGGGTAAAGGGGAGCAAGCCCGCGGCTCGCTGAATGGCACTTGCTCAGCCATCAAAAACACGCGGCTCTTCACGGGTCGGGAGTACGACCCCGAAACCGGCCTCTACCACTACCGCACGCGGTACTACGACCCAATCATCGGTCGCTTCATTTCCCGCGACACGATCGGCGTCTGGGGTGATTGGAACGAACAGGGAAATGCCACGTCGTTTGTGGCCAACAACCCGTACTTCTTCCTTGATCCTTTTGGCTTGGAGGGGAAGGAGAGCTGGCATCACATGCTCGTGCAGAGTCAGCAGGAATTCTTCGAAAGCATTGAAGGTGTACACATTAACGACAAGGAATGGGGGAGAATCATGCCGACTGAGGATAATCGATACAATGATATCCACCGGCAATACAACCAGGCGTGGGACAAGCAGATCGAAT
>JBBTCX010000002.1:0-1190 GCA_038043045.1 Planctomycetota bacterium | reverse complement strand
TGTCACTCCGACGGTGCCTTTGTCGGTGGAGTCAACGTCGCCATCCCCGTCCCGATCGCCGTAGCCGGTGTCTTGATGAACGGTCACCTGGCCGTAGGGTTTGTAGACGTAGCGCTCCACGACGCTGCCACCCAAGTCCGTCAGGGCGATGACGTTCCAGTTGGCGTCTTGATGAACATAGCGATCGCCCTTCCCTCCAGTCGTTCGCTTCGTGCTCACTCCCTGCGGGCAGGTCGCACGTCTGACGCAAGCATCCGTGCTTGCTTTACCAGTGGCGACGTGCTCCCGTTCGCTCCGCTCACCCTTGACGCGCATTTGGATCAACTCATCGATGTATTGCGTACCATGTATAAACTGTTGATAAACATTTCCGCTGCCATTGCGTGTCTCCACGATCTTCTGACCATCATAGAAGTATACCACAGTTCCGTCGAATTCACCAGAGTTGCTGACGACTTTCTTGATCCTTCGGCCCAAGCCGTCGAACTCCGCCGTCTGAATCGTCGTCGACGTGGCCTTGCTGAAGCGGACCTTCACCAGCCGATTCCAGCCGTCGTACACATATTGCAACTGCCCATCATCTATCAAATTCCCCGCTTTATCATACGTGACCGCGGTGTCCGTTGAACCGAAGTCCTCATTGATGACCACGGTATCCCCAACATCGTTCAAGTCGCCGTCGCTGTTGGCGTCGGTCCCAACCTTGAGATTGTCGAACTTCGGCGACCAGCCGCTCAGGGCGGCTTTGCCGGTTTTGAAGGTCGATTCCTCGACATTGATGGCCAGCGTCCCCGCGACGTACACTTTGATCCGATCCGGCGAATTGGGGTTGTAGGAAACGCTGACCGTCGACAGATCGGCGCCGACAAAAGCGACGGCGACGGTGGACCATTGACCCTTGACCACTTTCTTCAACCAAATCTCGGAATCGTAGAACTCCACTTTGTACCCGTTGTTGGCGTCCTGATACCGTATCCACACATCGGCCGTCGTTCCGCCGTTCTGATCTCAATAAAACGCTCAACTATTCTACGCGAAAGGAATCTAGGATTTCCTTTATTGTTTGTGCAACGGCATCAGGATTCGATGACACAAAAACAAAAACAAGTGTCCCACATTCTAGCGGTCTGGTCCAAAACTCGTAACTCTTCAGCCGCTTGCAACCACGGGGTCGGGTAATGGCGGCAGCT
>JBBTCX010000001.1:0-7340 GCA_038043045.1 Planctomycetota bacterium | reverse complement strand
GGCAAGATGTGTAATAAAAAACAGGGTTGAAAGCAGAATGATTTTTTTGTTCCGTTGAAGTTCGCGCGCGAAGGGGGTTGAAAAACATGCACTACATGCACACATACACCGATCACGTCTGACCTCCCGTGCCACAGAGCCGCCAAACTTTGCCCTGATTGCTCCGACCGGGTGCGACGTCAAATGAGAGCCCGTCTACAACACGTCGCCGGAAATGACGCAGCTTGTTACCGACCTGCCGTGGCGTCGGGGGCTTACCGGGCGGACAGTTCACGAGGTTCTCAAGTGCCGCTCGCATGGCGTTGCTGGCGTCATCGCGCGGGGTGTTCTCGCGCATTGGTGGGTACAGCGTGTTCACCATGTCGGAGACGACGAAGCCCTGCGAATGGGCGTCGTACTGCTCCCACGCCGCGATGAGCTGACTCAGCGCGTCCCAGGTCGTATCTGCTGACTCCGCAAGCTTTGTGCGGGTAAGGCATGGATCGGGCAAGCCTACCCAAACAACGGATTCTCGAACGACGCTTGACCAGCCTTCGAAGCTCCCGAAGGGCCTGAGGTCTTTCGATGGACGCCCGCGCTTCAGGTAGGCCGACACGATGGTGAGACCGGCGGCCAGCAGCTTCCCGCGATTCGCAGCCACCCAGGCCAGCAGGTTGTCGTGCGTGAACCCCGACCGATCCTCGGGATGTTCATTCAAACAGTCCAGGCGGATATGGATGATCCGGCGCAGCGTATCGGCGGCGACCTGGACGTTGTTGCCGGTCGCGTACCACGCCGGAATAAGGGGCAGCTCGATTTCCTGGCTCTTCCCGAGAATGCGGTCCTTCCACCGCGTGCTGGTCAGCGCCCGGTCCAGCGAGTCGTTGCCGAACATGCCCTCTAGGTTGTCAAAGAGGATCATCCGGTCGCCGGCGATGGCGATGGCGGTGAGCTTCTTGCGCATCTCGTCGCTATCGTGTGCGTAACTGCTGACGGGCATCTCGCGGCCCAGCACTATGCGGCCGATGGTCTGGGCGAGCAGGCCCTTACCGGCGCCACGGATGTTGGCATCAATGAGGAAAAGTGGCGACGGGCCCGTGAAGGCGAACCGCGCCAACGGTGTAAGCAACGCCGCCAACCACGCCGATCTGTGTTCATCCGATTCAAACGGGAAGTCGCAAACGACTTCGAGAAGCGTCGTGAGGGCCGCGTCGGCGTCGTCGATGTTGACCTCATCGTGGACCGGCGGAAACGTCGCCCCTGGCGCCGGCTCGAACAATACGCCGGTGCGTTCGTCATAACCGGGCGTCTGCCAGATCGATCCGTCGGGGCGCAGGATTGGAGCGTCGGAGACACCCATCAGGTGCCGGACGCCGTCCCACTCCGCGCGGGCCTCGACGGCACTGACCAGCCAGACGGCTGGGTGCGCGGCGACCTCTTCCTCCTTCCGATCGAGCTTGCTGAAGGTGGCGTAACGGGTCATCCGTTCGCGCAGGTTGGCCGCCGGCATCGCCTGGATTGTCGCCGATCCCTCGCACCGCAGGATGCCGTCGGTGGGCTGCCGATCTCGAATGACACGGACCAGAATGCCACCGCGCTGATAGAGGTCCGGGTCGGCCTTCAGCGCGGCTATGGTTTCGGCCACGACGCGGTGTTCTTCCGTATCGATGAAAACGTTCGGTCGATCGCTTGCATGCGGCGGCGGTGGGGCTTCGCGTACCGCTTCAACCAGACGGCGCAAGTCCTCGGCGGTCCCGCCGGCGTCGAACCAGTCGCTGGCATCCTTACCGTCACCCGGCAACTCGAGGACACGGATCTCTCGTGCCCTGTTCTGAAGACGCATGGCCACATCGGCGGCGTGCTTCCTGCCGGCGGCATCCTTGTCGGCGATGATCACCACCCGACGCCCGTACAACGCCGAATCGTCCGACAGCTTGTTCCATTTGCCTGCGCCGCCGGGATTGCACGTGGCCGTCAGTCCTGCGCCAGCGAGTCGGTCCACGTCTTTCTCTCCCTCGACGATGTGAATCCACTCGTCGGGATCGGCGTCGTTCAATTCACGCAGCCGATACAACACACGCGGCGTCCGCTCGAGCTTCCAGTTCCATCCGCCTTTGCCGTCTGGGCGGCGCTGCCGGAACTCCTTTCCTTCGAACCGCACAACCTGGAACAACAACTGATCTTGAGCGTCGCGGTAGTCGTACTTGGCGATGATCCTGCCGAGGCCGTCGCCGTTGTTGCTCGGCGCAAACAGATCACTCAGCCGCAGGTTGATGGCCTTGCACACCGCAATGGGGGCGCAACCGGCATGGCAGTGGAGAAGTACGCGACCGTCGTCGCCACGATTCACGCTTAGACTGGCGTGCTGATCATCGTGAGACGGACACCTCGCAGTCCAGCCCGTCGCGTTCTTCCGGACATCGGGCAATCGATGAAGAATGAGTTCGAGTGGGTTCACGAATTCGTATTCCGATTTCTATTTTGGCGTGCTGGCGTGAAGTCTCTTCCAGAGCCGCTCTTGGTCCTTCCAGCCAGATACAGAACTGATCGGCCGCAAATCACGTTCCCCGATCGGGTCGCGGCCCTTCGTGGTGCGGGGCAGGAACAGAATCTCTTCCTGGATGCTCGGGGCGAGATGGAGCAGGTTCATGATTTGTGTCATCCGCGCCCGAGTGACGTGGCCGAGACGGGCCAGCTCGGCATAGTCTGTCACTTCGCCGCAACGAATGAGTTCCTCACAACGAATAGCCAGGGCCATCAACCGGGCCACGCGTGGAATCGAACCCTCGGGCAACTCGGGCTTCGCCAGTGCTTCGCCCGTTACGATCTCGCGTCGCCCAGCGGAGCCGCGTGTGAAGTGAACATCGAACTCCACCGTCATGCAGCCGGACATGCCTCTGCCTCCATTCTGTCGACCTCGTCGCCCTGACTCAGCGTCCTGATTCCGTTGGCGTGGAATGTCACGGCGATCTTACCCTTGGCGCCGTCGTATTCGACGCACTGGATCAGCAAGCGCAGCACGCGCGCCTGTTCCCGAGGACTGAGCGAATCCCAAAGCGGCATGAACGCTTCGAGCGCCGAGTCAACCTCGGCCTTACTCACCAGGCCTCGCCGCGCTCGTTCGGCCTGATTGCCCAACTCGATCAGGCGTCGCTCGGCCTTCTGGAGACGTTCGTGCAACTCCGCCAATCGACTTGCCGCGTGGCTGTTGGTGGCCGCGTCGATAACGACTTGGTTGATCTCGGATTGAATCCGACCGATTTCTCGTTCGACGATCCGGGTATCGCCTTCCAGCGCCTCCGTCTCCTCTATTGCCTGCGCCCGGGCCTGTTCAAGGACCATCGCCATCACCGCCGGGTCTTTCCCGATGGCTCGAATCTGCTCGACGACGAACCGCTCGATCGCCTCGGCGGGAACGGATTTCGACGGACATGCGTGCCAGCCCTGCTTCTGTGCCGTCTGGCAGACGTAATAGCGATAGCGCCAGTTGCCCTTGCTGGTGTACGAATGCGTCATGGCCCGGTTGCACGGCTTGCAGTGCAACAAACCCTTCAGAAGCGCGCCGTATTTGTTTCGGATGTGCGCACCGCCGGTGCGACCGTTGAGACGCATTAGTCTCTGCGCGCGCTCCCATATCGCTTGATCAACGATGCCTGTGTGTTCGCCGAGGTGGACCTCGTCTTTGTAGCGCACCTTGCCGAGGTACACCACGTTGGTCAGCAGCCGCTGGAGACAGGACTTTTCGAATCGCCGGCCGCCGCGCTGCGAGCCTTTGCTCGTCGTCCACCGTTTCGTCGTCCAGCCTTTGGCGTTTAACTCAGCGGTTGTTTGAATGAGCGATTGCTTTTCGAGGTACAGGTCGAAAATGTTTCGCACGCGCGCCGCTTCTTCTTCGTTCACCACCAATCTCGACCCGCCCGGTGCCTGCTCAACGTCGTAGCCGAGGAGAGGATGGCCGCCCGACCATTTGCCCTTGCGCCTGGTGGCGGCGATCTTGTCGCGTGTCCGCTCGGAAATGATCTCGCGTTCGAATTGGGCGAACGAAAGCAACACGTTGAGCATCAGGCGTCCCATCGATGTGCCGGTGTTGAATTGCTGAGTGACGGAGACGAAGGAGACCTTGTGCCGCTCGAGCGAGTCCACGATCTTGGAGAAGTCGATAAGGCTGCGACTGAGCCGATCCACTTTGTAAACGACGATGCAGTCGACCTTGCCGGCCTCGATGTCGGCCAGGAGTCGCCGGAGGGCGGGGCGGTCCATGCTGCCGCCGGTGAACCCGCCGTCGTCGTACCGATCAGGCAGGCAAACCCAGCCCTCGTGCTGTTGACTTGAAATGTAGGATTCGGCGGCTTCCCGCTGGGCGTCGAGGGAGTTGAACTCCTGATCCAGACCTTCCTCGGTGCTCTTGCGAGTGTAGATTGCGCAGCGTATGTGTTGCGCCACGCGGATCTTACCGTTTCCATTTCCATTGAGTTTCATTCGGCGGACTCCCTGGTGGGTTTTTCCAATCCGAAAAAGTAGTATCCGTTCCAATGCCCGCCGGTGATCTTGCGGGCCACGGCGGACAGAGAACGGTAGACCTCGCCGTTGAACTCGAATCCTCGGGGCATGACACGCACTTGAACCGTTTGGCCTTTGTACGTACGCTTCAACAGTGTGCCCGGCATCGGGAGGCGGGTATCCTGCGCCACGCGAAACGGTGTCGTGTTCGTTCCACCGTTCTCTTGTGCCTCGGCCAGCGCAGCCGGAGGTCGGATGCGCAGGTCGGCGTCGTTGGCCAGCTCACGAGCGCGGCGGCGAGCACGCTCCGATAAGTCACCCTCGTCCAACGCCTGGAGCCGCCAAGCGACGCGTTTGATGAGGTGCTGTTTGTTGAACGACCGCGCCGCTTCGCCGAAGACTTCTGTATAGCGCTCACGGAGTTGCGTGACTGTCATGCGGTGCAATTCCTTCATTGCCACATCTATGTCGATGGCCATCAAGAATCTCCGCGCTCTCGCGTTGTAAACACGGATTCATCAGGGCAAGACCGCGCCCCCGGATCAAGGCCGGTTTGCGAGGATTCCGATGGTATTTCGCGGCATTCCGGCTCAACCGAACGATTTACCCGTAAGCGGTGAATCCCCTCGGCCAGTATGGCGGTCAGCTCGCGCAAACGATCGTGGTGGTCGGGCGCGCTGTCTTTGTTGTCTCTTACGGTCGGTGTCATCGCGACGGCGCCGCCTTTTCGGTATCGTCGCTCTGCATGTCTTGTCGCAGCGCGGCCTCGACTTCGGACAGGTGAAACCGGACCACCCGGCGCGATGGGCGTACACATGGAATGCGACGTTCCCGCACCCAGGCATTCACCGTACCGACACAGACGCCGAAGTGATCGGCAACCTGCCCGGCGGAGACTAGTGGCTCGTTGTTCATCGTGTGATCCTCCATGTTCATGGAGTATTCAACACGAATTGGAACGTATCAATTCGTAAGGGCGGGTTACGTTTACGTTGGCGCGCTACGTTTTAGGTTTGCGCGGATTCCAAGTGCCGATCCGCTCCATGATCCATTCTTCAGCATAGTAGTTCTCGTGGTTTGCAGGATCTTTTTCGATCTGGATGAGGGCACCGTGACTCTTGGCACTCTTCACCCAGCCGTCGATCGTAGTCGCGGATGGGTTCTTTCCTTGTTTCTTGAATCGTTCGTGGGTGCAAATAGCCTTTCGACCGACGTAACCGGGACGTGGGTTCCACTCGTGACGATCAGTGGAAGTTCGGGGCCCAAGGATGACTTCGGGCATGTCGCAAGGTCGTTCGATCAGTTCCGCGAGTACCTCGCACGCGGTTTCGTAGACCTCGGCACGAAGTCGAAAGCGATGGCGTTCGTCGGCTTCGTCGCCGACCAGTTCCCCCAGCGCGCTTTCGTCCTTCACGATTCCCTGTTCTGGAACGGTCCAACTCTTGATAACGCACTTGTCCTCGTTGGCCACAGATGTGCGAAGTGGCACCCCCAATTTGGCCGCTTCCTCATCCGAAAAATATTCAATGAACGGCGGGACCGAGAGATCACGGCGAGAATGTGACCAGTCACGTTCACCGGCATCGGCAGGAAACCGCAGCGGATGTTCCTTTGCCAAGTAGCTACCAACACAAAAAGTCCAAAGCAGACACAGGCGGTCTCTGTCGGCCTTTTGGCCGCGTAGTACCTCGAAATACCGGGGAGTGGACTTCAGCTTGACGGAAACTCCGTTGACGAGAATGGATGCACCCGGAAACGCACGGTGAGCAGTCGCCAGTATCACTGTACGTAGGCTATCCCAGCGAGAGACTAATTTAGCATTTGTAGCGCTTTCGAGGGCGCCTGCCGCTTCAAGAAGATACGATCCGAAATCGTACCGAAGTTGCTCGATCCGTGCGGTGTCCGTCCGGTTGATCAGCTGCCGAAACCGAACCGCGATTTGCTGAAAACGGCGCGAGAATTGCTTTTCGGTCAAACCGAATCCTCTATTGCGACGGTCGGACAGGCCGACGTCTGCGCCTGGATTGAAACGACCGCCACCGCGCCAATTATGGCAGGAATAATATGATCGTCAAAGAAACGTTCGTCGAACTTCAGCGCCCAATCCAGGGGGATGTTCAGTCACGTATGTCGTCAGTCAGCGCATGCATTCCTGGGGCGAAAGGGGGGATGGGTCATCGGGCGCGGGGCGCATGGGCGAGGTCTCCGTAGCCCACGCCGACGTGCGCTTCGCGCCCGGCCGATCGTCTGGCGAAGTCGTCGAAATCTGCCGCCGACTGCACGCGGCGGTCTATCTGATATATACGCAAAGAGAGTTCGAGTTGTGGCTGGAGTCCGAACGTAACCCTCCTGTTAACCAAACCTGGGTGTTAACCGAGAGAGGCAGAGAGTTCGAGAGTTTCACGCGGGGTTGCGAATGTAACCCTAGGGGTTGCATTCGGGCAGGTGAATGTAGCGTTGCAAACAGAGAGCGTGGCCAATGGATGGCTGGCGCATAACTTCAGGTAAAAGCCATAGTTACGGCAATCCTCGCGTTAGGAGTTTCCACGTCGTGCCGTTAACAAAAAAACCACCGAATTTCGCGGTAGCACTTTGACCTCCCCGAACGTAACCGTTTCGAACCTTGGCTGAATGCCCTAAACCCCAGGGAAAACCAGGCCGACCTGTTAACCGCGCGAGCGCCACCAGGAGTCGCTGACGGCCAAGCGCAAACAAACCCAAAGGGATGTGTCTGGCGACGTGCGGGTCGTGATAGTCACTGACGGGTCGTGTTGGAGGAAGCGGCGTTGCCCGGGAGTGTACTGCCGCCAGAAATTGTCCCGACTGTAGTTGAATTTGAGCAGTTCTCCGGTTTTCCTCAT